>JAPLKI010000022.1:0-300000 GCA_026388155.1 Elusimicrobiota bacterium
CGGGCAGGGCGATGGTGGCGAACAGCGCAAGCGGCGCTGCCGTGACGAGCAGTTTGATGGATGTACGCATGAGTCAAATCCCCGTTTTTGCCGGAAGCGAGTTCGTCGCCGGCGTGATTGATTGTTCGCGACCCATGGGCACCGCATGGTTTCCTGCGGCGTCCCCGAGCGACCAGGGCAAAGACCCGATCGCATTTGCCGGCCTTCGCCGCGCACGCATGAAGCGGCGCATCGACGTGCCGACAGGTGGCTAGACGGGGAAATTTCACCAGACCGGACACGGCCCGACAAAAAAGATCAGGCCCGACACTGCGCGGATGCCGCTGCACCGGGGGCGCTGTGGCTATGCCGGTCTCGACCGCAGGAAAGCGTGCGCCGGTACAGGTCCGGCGAGGGATGTGCCGGATGCTCTGTCAGGGTTGAATCGCCGCTGGCGGCCGAGCCGCGCGGGAAGGGCTGAAGAGGTGGGCGTGGGGAGATATGTTACACCGGAATGTTACATTTCTTCCGCCGGCGCATCAGTGAGAGGTTCGAATAATATATCTATGTATCAAGTGTTTAATCTGGTTTTCTACAAGCCTCGCTGATCCGATGCGTGAAAATTGCGGGCTGCGGGCTGCGGGCTGCGGGCTGCTCTCAGTTAAATGAGCATTTTTAAAATGCAATTTCAATAGTTTTTTCATTCTGACCAGCCATATTACTGATGCTGCGAGAAATGACTCATGCCATTTAATATATATCTATGAGTACCCACCAAAAATATAGCAAATCCAACCAGCAAATCCAAATTTATCAAAGCAATATAAAGGAATATCCATAACTGACGAAGAAGGCTCTCATGTGTTGCATAAGGCTTTTAACGAAGGTAACCTCCCTATCTGCGGCAACTTGCCCGAGGAGAAAAACCATGCCAAAGAAGAAAAAGGTGCTCATTATGGAATTTACTATTCAGGTTTATTCAGATGGCGAGATTTTCTGGGATGCATTTGATAAATTCCTGTTCTGGAAATTGAATCAGAAGCCCAAAGAAGGATTTCTGCCTTATGTCCGAAAGCTGCACAGGCTTCAGAACGAGGCGGAAAAATCGCTGAAATAACAGGCCTTGACACAACTTCAAATGAGTTTTCGCCGACGAAGAAAGGCCTTGACTTCGCCCAGAATTCCTTGTAAGGTGATCCTGTAGAGTGATTCACCGACGGAGATAAGGAGGTAAAGCACTATGAAGAATACGAAGAAAATAAGGAAAGGCGACCGGGTGCGCGACGCGAAATGGGGCGGCAAATACACCGGAACGGTGGTTCGCACTGCGGGTCAGGAGGTGTTCGTACAGTGGGACAACCTGGCGGTAGAAGATGAGCTGTTTATTGAAGATGTTACGGCCCTGGGGACGCGGGTTGAGGGCGACATCCCGACCGTGGTCAAGGCGGTCAAGCCATGAGCCTCTATCAGCAGGTTATTGTTGAGGCGACGGCGGCCAGCGGGAAGGATGCTGACTACATTGAGGACATTATGCGCAACGACATCTTCCACTCCACGTTGGATTGGCTGTCGCGGGCGCAATTGGTGCGGGGCGCGCGGGCGGCGATGAAGATGTTGAAGCTTTACCGCGCTGATCCAGTTCTGGCAAAGCACTTCCCTAAGGCATAGTTATATGGAGATAAAAAAATGCGGTGACGGGATTCCGAAAGAGCTATACGAGAAGGTCTGGAGCCTTCAGCCGGATATGCTGGCTCACCGTTTGGATTTGACAATCGGCGCGGCGGTCCGGATACACGCACTGGTAAAAAAGGAATTGGTCAACGCAGGGATAATGACCCCGGACAATGTCCTGATTCGCCGCAAGGAGACAAAAATGAAAGTAATGCTGGAGGCAGAAGTTCAAGTGGGCGGTAACCGCCCTCGCGGCACGGGATGCATAGGTTATCTGCCGGAGGGCACACGCTACGAGGACCTTGTGCGCGTATTCGGCAAGCCGCTGGCGGGACTATCACCGGACGGCAAGGTCAAGGCGGAATGGTATGGGCGCATTAGCGGCCTGGAGTTTACCATCTACGATTATAAATCCAGCCTTGAGCCTGAAAAGAACACCGATTGGCATATAGGTGGCCGGAATCAATTGGCCGCAGTCCTGTTGGTCGCATATTTCAAGGCCGCAAATATTGCGGTATAGGAGGCAGTAATGAAAACGCTGACTCAAGAGGAACTGGAAAAGCGTATGAAGCACTGGATATCCAATCGTGACGAGATATTGGACTTCTATGTGAAGCTTGCAGACGAGCCTACCAAGCGCATGATTGAACAGACCATCCGGCGCTACCGCCACATTATCCCCAGGAGCATAGTCCATAGGGCTGCTGAGCATGCCCGGAAGAAGAACATTAAATGCGCGTGTGGAAGCGACCAGTTCAAAGCCCAAAAGGTAACGCTGAAACTGCGGGGTGTCCCCTGCGAGATAACGGCGGACGGCCCAGAGTATGACGATAAGGCGGCAGACTACTCTGAGGGTTGGGACTACAACAATGAGAGCCGGGTGACATGCATCGCCTGCGGGAAGGAATACGACATTGGGCAGGATGACAAGGCGGGTATATGCATGTGGCCAGTGTGGGATGAGTCATATGAAAATAGAAAAACGAGGTAGGTATTGGGCGGTTTACGCAGATGACGGCGAACTGATTTGTGTTGCTGTCTACAAAAAGGGTGCGCAGGAGGTCGTGAAGCGCATCCCGGCCGCCTTTAAGAAGTCTGTCAGCACAATTAAGAATGGAAGCTGGCAGAACAATGTAAAACAGATCGGGTGGCGCGAGCGCGATGGGCTGAAAGGCCTGATTGAGACCATGACGGCAGCCGATGTGTCCCACAAGCTCGGCCTGGCCCACAAGACGGCAGAAGCCCTGTGCGAACTGGCATGGGCCGCGATTGAGGCCGGGGTAGAGGAGGAACGCGAATGAAGATGCCACGTGAGGATGTTCTCAACGCCATAGTCACAGACTTGGTCGCTGATCAGGTCATCCGGGCGTTGCAGTTGGGTTATAGCCGCAAGGAAGTCGAGGCGGCTGTAGCTCGCGGTGTGTCCCATGGCGTTTATGAGTTCAGCCAGCGCCGGGTGGACGGGCGGGCTACGGAGCGGGTTATCGGGGCCATGAGCCCCAGGAGGAAAAAACAATGAAAGCAAGCGAAGCGAAAACAGGCGAGAAGTATCTGTCCAAGACGGGCATTCCGGTCACGGTGACTGGTTCAAAGGCTGGCAAGGTTCTCATAAAGCTGGAGACCACCGGCACGACCATCATGGTGAACGGCGACTACGAGCTTAAGCCGTATGACGAAAAGGGTGTGGGCAAAGAGTCCAAACTCCTCTTGAAGGTCAACGGCAAGGGCAAGACGGGGGGGGATGCCAAAGCGAAGAACAGCGGTTCTCTGGCGGCCATCATTGACCCGATGCTTCTGGCTGGCGGCAAAACAACCCATGAGATTGCCGCCGAGCTTGCCAAGAAAGCCGGTGACGCGGGTAAAGGCAAAGACCTTGAAGCGAATGTGCGGGCGCGGTGTTGGACCTTCAAGAAAAAGGGCTGGCAGGTTGTCAAAGACGACAAAAAGCGGGTCAAAGTCATCCAGAAGAAGGCATAACCACATGAAGCCATACGCTGAGACGCTCAAGGCAGGCAAGGAAAGGATGCGGCAACTGTGTATTCAGGCGGCCCTGGCCAACACTCCGGTGGCGGTCAGGGTCGTCCGCATCCGCAGAACGCTGTCAGGCAGGGCTTATAGCACCGCAGAGATAGCGGCGCCGAGGCCGGTTACCCGGCGGGCCCTGCACATTTTCCTGCATGAATGCGCCCATGTGGCCTTGGGGCACGTCTTTGGGCCCACGTTGCCCCACGGCGGCTCCGGGCAGGCCCAGGCGGCCTCAGGGCCAAGGATCAGGCGTAAACCCCGTCATGTAGAGGAATACGAGGCTGAACAGTGGGCCTTTGCCCGCATGCGGGAGTCCGGCATCCCTATACCCCGGAAGTCGCTGAGGCGGGCCAAGAGCTATGTGGCGTTTAAGATTCGCCAAGCCCGGCGGCGTGGTGCCAAGGCGGTCGACCGGGTGGCCCAGCGGTGGGCCGGGAGCGGAACGCCATGAGCCCGGATGCCATGCTGGCCGGCTTTATGCAGCACCTACGGGTAGAGCGGGGGCTCTCTCCATGCACTTGGACCAGTTATGGTTACCAAATTCGGGGCTATCTGCGCTTCCTTGTGGGCCGGGGGAAGACTCCGGCCACGGCTACCCGCGATCATGTCATGGCATACCTGGAGGCCAGAAGGGATGCGCGGCTGGCGAGCAGCTCGCTCTTCGCGGCGGCCATCGCCATCCGCCAATTCCATCGGTTCCTGGCGGAGAGGGGTCATGCCAAAGCAGACCCGACCATTGGAATGAAGCTTCCTAAATTTAAGCAAAGGCTGCCGGAGCCGTTAAGCGTTCAAGAGATGGCAAGGCTTCTTGATGCGCCAGTGGATGGTAAATTTAACCACGTTCGTAACAATGCGATGTTGGAACTCATGTACGCCACCGGCATGCGCGTGTCGGAACTACTGCGCATCACGCTGGATAAAGTCAATCTGGAAGGATGCTGTGTGCGTATCTGCGGCAAAGGCGGAAAGGATCGCATCGTTCCGTTCGGGAAGAAAGCCAATGCCGCCATTCTCCGCTACCTGGTGGCAAGGAATCAGCGATTGCCTATAGCTCAAGCTACCCTTTTTGTGAATTCGCGGGGCCAGCCGATAAACAGGGGAACGTTCTGGTGGGAACTGAGGAGAATGGCCGGGAGAGCCGGACTGCATGGCAGGATCACGCCGCATCAAATCCGGCATAGCGCCGCGACGCATTTGTTGGAGGGGGGCGCTGACTTGCGGGTTTTACAGGAAATGCTTGGACATTGCCAAATAACTACAACACAGCGATATACGCACGTCACCGCAGAATTTCTGAAAGCGACCTGTGGTAAGGCGCATCCGAGGTTTTAAATTGCAAAAACTCACATCTGTCCGGGGAAATTTTGCCGCATATCATCAAATTAGCCCTACACCGCCGTATTATGGCGCATTTTCCGTCGGAAACCGTAATCTTTAACCGCTAAGACGCCTATTTACACTCTCCTTCCTCCAATCTGGACATGATTTTGTGTATCCCGTTTTCCCTACTTTCCCGGACAGCACTGCCAAACAACCCCAAAATCGCCTTTTCATAGGGGATTTAGTCTGTTCTGAAGTCCGACTCCGCTTACATCCAGCAGCCGTTTAAAACTTTCCCCGGACAGATGTGGCAAAAACTGCCATTTTCATCGCGACACTACGTTGTCGCGTTGGTCTGCTATACTTTATTTGTGAAAAAGATCGTTATGGTGCACCTTATATTGACGGATTCACGGTCTGCATCTACACGGCTGAAGTGATGGTGAGTCAAGGATAGTTGGGGAAATTTGAGTTCGTCTTGTCGATTATGTATGATGTTCCCTAGGGAATATCGCACGGGACATTTATGAAGATTGAAAATTCACAGTATATAACGTCAGCTGAGGCTGCAAAGCTTTTGGGATATACAATTCAGCATACGCGGCTTTTGATTAGACAAAACAAGTTCCGGGGGCAAAAGCTTGGTCGTGATTGGCTTATACTACAGTCAGATCTGGAAAATTATTTGAAACACATTAGAACATCTATCGCAACGAGCTAGGATAATATTAAGAATGCCCACAATACTTACAAAGCGGAAAGCAATCACAGACTTAAAACTGTTAGCCGCCCCGGACAATGGGAAAAAAGTGATAATTCCATTTCGCTATCCTGGTGGAAAGTACTATGCGCTATCTGGACTAAAGCGATTTTGGCAGGCATGTCCTCACGATGAATATCGCGAGCCATTTGTTGGGGGAGGTGCAGTATTCTTTGCAAAACCTAAAGCTAAATATAGTTGGATAAATGACTTTGATTCTGAGCTTGTAAATACTTACCAGGTAATGGCCAATGCCAAGTTGAGGCCAGAATTAGTTGAGAGGCTTTCTAAAGAAATAGCTTCTAAAGAGAGATGGGCGGAAGTTCGATCCTATCAGCCCAAAAGCAGTCTTGATAGGGCATACAGATATTACTACATCAATAGGACCTCGTTTAGTGGGAAAATGGTAAGCCCAGGTTGGGGGTATCGCCCTAAACGCAGTTTGCCCCCTGAGCGTTGGAATGAGAGACTCAATCCTTGTGGCCAGAAGTTACGAGATGTTAAGATTACATGCCTTGATTTTGAAAAGGTAATAGCTTCCCCAAGTCGTGGCAAGGGTGTATTATTGTTCCTTGACCCGCCATACTATATGCCGCCTAAGCGTAAGCACTACAGTAATGGCTTTGAGACTTCAGATCACTTGAGGCTGGCATCTTTGCTGCAAAAAACCAAGCATTCATTCATATTAACCTATGAAGATCATCCCGACATTCGTAAATTATATGAATGGGCGAGTATATATCCTGTGGAATTTTTTTACCGTGTAGATAATTCACAGGAAAATGGGCCCTCAATAGCTGCTGGCCGAAGACGCAAAGGGTTTGAGTTGGTCATCTGTAACTTTAAGGTTTCAAAATGATTGCACGACAATTAATGCTTCTTAATCCGCAGGCTGCTGCCAGGGTGAAGTCTCCTTTCCGATACCCAGGTGGGAAATTCTACGCGATAAAATATATGGAGCATATTTGGAATCAGGTCCCACATGACGAATACCGTGAGCCTTTTGTAGGAGGTGGGCAGGTATTCTTTTCAAAAGAAAAAGTTCGATTTAATTGGTTGAATGATATATTCGTTGACTTAATTAATGCCTACCAGGTCATTCAAGATGACTCTTTGCGACCGAAGTTGATTTCACTCTTAAATCCTGAAACTGCCGACAAGGTTCGCCATGCGGAAATGAAGGAGTGGGGGCCGCAAGATAGTTTGTCGCAGGCTTATAGGTTTTATTATTTAAACCGCACATCATATTCGGGTATTATGAAAAAACCAGCGTGGGGCTATGCGGTTGGAAAAAGTGCTCCACCAAAATCATGGGAGCCATTTATCACTTCTTCGGCAGAGAAACTACGGGGTGTGAAGTTGACCTCGTTGGATTTTGAAGAGGTGATTATGACTAAACCGCAGGGGCGGAAAGTCTTTATATATCTTGACCCACCATATATTGAGGCAGATCAGACACGCGCTTATGTCCATTCATTCAGGATGCATGACCACGAACGGTTGGCTAAGGTACTGCAGAAAACAAGGCATAAATTTCTTTTGTCTTACGATGACTGTGAAACAGCGCGAAAACTATATAGTTGGGCGCATTTGAGCGCGGAGGAATGGTGGTATAACACTGCAAATGTTAAGACCGTCCGGAAAAAAGGAAAAGAGTTGTTGATTACAAATTTTATTTAGGTAATTCTGTCCATTGCTTTGCCCATGCGTCATTAATCCTATATCGTTGCATTTTAGAATATCTAAGCTTTTGCATGGAATTTATCCTTCGAGGATATTTCTGATGCGCGATAAGTTCTGATACAGGGATTGAATAAAACTCCCAAGAAACATCATCCTTGGGATTGCGGCCTCCGCTTCTACATAAGTTGATTTGGTATGCCAGTTGAGGCTCAATACAAACGATTACCCCTTCAAAATCTGTTTTTAAATAGAGACGACTTTGAGTCGGGTGATCGTTTGCCCTGCCGCGCGAGAGTTGTGTCTCAACACCAATTATAGGATCTGTTTGGTTGAAATCGCATGCCCCAACAGTCGGCCCTTTTACCTGGAAGTGTTCACAGCCATTTCCAACCCTTCTAAGCAGTGCTATGTCGGCTTTATCAGCCCTAGGCCTTGAACAGTGGCTAACATCATACGCTACGACACGTTGATCTTTAAGAAAGAATCTAAATGCATGCTCTCTCGCAAAACCACGCATGTTCATATCCCAAATTCGGAAGTTCTCTTCTTGAATAATGGTGTCAACAATTATTTCAGAACTTAACTCTGTAAGTTTAGATGTGCGTGGCAGTAAAGATGTTTTCGGATGAGTGTGGCTACTCATCACTTCTAAATCTAGTTTTTTTATCCCTAGCCGATTAAAGGCTCCTAGTCCGGAATGCAGACTCCAATTGATGGTGAATGGACTAAGTATGCGTTTTCTATCTTTCGGATGTGTGGGTAATTCATCCCTACCTAAAATCATAATCCTTAGTGGGGTATATGTGATTAGCCCTACAAGAAAATCAGCGAAGGAGTCCGCCCCATGGTAGTATTCCAGAGATTCTTGTTCTGATTTCGCTCCGTGTGTCTTGTGAGTTTTATATTGAACTTCAGTTTCTCTGGTCCCAGACCGTGTCGGGGTCTTAAGTTGGAGAGTGTGCCCATTTAGAACCTGATCTATATCTGTGTCCCCACCACGTTTTTCGATGGTATGGCCATTTCTTGCCAGTAAAATCTGGAAGAAAGTCTCAAAGGCGTGGCCTTGGACTGTGCGCAGGACAGGAGAATTGTCGGCTATAAGTGCATCGAGTTGTTCAGGGCTAAAATCAAGAACATAACAGAGAGTATTAAGTTTATCTTTTTCAGAAATAGAGTCTAGGGAATCAACTTTATGTCTGTGCTTAAGCCCTTTTATCACATCCCCGATGCGACCGAACCCGAAATCCTTGCGAGTGAATGGCATCTCTAATCTCCGAATAAATTTGAATCTGAATTCTTTTTATCATAGCACTTTGCTTCTAAAGGAAACAAAGTTGTTTTGTAGCAGGTTCCTAAAAATTCGTTCTCAATCCAATCCCAAAGCGAAGCTTCGCACCCCATCCAAGACCGGCGAGACCTTGGAGTTCCAAATTCTGAAAAGGTGTAAAATCGTCAATATGGCGTGAAAGACCAATCCCGCCGAACAGCGGCGTTATCCCGGCGGTAAGGCTATAACGTCCCCAATATGCCCACTTGAAGTCGACCAGTGGCAGTAGCTTGCCAGAATAGACAAGACCGCCACCCAGCCGTCGGGTGAAACCACGATCCTTAACCACCACTTCCGGCGGCTTATCCGGCTGGTCCACCTTGCTTACGACCTCGACATGGCCCTCAGGAGGCAGGTAGCGGTCTCTGTATTCAATCTTTGTTGGTCCATCTCGCAACTTGGTGACGACCCGGTCGCGGTAAATCGTGACCACCTGCTTCGTATTCGGCGGCAGGCCCTCAATCTTTGCCGTGAGTTGCTCTGCCCGGCCAGTCTCGCGCTTGAGTTGCCAATACAGAACCGCCAGCATTAAAGCTAACAGGATAATGGCGGCCTCTTGTGGCCGCCGGATGATAAACCCGAAAATCTTAGTCAGAAGCGCCATTTTCATCTCCTCCGGGCGGCTTGTGGTTCCCGTTGCCGTTCCCGTTTTTGACCTTCTCGTAGGTTTTGGTGAGGACGTAGCCCGCAAACACAACGCTGACGATGCCGCCGGTGACGGTGATGGCGGTCGAAAGGTGTTCCGGATGATATAGCGCAGTCCAGACGCACAGGAAGACGTATAGGGCGAGATAGACGTAATATGTGATGGCCGCGCTTATGTCACGTAGCCAGCGAAAGTCATTGGGTTTCCTTGGGATATCACCTTCTGGACGCAACATAATAAAGTCCCTCCGTCCTCTACAGCAATTTCAAGAATGCCATGACCCCACGGTTATCGCGCCACTGTGCCCTGGGCAGGGTTGCTGTCTGAATTTCGCAATGAGCGAGGGCATTGGCCTTCATTTCGAGATCAATCTCGGCGTAAATATGCGTTGTGTCGAGGGACACATGCCCCAGCCAGGCCCGGATGGTGTTGATGTCCACCCCGGCGCGAAGCAGGTGTACTGCCGTCGTATGGCGGAGCGTATGCGCAGTTATCTGTTTGGTCGCCATAGAAGGAATGTGGCGGCTCGCTTTGTCGGCGTAACGTTTAACCAAAGTGTTGATTCCGAAACGCGTAATACTCTGCTTGAGACGGTTCAGGAAAGCCATCGTGGCGGTTTCCCGACTGCATATGAGATCGGCCATCACTTTGGCTGTCGAGGGCCAAAGCGGACAATGACGCACTTTTCCAGCCTTCCCCACGAGCTTAACCGACGCAGATCCATTCAAGTTCAAATCGGCAACAGTAACGTGGGCAGCCTCGCTGGCTCGAGCCCCTGTGTTGTAAAGGAAAAGCAGGAGGGCGTAATCCCGGAGTCCCTGTGACGTGCTGCGATCAGGGGCCTCAAGAATGGCATCCATTTCGGCCTTCTCGAGGTAACACATCACCGGCTTGGAAGATTTCTTAAGCGGAATCGAGCGGACCTCGGCGCACCAAGCAATATGTTCCGGGCTATGCTCGGCAATGAATTTTGCTAACGCGTGGATAGCCGCCAGCCGCTGATTGCGAGTAGCGATGGAGCACTTCCGGTCTTGCTCAAGGTGAAGCAGGAAAGATCGGACTACTTCAGGCGAGATGTTCTCGATAGTGAGCTTATCCACGGACCTGTTCACTTTCGCGGCAGCGAACGGAAGCAAGAGAGCCAGTGTATCGCGATAGCTTGTCTGAGTGTTGCGCGCGAGATTCCGTTCAGCCACTATGTGCTCCATGAGAAACCGACGAACCCAATGACCGATTAGCGTTGCATTAAACATGACTCACCTCCGGGAAGGCATAACATTCGAAGCGATGGTTCGCTGCCTGCAGCAATTCCATCGTCATGGTCAGGTATCGCTGGGTAAAGGCGATGTCGACGTGGCCGAGATAGGTGGACAGTTTGGGCAGGAGCCGCTGAACATCGGCTCCCTGGCGGTACCAAGCTTCCATCCTGTGCACGGCAAAGGTATGGCGGATATCATGGATTCTCGGCTGGTAACGCGCCTCGCGCTCGCGATGGATACTGGTCTTGTCACGCAGCCACCGAAAAGTCTTATCAGCCTGACTGACCGCAATGCCAGTACCCTTACGCGTGGCAAAGAAGGTAGAGTCTTCGCCCGCCGGGCATGGCAGCGCCTGCCGCCGTCTTTTAATATAGGCATCCAGTTCGGTGGTCAGACGGGGACCGATGGGTACCAGCCTGGTTTTGAAGAATTTGCTGTCACGGATATGCAGTAGGCTCGCCGACAAATCCACGTCGGCCAATGTAAGCGACACAGCCTCGCCGATACGGAGCCCGGCTCCATAGAGGAGAAGCAGAAGTGTGCGGAAAATGACAGGACGCAGAGGATTGAGACGGTCGGAAAGTCGTGACGTTGCCTCCAATAGATGGCGCAGTTCATCGATGGTATATATGTAGGGCGCCATACTGGCCGGTCGTTTGGGTAGTATTGTAGGCAATGGGGATGATGATACATAGCCTCTGGAGACAGCGAAGGCATAGAAACCTTTGAGTATGATGAACTTTTGGTGCCAGAAGGTTGTAACGGGTCCTTTCCCTGCGAGGAAGGTGATCACGGAGGATTGTTTCACCTCCCCGGCGTCGAGGTCTCCTATCGCCCGGCAGAAGCCCTTGAGGATCACTGGCTCCGTTAAGAAGCGCATACCGAGGGAGCGTTTGAACTTTATGTACTCATCCGTAAGCTGTGTGAGTTTCATGGAAGCCCCCCTATATCGAAGGCGGCCACCTCTCGTAGGCCCGTCAGATCCACTTTGGCATAAATTCTGGTGGCCGAGGAGGTACGATGTCCCAAAAGATCGCCAATTTCCTTAAGCGAAAAGCCTTGAGAAACGAGATGAGTGGCGCACGCATGCCGCAACGCATGCGGGCCCCTGTGAGGCAGATGAATCCCCAGTCCCATGGCCTGTTCGCTGATCGTATGATAAAGAGTCCCTTGGGAGATGGGCCGGAAGGGAGCTGTAGACGCCAGGAACACCTCTCGACGGGAGCAATGGGGACGGACAGCTTGCAAGTATTGGAGGATGGCATTCCCCACGACAGGCACGAGCGGGTAGGTTTGAGCTCGTCGGAGTTTGGGTCGTCGGATCAATATCTGGTCATGTTCCCAGTCGATATCTTCGAGCTTAAGTTGCGAGACCTCGCCTACACGCAGCCCGTATATGGACAGGAGCATTATGGCGGCCCGATTCCTAATATCGATCGGCTTATCCGTATCCAAGCTGGCAATAAGGCGTTGCACATCCTCCCATGTCGGTCCCGAGGGGAGATTTTCCTGGGAGAATATCCGAGGCCCTCGAATAGCATCCGCTATCGATGTCAGGCACCAGCCTCGCATTCCGCCGAACCTAAAAAAAGCCTTGAGTGCACGGGCGTTGTTGACCACGCTTACCCGAGTCCAGTGACTAGCACCATGTTCGGTCAAATAGGCATCAATATCAGCGATCTGGATGTCGGACATGGGATGTCCTTTTGCCTCATACCAGCGCAGGAATTGTCTGATATACCGGTACCGCCTCCAGATAGTCGTTGGAGACAGCCCTCGCGCGCTTTTCATCCACGCGGCGAATTCGTCGATCATGCCAGACGAAGATGCCGATATTTGAGGCGGCTTATACAGGCGGCCAAGAAAACGAAGCCATTGTGTCGCCACCACCCAGAAAAGTTTATACGAGGATTTGCCAAAGCGCGCGCGTCCAATGCGCCGCTGCCGCCGGGCCCATCGGGCTGCTACCATTTTAATCTGGTCAGAAGTCATCATCAATTCACCTGCACTACCAAGTTCGCGAACCACAATAAGAAGCTCCGAGGACAGCGAGAACAGTGTGCTACGCGCATACCCTTCCTGGGCGCGTTGTGCAAGAAAGTCTTCACGCTCTTTACTATACGGGGCATCTTTGTGGCGACAGATGGTTCTATGGTCTGTGTAGAGTTGCTCAAACATAGTTGGACCTCCTTTTGGGATATCCAACTATACTGACAGGATGTTGCGCTTATGTGGCGTCGCATTTATAAAAGCTCATGAAATACAAAGCTCTTTGCTTTCTACGTAACATAAGTGCGGCCATCACATATTACGTTTTATGTGCTGCCGCACATAAGACGTAGTTCCAGGTAGTTCGAAGCGACTTGAGGTCCCGCATCAGGTTCTGCGCGAAGTCGCTTTCGAAGGTATTCTTTGCCAGCGCCAGTGTCAGTCGTTTTATTCTGTCCATCACAGTTCCTCTCTAAAAAGACTCATGTCCCAGCATTTTCCGGGACAGGATTTCTGTCTGGGCACTCCGAGCCGGTCGAATACTTCCCAGTGCCCGATTACATGACTGGCCGGTATGCGGAAGGCTTCCATAAAGGCGCGCGTCAGTTGTAGGTTGAATTCCCAATGCTCAGGTTTGGGCGGGGCTTTATCAAAATCTCCAACAGCACACAGGCCTAAGTAGTCTGTGTTGTAAATATTTGACGCTCCTTTGACACCGGCGTGAGCGCCGATTTGGCTGAGCGGCCTGCCCCAGTTGTAAACTACCTGGCCGTTTACCCATTCTGTCCCGCCGTGGTATGCAATATCGATCCAGGGCGGCTGGAACGACTTGCCAAGTCCGGTTGCCAACCGCCGCTTATAGTCGGCTTCGGAAACGATGCTGCCGTCTATGCGGTATGATGTGTGGTAGCGGCGTATGGCATCCCAGTCCCGCGCTACCCCGTCCGGACTGGCCGAATGATGCCAGACTATGCCGGTCCAAGGTCTGGACCGGCATACATCAATATTCAGCGCTAGTTTTGGCTTGTTCATAAATACCTCCTAAGCTATAAACGGGATTCCGGCCGGCTTTGACGCGGTCAGATCTCCGTTACCTCTGCCTCTATTGTGTACCCGGCGTTCTTGAATACGTCGCTGTAAGCAAACGGTAAGGACTCAATCTTCCATCCGACATCAAAAAGGTCTCTTGGCCTGGCTTTGGGCTCCGGCCAAAACGTAATAAGCGGGTTTTGCTTAAAAATCAGCTCAACAGTGTCCTTGGAGGGGGAATCCGTTAGTATTATTCGCCACTTGCCTGCGTATTTGTTCTTCCCGCGATAAGCGATGAGCTTGCCGCCCAATGTCCTGAAACTGCCGGATTCAAAAAGCTCCCTTTGCGGCGTGTATGAGTCAAAATTGGGCAACGCGATAAGAATCTGTCCGCAGTAAAGCTCGCCTATCTTCTTATTCTGGTTGGGAACTTTCGTAGTCTTAGCCTCTAACTGAACGACCGGCATCGTTACCGTTGGAAAGGGGATTATCACGTCATCGTCCAGAATCTCTCCGTCAAAAAAGGTAGTGATACCGGCATGAACTCTCAAGTTCTTTATGTTCGTGTTCCGCAGAATTACAGCGTTGTATGTCCTTACATCGCCGCCCCCAGCCGGGGTCAAAAAGCTGACCTGTAAAGTTGCCGATGTCGCGTCCGAGGCATTCAACGAGGTCCACGGTGTATCGGTATCTCCATCCATAAGCTTTCGTGTGTTTGAGGTTTCGCTTAAGCCTTCCTCGCTGGAGGTTACCATCGCAAGCCCCGGACCTGCCTCGTCCAGCGAGAGAATTATCGGTTGATCCTCATCCACAGCCAGCGGGGTTGTTGTGAAATCAAACGAATTCAGCAGCGGGCTTGGGCTGGCTTTTACGAACTCAAGCTTTATGTCGAATAACAATCCCGGCGCTATGGTTACGTCTCCCGTCTCCACATTCCCAGCGACAGTGCCCCCGGGTAAGTCGCTAAACGGAGTGGCCTGGAGCGCCGCAAGGGTATCTCCAGACCGAGCTTTTATGTTTATCTTGGAGCCTGCCGTTGGCAGTATGCGGTTCATCGTGTATTTGGTGACCTTGGTCTTAATTGGATAAGTCCGGCGCAGAATGACCTCGCCGGAGTCTGGTTCAATTACCGCGCCCGAGAGTTTAAAGTAGTCATACTTGGTGCGGCCACCGTCCGAGTTCGCTGCATGAGCGAGCTGTAGGTGGTAGTTATCAAGCTGGCGTATTGCGGGGCTGGTTCCGGTCTGGAAAATAATCTGCGCCGGGTTGTCGTTTTTATAAGCCTTAATTATTATCCCTTGCCCGTTGATTTCGCATTTCAGTGTTATAGGAATATTCGCCGGATTACTTAGGAAAATTCCCTGTCGCATTGCTGCTCCCGGATCTTGTATCCATTGATTTGTTGATTGGCTCCACCAGTATCTAATTCCATTGGCCCCATAGCAAAACGGAAGGAAGGATAAAAAATTAGTGTAAGGGCACCAATTGGTCCAGCACTCCCATATCAGTCGGCTTTCCCGGTCAACATCTGTCAGGGGAGGTGAATTAATGTTGCCGCCAAGTATTGCGGGGCCAAAAGGAACGAAGTAGTCCGAGTAAGGCGGCATAGTATTGGAAATTGTTTCGCAGATAAAGCGGGTTTCCAGTTCTATGGACCCTCGTGAGGAATTAAATATGGTTTCGTTGCTGATGGTCGGTGAGCTATTGTAATCGAACTGTAGGAACCCCCCAGTTTCTATCGGCTGTGTATTTGCCACTGACTCATAAAGTTGGAAATCAAAATCCAGGATCTGGCCCGCCGCAGTCCATGACGCGCCCGCATCGAGTGATATGACTGCCCTGCCGTTGGGGTAATTGCTGCCTGCGGCGCCGTATTCGGCATACATGCATACAGGGAATTGATTGAAATCTGTCTGCGACAAACGCATAACAATGGCGTAGGATATACCGGCCTGCAGTTGGACAGACTGCGGAAAGTCAAAGGTCGTGAAATAAACGATAGGCGGCGTGCCTCCCAGAAACCTTAAGGTATTTGCAGGCACAGGGTTTGCCGTTGCCAAAACAACGTTTGTCGGAATTTCTGCGCCTGCCGCGCCGCTGGTTGTGCGGATTTCTACTATGATATTACCCGGAGCGGAGTATGCTGGATAAGATGACATCCTGAGTCCGATTCTCGAAATGCCCTTGTTGGCGGTAAGCTTGAGAATTTGCGCGAAGTGATAGCTTGTGTTATGAAGCCCGTAACCTGCTGCTGCGACATTCGGTACCACCTGCAGGAATAACTGCGGGGCAGACTGTGAAGGCGCAGTTATCCAGCGCGGGTCTTTGGCGCCGTCATTAAAATTATCCACTTCATCAAGCGTAAATATCTGCTGGAGCTTAATTGGCATAACCGTCAGGTCCAGTCCGGTTGCCCCGGCGTTATTCTGGAACTGCGCTGCTTGGCTTAAAGTTTCTTTGGTGGCCATCGTTATATCTCCAGCAGGTCCATCTCAGTCCTGAAATTCATTAAGTCATGCGCTATACCGATAATCCTGGCATCGAACGCTTCTCCGATTTGCCGAGGGTCTGGGATGTTCAGCCTGACCCGGTCACTCAGTTCCATCTCTGGCATAAACCTGGTCGTAAGCGTTGCCCGGCGCTTCGGCTCCTTGTAGCGGCTGAAATATCGCTTTGCCATTACGGTCGCCAGATCTACGTCGGCCTGGAATAACATCCCGCCGCCGCCTACTGACAACGGCCTGATCCCAAAGCGCTGGTTTGATGTGGGTGCAGGGTCTCCCTCGGTCTGTGAGTCCGCCGTTTTAACGAACTCGCCGAAGTTCGCTCTGATGCTGTTGTAAACCCTGTCCCAGCCGGGACTGATGCTTTGGACCTTCTCTATGTTTGAGCCGTCCAGGGTAATCAAAGGAGAGGCGATTGTTGTCTTGTTCCTGAAAAAGAACCGGCCATCACCGTCAAGGCCGAGGTCAAAGTCGGCTATTCTTGCCAGCTCCTTGATTACATCCAGCACCGACCGGCTGCCGAAGTTTGCCATCGTGATGAGGATGTCTCTGGTGGTCAGCGTAATGATGCTTAGCGTGTGCGCGGGGGGAACTACTCCAGCTGTGTTTAGCAGCGTAATAAAAGCCATCTTAGGTGGCATCCCGAAGCCGTTGGATACAGCGAACTCGTCGGAGATTATTGTGTCATTCGGCCCCAGCGCCCGGTGGTAGCCATAGCCTGACATCGTAAGCGGCGTGACAACTGCAGTAAATCTCTGGACGGTGCCGTTGTTTGGAATAACCGCTGCCTTCCAGGTATCCCAGGAAGCTATCCCTGAGCCGCCATCAATTGCCGGTGAGACCGCGATAGCTGGCAGCCATACCCGTTTAACGCCATAAGGGAGTGACTCAAGGGTGTCAGTTAAAACAATTTTGAGCGTTATATACCTGGGAGAATGAACATTTGTCCAGTTCCCGATATTTCCGCCATTGAGGACAGGCATTTCTGTGGGGTAAGAATAGGTGTCGTTGCCCCAACACCAGTAAAACTGGGCTCCCGCCGGTAAGCCTTGCAACTCTGCGAAGAACGGCCCTAAGGTGGTTATAAGCGCGAATGTCGTTAGGCCAGAGAGAACTACTCCATAATCCACCCAAAGAGTTATCTGCCCTGTCGCTGGGGTCGGGCTTATGCCGTTATAGCGGATAAAGTCTATGCTGAAAGTGCTATTCGTGCCTGTGCTTGATTGAAGCCGGACTCCGGAAGTGCCGCCGGAGAGCGTTCCCAGCGTTCCAGAAAGAACCTGCGTACCGTCAATAAACAGTGCCCAGGTCCCAGCTGATACGCTTGTCATGGTAAGTGCGAGACGAAATGTATGGAACTGCGTAAGATCCACATTGTAACCGGGACTAAGTGTGGCAGACCGAACTTTTACTTTGTTTAGGTCTGTTATTTCAATTTGTGCGCCTCGATAAGGGGATTGTCCTACCATTGTTCCCAGTGTGATGGTCCCGTGGACTGCTGAGAATCTCATTCTGGCGCAAACGCATCTTGATAGCCCAAACTCTTCGGCCTGGTTGTAGAGCATGTAATCCGCGCCGCCGTTGTGTGTCACCGTTCTTATGCTATCGGCAAGTGTGGCTGTCGAACCTGTTGGCAAGGTTTCCGACCAGGGGAATGTGTAATCGCCCTCAACCGTGCCTTTCTCTAGAGCCGGTGCGTAGTCGCCTTCATATTGCGAAGTCCATTTTGGATGAATCCCGTCTTTTATCCGGCGGAAATTTATGCGGTTGACATTTAACACCGCTTCCCATTCAGCCTGTGTGTCATACGGATTGATAGTAAGCTGCCCATCGCCCTCTGGCGGCTCTGCTTCAGCTACAACTGCCGCCCGGTGTAAACTGTAAGACGCGAAGTCCACTAACTGTGTGTGCAGTATTTCGCGCTGGGCGGGCGGCTCGAACTGTACGGTTTCAATCGCCGCTGTCTGGACCTGTGGTACTGAGGCAATAAGGTCGCTTGCTACGCTGTGGATTCGCTGGTCCCGTTTCCAGGTCACATAATCTGCCCGCACCTCCGCGCCGAGGGGCGGCTGAACGGTTTCAAATTTAATTACAGCGGTCTTTGTTGGGTCATTTAAGCCTGTAGCGCTCCATCTGGTGCCAGGGCGCATCACCTCGCCGCCGACGCGCACAGCTTTCACGGCTCCTACAGGTGTGTTGGCGAGTGCAAACTCAGCTTTTAAGCCATCGCCAATGCCAAGAAGCTCATTAGTTACGAGGATGGCCGCTTTGTCAGCGTCGGCATCTTCAAGCAGTTGGTCTGTCGATTGGATGTCCAGTTGCAGTGTGGGTGTGCCGGAGTCCTCTATGGTGTCCTCAATGACCCCGGTGAAGGTCGGGAAGGTCTCGTCAGCGCCGGAGACCTTAAGCCCTAAAGATACTCTGATTTTGGAATGAAATCGCTGGAATCCCGCGAAGCGGCCTGCCGATCCGGCGTCCCATTGCCGCTTTGCGTTTTCTACTTCTATGCGGATGTTGGAGGCCTTATATTCGTTTAATGCCTCTGTATCCAGCTTCCAGGAAAGCCGGTCAAGCCTGACGACTTCGGTGGTAATATCAATGGGAGTGGTCTCCCAGCTTGAGCCGTCTGCCAGCCTTCGAAAAAGCTCAACTTTCCTGACCGGATAAATCAGGTTTGAGGTCTGTGCAGCTTTGTATCCTGCTGAAGTGGTCTTCATACCGCTTCCTTGGACAGCCGTCCCTGCTTTGAGATGATGGATTTAACAAGCTCTGCGCCCTCGGCTGTGCCGGAACGGGTAACCTCGGACATGCGCCGCATTAACTGTTTTACCTGCTCATCGCCTACACCGGTGACCGTAATAGTGTTGTGTTGTATGACCGACACGTTTACGTCCCCGCCAGATATGTTCCCGCCAGGTGCATCCCCGGTAAACTTGTCTAACTGGTCAAGCGGGATGACTGCTTCAGGGCCGCTTTCCGCAATTGTTGCCAGGACAGGCTTTGTGACGATAGCGCCGTCGGCAAATCCAAAAATCTTCTTCAATCCTTTAGAGACCGATGGTGCGATAGCCATGAAACCGGCAGTTAAAAGCCCTCCACCAATGCCACCAGAGGCTGCTCCCGCAGATGAGGCTGCGGAATCTGCCAAGGCTCTCTCTACGGCGATGCGGGTGAATGTTTCAATGGCTGTTCTTAAGACCGTATTCATTACGGCCTTCCAGGCATCCTCAAAACTTTTGCCTTGCAGGATCATGTCCGCCACGGCACCGGAGAATGAAGAGGCAAAGGCTTCAGATACAGCCTTTTGAGTGTCGTGTACCATTATAAGGTCGCCGTTTATAGCATCCCTTGCCTTCTGGGATTCCGCAATAGAAATGGCGGTCGCGTTCATCCTGGCGGCGGTAAGTTCGTCCTCGGTTATCAGGCCCTTGGTTCGTAAATCCTCAAATTGCTGCAGCCGTTGAGTCTTCTCTTGCTCAATGAGCATCAGCCTGGACTCCAGGCTCTGCCCCTCGGATTACAGGCGTTCCGCGTCAAGCTGGATTAGTTTGTCATGCGCGTCCTGCGCCTGGCGCTTTTTCTCGTCGGCCTCTTTTTGCGAGTCTTCTATCGATTTCTCGGTAACTCTGGCTTTAAGTTCAACTTCCTGTGTAATCAGCTCTTGGCGCTCATCTGAATAACGCTTGTGAACCTCGGCTGCCTGCTCAACTGAGGCTTCCTCTATGGCCTGCATCTTTACATTGGCATCCTGCACGATATCCGGCAGCCGGTCGAATTGCCCTTTAAAGATAGCGCCCCAGCCGCTGGCAGTCTGCTCAATGATTACCATGGCCTTGGCACCCCAGTTAGCCATGACGACCCCGAGGACCTCGAAGAACTGTGTCCCTTTTAGGAGCGCGGCAAGCAGGAAGTTGAAAACTGGTAACACACCCATGCCGACTACCTCTTTGAAATCGTCCAGCCGATTTCGTGAGGTTGCGAGTTGCTGTGCAAAACCAGATTCCCTTTCTGCTGCTCCAAGAAACTTTTTAGAAAGGGCATCTATTACTTCCTGCGAAGTGTTCGCATCACCTATGAACGCGCCAAACTCGGTCTTAAGCGCCCGCATGCGGCTGGCGTCGCCATTGAGAATCGGGCCAAGGAGTTCTAAAACTTGGTTGAAGTCTTTGCCAGACGCGGACGCAAGTCCAAATGCCAGCTTTGTAGCCTGCATGGCTTGCCCGGCATCGCCAGTAATCCTTGTAAGCTTACTGAGTGCCTCATAAGTGTCTGTATCTGAAAACCTGGTCAGGGCCTGCTGCTCTTGCGCGAACGCCATGATGCGTTCTTTTTCCTTGCCAAAAGAGCCGCCGGTTGCCTCGACCGCAAACTGGAGCCGTCTTAATGCGTCCTCTTCGCCTGAGGCCGCGTCCGCTGCGGATTTAAAGAAAGCAGCTATACCGGCGACTGTGGCAAAGCCCGCCAGCTGATTTATAAGCTGGCCTGCCGCGCCTTGGACAGCCGACATCGATTGCGCCGCTGCGTTAACTTTGGGGGGGAGCGCCGTAAAGGCTTTATCAGCCCGCGCCGTGGATTTTTCAATTAAGCCCGCGAATTTATCGGAGCGTTGCGCGGCGTCAAGGAGTTGTTGCGACAGCCGCTGGATGGCGGGCGAGGCCTGGTCTACGGCCTCGAATATTATCTCGAAGCCGGGCATGGTTAAACCGCCTTTGGTATGCAATCAAGGGTAAAATTTATTATCTCGACAAAAAGCCCGACCGCGAGCGGATATTCGGCAATAATTGCGTCCACCGGCACCGCGTCACGATCCCCGTCACCAACTCCGATTTTGGGTGAGATTATTCCGTATAAAAGCACACGCCGGAACTGCGGCAGCTTGGGATTGGATATAAGCTCATTTATGCGCTTGGCCAGCGCGTCCCGGCCTTCCCGCGCGATAGCCCAGAAATCGGCGGTCTCGTCACCTAAAAACAGCAGCGGCACGCGGCGTATGCGGAAACACAAACCGCAGACTTCCACGGTTTTCTCTTTGTTGAGCCGCTCCTTGAGCATGTTTACGGAAACTGGTTCATACATAATCAATATCCTGACACCGCGTTGGTGAGCGCTGCTTGCAGGCTGTAGCCCAATGCAGGGTCCAGCTCCGCCTGGAATGATACGGCAGAGCCGAACAGCCCCTCCAGCGTGCCGAAGGCATAGGCGGTGTATTTGGCTTTCGGAACGCTAAGTTCCAGCTTGTTCTTGAAAGTGTCTTCTATGATATCGCCGGTCAGGGCTAAATCAATGGCCTGCGGCAGGTTATCCAGAAATTTCTGCCGGTTGGCTTCGGTCTCGAAATAGATTTCATAGCCGCCCTCGATGGAGAATTTGCCGGATGAGATTATGTCCTTCGCGTCCCTTGACTGGCTTAAGGTCCGATGTGCCGCCGATGCGTTGTCGATGCTTAGCGTCCAGCTTTTAACGTCCTGGTTAAGAATCCCGTCCAGCTTGAATTCTGTCTGAAAGAACATCAGCGGCTTCGGCGTACCGAATACCGCCGAGAACGCCGATGCCGTTTCCTCGGTCTTAAACAACACGTCCGCCGATACCTGCCCCTTGCCGTCAACAGAGCCGGTCATTGTCAGCTTCTTTATTACGGTGAGCGGGTAACGCTTGATACCAAGTCCCCGGTCAACGAAATAAGTGAATGATGGGAACTGCACCTTATTGTCGGGCTTGAAAACATGCCTGAACACGGTTGGCGAGTTAGCTGCGTCCGGCTGTGTGGTTGTCACCTTGCCGAGGCAGCCGTATAGCAGATCGCCCAGCGTGTCCGCTTCAAGGTCAATAGCGGGCAGCGAGCCGCCGCCTTCGCGTATTCCGGCGGCCGAGGGGTAAGATTCCTTGGAGCCGCGTATCTTGTCGTCCGCGATAAGCAGCGATTTATAATCCAGCAGGGCTTCCGCGCCGACCGCAAGGAACTTCTGCGGCGCGGCTTCGGCTATCCCGCGGGTTGTTTCTTTTTTGAATCCATATTTCTGGCTTTCAATTGCTGACGGCATACGATTGCCTCCTTATTTGCGGCTTGTGGTTTCCACTGTAAATACCAGCGCGGCGGCTGTCAGATTGGCGTTTATTGTCGCCACGAGATTATCCTCCGGCGGCTCCCATTCAATAGCTTTCAGGCTTGAGAACAATACCTGCCCGTTCGGCAGAGCCAGCCCGTCCAAATCAACGTTGTCTATCAGCAGTTCGGCTATTTTCTGGGTCTCGGCGGTTTTTGTCTTTATTATCTCCTCGCTTGGGCTGAACGGCTTTACGAACACCAGCCGGAAGTGATAGACGATGCGGTAAGTCTGTCCCGTAGTTATGCGCTCAAGATTTGTGGCCGGAGCCGGCTTCACGAACACAGCGGGCATGTTATCCGACAGGTTTTCCAGAGCAGGGAAGAACTCAAGCGCGCCTATGGCGATTACCTTAAGTCCCATCTGGTCGGCCAGGTGCTGGTCGATAAGTTCCACTATCCGATCGGCGATAAGCGTTTCGTGCAGTCTTGGCGCGGGCATCAGGTTTCGCCTCCCGCCTGCTGTAAGGCTTCCAGAACACGCGACTGGAAAATGGTTTGAATCCGTGGCGTTGCGCTCAATAACGCTGGCTTCAGATACGGCTGGGCCCTGAATCCGCGCCGTTTGATGGCTCTGGCTACCACAAAGGCCAGCCGTTCGTCGCCCAGTTTGCGCCGCGCCCAGGTCCGCAGGTCGCCAGACGGCGGCGGCATAGCGCCGGACCACGGGTTCCGGCCTTCCTCTATTACCGAAGCGTAAGGCAGGCCTGAGCCCACCTCGCCGATTATGCGGTTGCCTTCTTCTGTTACGTTCTGTGCTATGGAAACGCGCAACAGGCCCCTGAATACCGGCGCGTAGAGCTTGGCGTAGCTTTGCAGGAGAACCGCCGATTCCCGCATGGCGCGGACGATGGCGTTATGCAGCCGCTGCGGCAGTTGCGGCAGCGTCTTTATCAGCCCGTCTTTGTCCCTCAGGATGATGCGGATCATTTTTTCTCCTCAAGAGTGGCTTCCAGGTGGTGATTCCAGAAATTCTTAACGTCGGTTACCGTGAACACACTATTATCGGACTCCAGGACGACCTCGTAGTTCTCTTTAAGGTCTGTCGTGTTCACGAACAGCCGGAACGCGTGTTTCGGCGTCTGGCCCAGTACGTTCCGGTTTGATGCCGTCCCGCCCGGGTTGAATCGCGCTTTTACGCCGGTGGTTAATACCACATAATCAAACACGGGCTGTTTCGTGCCGGTCACGAACCGCTGGACAGGCTTGCGGATGGTGATGGTTTCGTTCAACAGCCGTTTTTCAATCATAATGTCGATATTCTGAACCGCTTGCCGAGCGCGGCCCACGCCCTATCCAACTCGTCGTTCAGCTTCTTGAAACTGCGCGTCTGCGAGAAATCGCCTATATTCTCGCTGTCCACAAGCGGTTCTAACCTGGCCGATAGCACGGTTTTTGCAACTATGAGTGTGGCTATCTTCTGGACTAAAGCCGGGACTTTGACGTAGCCGTGAATGCCGCTGACGATTACATTGGCTATGCCGTACGGTATCAGTCGGCTTTTAAGCTTTATAATCCCTGTCGCCTTTTTGAGCGCGTATTCTTTCTGCTGAATTTCGTCGCCGTCCAGTTCAAACGAGTCAATCTGCAGGATCGGGAAGCAATCCAAAAAAACAGCGTCGGAACCGTCGCCATCCAACACATTCGTGAACTGCTTGGTCCGGAAGCACATGCCGGAACGCCGGTCAATCTCTTCGGTGGCGGCCTCTATCCACTCTGGCAGGATGTCTTCCTCCGGCACTTCACCGCCGGTCATCTTGGAAACGAGCGCTGGTGTCGTGTAGGCGGTCGGAATAACAGCCATGACCGCCTGTGAGAGTAAAGAGGCCAGCGTCGCCATCTTACACAACCCCCTTTCGCCGCCTGTCATACTCGGCCAGTTTATCCTCAAAGTTCCTGCTCAGTTCATCGATAGCGTCCTTGTTGGCCTTCCGTATTGACTCACGGCGCTCCAATGAAAGCTCGCAGATGGCGGCGAAGTATTCAAAAAATGCCAGCGCTTCGTTCAGCCGGGCATAGTTGTTTTTCAGGTTTTTGATGAACCGTGCGCGCTTGGCCTCAGCCGGGGTCAAGGGGCGCTGTGTTTTGTCAAGAAACACAATCGCCCTGGGCGCTTGCCCCGGTTTGTTAACGTGCAGAACAGCATTGTCGTTGTCCTCTGCCATGAGAGGTTATCTCCCACCCGTGCCGTCGCCAGTGCCTGAGGTCTTGGAAGCGCTTGTGTCCAGCGTGGGTATATTGGAAGTGCCGTCCGTCCAGTAACTTGTGGTATCCTCGGCTTCAACCTTGTAGCTATAGGTCTGGCCGTCCTGCGGATAGGGCACTTGAGCGGAAGGCCTGCGATTGGACGCATTGCCCGCGCTGTCGTCAAAGCTCACCCTGCCGGTCCCTTTCGCTATAAGCGTTGAGTTGACCTTGAGCGCCTGCGCGGGGTCGAATGACGAGCCGGGCGCGCGGAAGATGTTGTAGCCGTTCACGTTTGAATCGGTGACCGCGTCCCATGAAACTGCCACCTTGTTTGAGGAAACCTCGGTCGCCAGGTTCTGCGGCACAGTGGGAATCAGTTCCACGAACGCGAGATGCGGGTTCTGCGTCATCACCTCGCTGGACAGGTTGGAGGCGTTGCCCTGATCGTCAACGGCAAACAGGTAATAAGTGAAGTCTTTTCCGTTGTCCGGGTCTAGCGGCGTCTGGTCCTGAAACGAGGTGGCGGTTGACAGAATTGCCGAACTAACGGCGGAAACGCCGGAGGCTGCCAGTACGTTCGTCTTTGTCGGAACCGATACCGGCGCGTTGCCCGGCACGCGGTAAAGCTCGTAATGGTCAAGGTCCTGCAGGGTGGCCTGATAGCGTATGGCGATCCGGTTGCCTGCGGTGAACCCGCCTGCAAGTTCCGTCAGAACGCCTGTAGATAGGTCAAGAGTGTAATGCGTTGACAGAGTCTTGGTAACCACAACAGTCTGCTTGACCACAGCTCCCGAAGCATGCGGATAGAAAAGCCCGTCCGTGAGAGTGATGTCGCCGGTGGACGTATTCACCGCCTTCACGCTCGCATACTCTTCTTTATTGGTCACCCCGTCGTCTATAACTATCTTGGCGCCGACTATGATATCGGCAGGAACCGGCGTGCCTATGTTTATGATGCGCTGGCCATGAACCGTTGAGGCCGTAAGCGTCTTTGTGTTGGATGATGCGGAGGTTCTTTCATACACGGTAAACGAGCCAGCCGCAATAGGGTCGAACTGCGTTTCATGAAGGGCGGCGGCTGCGCCGTCCGCGAGATCCGGTGTGCCGTCCGGGTTTTTGAACAGCTCACCGCCGGTAAACTCGTTTTTTGTCGGGGCGGTCCAGTTAAGCGTTATACGCGTCTTGCCTTTCGGCGTCGGGCCGTCAATAAACTGGCTGGCCTGTATAAGCCCCAGTATAGCGGGCTCTGCCGACAGGATGTCGGCCGCGAGGTTTCCCAGGACCTGCTGCGATAGTTGGGATTCAAGAGTTGCCATAAGTTATTTCTCCTTTTTACTGTCAGACGTTGTTTACCGGAGTCCCGCCGGTGTATGAGGTGAATCCGACGTTGCCGGTTACTGTTATAAGCGTGCCATACGCATTGATTGCTCCATTGCCCGAGTTCAGCGCCACGTTGCCTGTGACCGATATGTTCGTCGCGGTTATTCCAGCCGTGCTGACCGATTCTGTGGTCGTGCCCGACTCGCGGTAAAACCTGTTGTGCGCCACGATGCCGGTATACATTTTGATCAGATACGTGACGTTGCTGGACAGAAGATGAAACTCGTTGGCGATTATGGCTACCCTGCCGTTGTTATTCGTGCCCGGGCTGCCGTGGATGAGCGTGATATCGCCGGAAGAAGCGCGGAATACGCAGCCCTGGATAAGCACGGAGTTCGCTGAAATATATCCGTTCCCGCAGGCAGGCCCCGCTGAGCCCATATCGCCCATAGCCTGAAACTCGCAATCACGGATTACCGAGCCGCCTACGGCACTTGAACCGCAGACCAGCCGTATCGCGGAATACGCGCCTGTGGAAGCTGTGTGGCCGATCAGTCCAATCCGTTCAAGGCGTGTCAGACGTCCGCTAAGCGAGATATCGTTAGACGCAACCGCCCCGCGCCCCGAAAAAAAACAGTTGACCTTGAAGTCCCTAAGCTCAATATAGGTGCCATTCCCGATGTGGCTGATTATCGGAACCGCCCCAAGGGCGGCATCGGCCTTGATTATAGTGGCGTTTATTCCCTGCCCCTTAAGTATCGTGTTATCTGGGATGTTCAAGGTGGCGTTAATAATGTATGTTCCTTCCCGCAAAACGACGGTGCTCGCTCCTGTATAAACGCCTTTGGCATTCAAGGCTGTCTGGATATTGGCCGTGTCGGTTGCGGCTACGCCAGTGGGCGCGGGCACCACGGTTGTTGAGTAACCGCCGCCGCCCGCAGCCGCCTGCCATGCGGCGAGGCCGTTGGCATCAGACATCAGTACTTTGCCGCTGCCCTGCTGGCCATCCACTATCTTTATCTGGCCGGTTAAGGTCAGTAATCCGCTGGCTTTCGTAAATTTGAGCTTGTCATTGCCGCTTATTGCTCCGGCATCGTTGAAAATCACGTGTTCATTTGAACCTGCTATGGAAGCCGTGTTGGCGGTTGGAACCGATATGGCTGGATTGGTCGCGGTATTTCCAGTGTCCGTATATGTAACCGTGGATTCTCCAGAAACGGAGGCGAGGAATTTCTCCTGGTCTGTGGCTGTGGACTTGTAAATCTTGTATCCCGTAGCGCCTTTTGCGATTTCCCATTGGATAATAACCGGCAGAGGCGTTGTGGGCTGGGTTACCTGCGCCTCAACGGTTGCAGGGATTTTGCCTTCCGTGGTTTCGCCTGCAGCGTTGACAGCCGTCACCTTGTAGAAATAAGCCGTGTTGCCTAATAGGTTCGCGCCTGCGGCTCCGCTGCCGAGCGTGGCGAGCGTAGTTCTCGGCGGCCTTAAAAAAGCCTGCTGGACATGCGCGTCTATGGCTTCCAGATTGGCGTTCGCGCCCTGGCCCCAGTTAAGGTCGCCGGTATCGCGCTTTGAAAGTTTCAGTTTGTCTGTAAAAGTTTCTGCCATTGTATTGCCTCAAAATCCGTATGTCTCCGCGCCGAACGGCGCTTCGCCAAAACCTCTGACCGGCGCGCCCCAAGGCCTTGAATTAAACGGCATCAGGTGAAAGCCGCCGGGATCGGGCTGGCCGTACGGGCCAACGCCGAATAAGCCGTCGCCCCAGCCGGAGTCTTCAACTGCGACCATGGTGTAAAACCTATCAGGACCAGCATCAGCTTCATGGTCATCATAATGGAATACTCCCGTGCCCAAAATTTTCTCATCGGCTATTCGCCGGCCTAATTCATTCTTGACTGCCGATTTGTAAAGCCGGAATCCTCGTAACCGGCGGTTTGCCTTAAACTCCGCCGGATAATCGGACCAGGTAAGCCGTATATACGTCGGCTCCACTTGCGCCACCCTGAAATTGGGTGGCGGCGGCAGGGGGAAAGGATGTGCCACTGGCTATCTCCTCTTGTTTTCCTTCCCGTTCGGTTTTGCCGGTGCGTCTGCGGGTAATTCCGTGTAGCCGGTTTTAAGCAGCCGGTCCTTGGTTTCCGGCAATTTAACCTCACAGAGTCCGTCCACAACCTCTACAGTGCCTTCGGCGTAAGAGGCCTCTATGACTGGCGCGTCCTTAGTGCCGAAGGGGGGATACAGTTTTTTAAGCCTGAACATCCGGCCTCCTTATAGGGTCACACCGGCCAGCCTCGACGCTTTGATATCATTGGCCAGGACCAGCGTGATGTCCTCAAAGATGTCGAACTCGCTGCCCTGCGAGGATTTCTGCGCCAGCCGGAGCATCTTAAGCGGCGTTAATTCGCCTATCCAGACGGCGGAGGTGTCCAACACGAAAATGTCCGTGCAGTTGGTGGCGGTCCCCTGCGTCTGCGCGTCCGATATCCAGATTGACCGGAATATCGGGATGCCGTTGTAGCTCTGAACCCGGAACCCGCCTTTGACCTCCATTGTGTCAGTGAACCGCTGCTGCGCCTGCAAAAGCCCATTCAGCTTACGGTTGGCTTTCTTGGACATGATGAGCATGCTGGGATTGCCCCTGTTCATGTCGATGGCCGCGTCCAGCAGTTCGAGCGTCAGTGGCGCGCCGTTCGCACCGGCTATCGCCATCTGTCCCGGAGGAATGAGCTTCCGGATGCCGTTGAACTGTTTGTTATTGACGGAAGAGTCGCCGTTTATGAGGGCGTTCTCTTCGGTGTCTCGCACGTTCTGCAGGCCGTTCTCGACTTCCTCGGCTTCCACGTCCAGCATACTCTTGCCTACCGCCTGGAGCTTGCGGGTTATCTTCCTGCGGTCCAGAATGCTCGCATAGGGGAACGTCTTTTGCGCGACGCCACCCTGCGTTTCCGTGGGCTCCTCGCTGTCGTTCACGAAACTGGCGCCCGCGCCTCTTGATGTGCGCTGGTTCAGTATCCACGCGGAGCCGGAGCCCGGCTTGCGGGGCAGGTTCACGCGCAGCGGGTTATTTACCTCGATGAGTTCCTGCAGCACCTTGTCCACCATGGGCTGCTGGAGCGCGCCGCCCGCGTTCGCCATGTCTAACGCCTTCTTGAGTTGTTCCAAATCGTTCATTATTAGTTCCTCCTATTTGCTTTCTCGAACTGCCAGTACCGCCCGGAGCTTTTTCTCTGGGGGCAGGCTGTCGAACTGCTTCCTGAGTTCCTCGGCCTCGCTGTCCGGCTGGACGAGTCCTTTGCGCAGGGTGGGAACCGCTTTTAGCGCGGCTTCCAGCTGCTTGGCGACCTCGCCCGCAACCAATTTGGCCAGGTCCGCCGGTTCGACCGGCTTGACTGCCGCCGGGGCCGGTTCAATGGCTGGCGGCTTGAGCAGCGTTTTAAGCTGCTGCGCGATGACGCCGGAGTGGCCGCCAATGCTTATCAGCTTGTCCAGCAGGCCGCCGACGTTCGATTTCTGGATTTCAGCAGGTTTCTGCGCCTGTACCTGCGCGACTGTGTCGTCAGGCTTGGGTTTCTCTTCCGGGGCCGGTGCAGCGGCCTTTGGCGTGGCAGGCGGCTCGGCTGCCAGCTGCGGCGCGGGATTTGCGTCATGCGCCGGTAATTCCTCTATAATCACTTCATCTGGCATTGTTTTGTCTCCTTGTTCTTCTGTTTCCTTAAGGGCTTTCGCTATATACCACCCGATAGCCTTTGCCTCCGGGTTCGCGGGGACTGATACAAGCGATACTTCAACCAGGCTCATGCGCTGGATAATATTGACCATGCGGTCGTGTTCGGTGGAGAATTTGCGCTCTCGTTCCAGCACCTGCCCGCGAATGGAAAATTTATTAAGGACGCCTTCCTTGATTTTCTGGATGATGTCCTGTTCGGTCTTTGAAATGAGCGCGTCTATCAGAAGGCCATGCTGGTCGAACTCGACCTTAGTCACCTTGCCGATGGGCAGCTTCATGTCGTGGTTGAGCAGCACGGTGGAGTTTTTTAGCAGGTCCAGCGATGATGCTTTTAATGCCTCCTCGGTTATGATGTCGCCCTGCAAATCGAAGTCGCTTGTGGCGGCGTAACCGACAACGTGGAACTCACCGGCTTCCTCGGCAAATTTCAATACCTGTACCGGGAACGCGAATCCGACTTTTTCCAGCAATGTGTTTTCGTCTTTCATAATTGCCCAAAACAAAAAAGCGCTGCCGGTCCCTATGTATTGGGACCAACAGCGCTTCGACTCAGTTCGACAGCGCTAAGAGATTGTTATTCCTTCAAACCGTGCATATCCTTTACGAGAACAGTTTCGTGCTTTTTAACCCGCACAAGCCGTCCGTCCTGATAATGCACTTCCAGTGTGCCGTAGAAACGCTCCCGACGGAGCTTCACTTGAAGTTCTTCAAATCGGGACTCTAAAGTTTCCGGCTTTTGCGTTTCCAGCATATACTCAATTGTAATGCATCGATTGGTGTTTGTCCATAAACTGTTTAAATAGTTTACGCCGTCGGATTGCTGCTGATAACCTCAGTATGCTTCTCGCCGGACTCCTGTAATTTCTCGAAGTAAAGATTCAATGGCTTGAGTGGGAAGTTCGAGACAAGGAGTTCGTATTTATGACGCACTCCCAATTGGTGCATGCCGGTCCACAAGGTTTTTACGCGATAGGTTTTGAAGCCTTTGAAAAGCCCCAGTTTTTCCAGTTCGTAGCTCAGGATGAATTTCCCTTTAATACTTTTGAGTGCCGGGATTAAATCCTCCTCTTTGAAGAATTTAGCGCCGTGGTCTCCGTGCTCCTTGGGCCAGTGAATGGGATAGGGCGGGTCAAGGTAGAAAAACGTATTGTCGCCATCATACTCTTTGAGAATATCCTGCCAATCCCAGGAATGCAACGTGACATTTTTTAGTCTCTCCTGAATGTCGGGCAGTTTAAGCGGCAGTTTGATGTGGTAGCCTTCGCCGTTCCTGCCCGTCCTTACTCCTTCCCATGCGTCAGACCTGCCCCAGTAGGTCGCTTTATTTAGATAGGCGAAGCGGTAAAATCTTTCTCTTGGCGTTTTGGGTTGGCTCTCAAACAGTTTCCGTGCCAGGGTTCTGTGTATAACCCATTCCTGTTTTTTTAGCCAGTCTAAATCCTCCGGCGTCATGCTCTTGATGAACCGATATGAGAATATAAGGTCGGAATTAACGTCGTTGATTACTTCCGCGTCAGACCGCTTCTTATGGAAGAATACCTGCGCTCCGCCGCAGAACGCCTCAACGAATGTTTTGTGCTCCGGGATAAGCGCCAGGATTTTCTTGTATAGCCGGTATTTGCCGCCTGGGCTTTTGAAAGCGCCGTGAACCTTCTCCAGGTCCGGCGCGTCCTCAAGCTGTGGCAGGAATGGCGGCGCTTTATCCTCCATGCCTTCCGGCTCGGCTTCCAGTCCCTTCTCAATGTAAAGATTAAGCGGCTTTAATGGGAAATTGGAGGCCATCATCTCCGTGACCCACTCTTGGTTGCCGCCCGGGCCCCGCATCTGGTTCCTGCGCTTGACGATATATACGTTGTATCCTTTGAACACTTTGACTCGTTCGGAGGGATAAGAAATTATCCACTTTGCCTTCAGGCCCTTAACGGCTTTTAGAAAATCCTCTTCCTTGAACCCGAAGTCAAAAAGGTTGAATTTGCCGGGATACGGCGGGTCCATGTAGAAGAACGTCTCCGGGCTGTCGTAGTCTTTGAGCACCTGCAAATAGTCTTTGTTGGTGACCGCCACGTTGCGCAGCCGTTCTTGCGCACGATTCACGGTATTCGGGAAGTCTATCTTTACGCCCTCGTTGGCGGGGTTAAAGGAGCCGCCCCGCATTTTGCCGTAGGACGACCGGGTCAGATAGAATGACTTATAGAAACGGTCGCGGTCGGTTTCCGGTTTCATGGCTTTAAGGCGCTCATGGGTTTCCCTGAGGATTGTCCATTCGCGTTTTGCCAGCGCGTTACTATCCTCCGGACTGTGGTCCCGGATAAATTTATGCATGAAGGCAATCTCCGCGTCGCGGTCGTTTAATGCTTCCTGCGGTGATGGGTCCTTGGCGTAGAGCACAGCCGCGCCGCCCGCGAACGGCTCGACATAGGTGCGATGGTGGGGAATATACGAAGCTATGCGGTGAGCCAGATAGCGCTTGCCGCCGTATGAGCCGAACGCTTGGCGCACGCCTTTTTCCGTGTCTTCCTCCACGCCCGCTTCTGCGGCATCTTCCGCAATCATGGCCAGTGTCTGCTCCTGCAAAGCGTCTTGTATGGTATTCTGGAAGCCACGGCGGGTCATCTCCAACTGAACTACGATATGTAGTGCCAGGATATCCTGTGCGTCCCATGCGGTGGTTTCGTCGAATACTTTATGTCCGGCCTGCAGCATGGCCCATGCCCTGTGCAGGATGAAGTCCATAGACAACAGCTCTTGGTCCGGCAGCTTGACTGGGTCCGTCCTGAACATTTCACCGTAATCCGCAAAGTTAATTTTTATTGTTTCCATAGTTTATTTTTCCTCCAGTACGCTTACCCATGTGCAGCGGCAGTTTGGATGCGCGGGCAGTATGTCTGACGCTTCATCCAATGCCATGATCTTGCCGAGCTTCTCACCGGGTGCTGTCTCGGCCGCATCCGCGCACTCAAGACAGGCGTCGCCCGCGAGCAGCCATTGGACTTTTTCAATTCCGGCCTGCTTAAGCGCGTCCAGATTGCCTGCATTATACGCGCGGTTCGCCTCGGTGCGGGCTATTACCTCGGCCAGAACGTCCTTGCCGATTACCCGGCTGCTCGTCTCTCTTATAATATTCCCTTCGGTATCAGTGGCCGGCTTGACTGTAATGGACTGGCTGCCGACCCAGTTCTCGATGCGCCGCATAAGCTGTGGAATAGTTTCATTGGCCGTAATCCCTGCCGACAGCTCCTCCCGGAGCCGGTCAACCATGCCGCTTGCTAAATTATCTGCCAACGCGGCTGCCTCGCTTTTGATTCTCTCCTGTATACCGGGGCTTAGGTCATCTACGTTTTCAAGCCCGCTTCTCTGTGCGGCCAGCGCAAGACCCTTACGTGCTGCCTCCAAAGTGAACTTCTCTATGGTTCTAGCGATGCCGTCTTTATTAACCAGCTGGAGCAGTACCTCTAAATCGCCCTCGCGCTTGATGCCCGGCAGTTTTGCTTTGACCGCGTCGCCGATTTTGCGGAACATGCCTCGCACAGCCTCAACGAACTTGTTCTCAAGCGACACTATGGCCCGCGTGGCATTGGCTATGGTCTCACGGGGATTCAGTGATTTCTGCATCTCCGGCATTCTGGGTGCTACTATCCTGCGCACCTCATCAGGACTGAACACACTGTTTTGCAAGTAGATATTGAAAATCTCAGCCTGGTCTTTTTCGTCTATGGCACGCTTGTTAAACTGGAATGACCAGTCGTTTATGCCGAAGCCCTGTCGAATGACGTGTTTTGTCAGCTTCTCCGCCAGCCGCATCTGGAAGGGGGAAATCGTCTCATCATAAAACGTGGCCGTCTGATGGTCGCCTGTGCCCGCGCCGATATTGCCGGTCTCGATGATGGACACCTTGCTCGGCGGAACGCCGTAGACTGCCAGTATTTCGTTTCTGGTGAACTCCCGGAGCTCCAGGAACTCCATGTCTTTCTGTGTCGTGCTTATCTGCTTGAACTCTATGTCGCCTTCAAGCACCAGATCCGAATGCGCCATATCAGGGCTCTTGGCTCTGGCCGCCATATACTCGCGGTTTCGCTCAACCTGCTCCGGGGCCGCGTCCTTCATAATAAACGCACCCCTGATTTTTGCGCCGTTCAGGAAAAACGCCCTGTTGTATATCTGCGCGTATTTATCCACCGTCACCGGTAGGATTAATGAAGCCAGCGGGGAAAGGCCGTAGAGGGTAGCCCCCTTGGTTCCCAGTTTGAAGTGGATAACTTCTCTGGGTGTGAATTCGACCTTTCCCGGCTGGCTCCTGGAGACTTGAATATAGCCTGCAATGGAACCGTGTTCATCGGCTATAACCCGCATTGTGGTCGCGTCAAGATTCCATAACTCCCTGGGCTTGCCGTCCGCGCCGTAAACCACCTCAAGGAACGCGTTGCCGAATACATAAACGTCGCGGGCGATATCGTCCAGTATCTCAAGGAGCGTGTCGTTTGGGTTGCAGCCGTCAAAAAAGGACTGAAGCATTTCTGCGTTTTTGGGATCGGCATTCGGTTTGGCAGGCGCCAGGCCGTAGCCTCGGGCCGTTACCGCCTTGCAGATGACGCCCACAACGGCGCGGACCCATGACGTCTGCTCATACATCTGGTTGAAAATCTCAAAGTCTATGTCCGGCAGGATGCCCTCAGTTGACGACGGCAATCCCGTCACATAAGAGATTATCTGCTTCGACGATTTTTCGACCTCGGCCCGGATTACGCTGCCGAACAACGCATTTATCAGCCGTTCCCTTATTCCCATAAGCTGTCTCCCTTTGAAATCCCAGCGGAGTGCCGGAACTGCCCCGACCCCTTGAGTGTGGGACACTCAAAGCTCTCTCTTGAGCCCTCCTCCGCATCAATCCACCACTTTAGGTCGCAGTGCTTGGGATAACTGCTGCGCCAGTTAAACGGCGATTCCTTGAGCAGCGCCTTCCTGAGTTTGTGCGAGCACATAAATTTGCAGTATCTGAACTGAAAGCCCGAAATCTTGCTCAGACCAATGCTGCGGGTGAATCCGTTGGCTCTGGTCCCATAGCGGGTTATCAAAAATCTGGGATGGACAACCTCGCCGTCTGCTGTGCAGTAAAACTGGCTTTTGATAAAACCGCCGTAAAGCCAGTTCGCCGATTGGTAAACATAACCGGGCTTGCCGCGCAGGCCGTCAGCCCAACTAAACAAAACATGGACACCGGGAAAGTCCTGCTGTATCCGCTGGCCGCATAATTTCAAAAACATGCTTTCAGTATTGCGTGGCATCTCGTCCAGCACGCAAAACCTGTTCAACTCCAGGTAATTATTCACTCCGAGCGAGGGGAACAGCCTGCGTATGGTGTGCATGGGCCGAGTGCCAAAACCCCAGAGCGCAACGCCGACCAGTTTCTCGCCTTTGAAGAGGCCATAGGTTATCTTCGTTATGGGCGGGCAGATGACGGCGTAATGATGTGCCGCAACAAACTCCCGGCCCGTTGTATTGCTGATGGGCGTTATGGATAAAGTGATATCGCTCGTTTCAGAGATAGTCATTGTATCTGCTCTGTCCAAAATCCGAGACATACTTGATATTCGGCGCTACTTTCTTCTTCCGTACGACTTCAAGTGCCAGCCAGAGCGCGTCCAATAAATCATCATCGCCCACTGGAAAGTGCAACAGTTCTTCCTCAAGTTCCGGCAAGGTGTTCGGCAGGCGGATTGCCCTGTTCTCAAAAAGCAGCGCCATCCCTCTTATGCGCCTTTGTTTATCGCCTTGTGAGGTGAGGCCCTTTATGTGCAGCTTCGATGTTTCCTCATCTACCCGTAAAAACTGAAGCATCGACTGCTGGTAGGCATTGTTCTCAATGCCCATTTCGGTAGGCTCATAAAACTTGTAGAGCCATTTGATGGTTTTGACCTGTTCAGGGAACTGTATGCTGTCCTTATGCGCCGCCAAAATATAAGCGTCCTTGTCGCCCTTTGGGATGCCCAAGACCACATAGGCGAATTTAGAATGGGCTTCCGTACTGCCGGTGGCCAGGTCCACGCCGATGTAAATATTCATGTCCTTCGGTTTTTCCGTGTAGCGGCAGGCGGTGAGCCACTCGATCTTGAAATCAGAGCCTTCCAACCCGGCGACGTCGTTTAACATCTGCGTCCGATATGCCAGGCTGCCCATATTGGATTTATATCTATCCAAAACGTCAGCCGGCCACTTCTCTGGGAATAGTATCTTCCGATTGCCGTTTTCATCGGTCCATTCCGCCCGCTGCTCGATTATGCGCCAGTTCTTGAAGCCGGGGTCGGACATGATGTGTCCGGCCAAGTCGTCCTTATGCCAGCGGGTCATACAAACTATCAACTGGCCGGACGGCTCAAGAATAGGCATAACCGTTTGCTGGAACCAGGTGATGATCTTCTTTCGCTGGTGCGGGGTCTGGCTGTTCTTTTCGCTGTGCGGGTCGTCTATTACTACCAGGTCGGCATGCTGGCTTACTATGGTGCCCAAAACGCCAGCTGCGGATATACTGGGCTCTTTTAAGACCTTATCCCGTGGAATCAGTATCTTCTCAGCCGTCCACATGCTGCTCAGTGTGTCCCAGTGGCCGTAGAGTTCCTGGAACTTCTCGCTGGAGATATGTGCCTTGATGGTTTGCAGGATGTCCTTGGCATTACCCAGTACCTCGTTTAAAATAGAGATGCGCAGGTTCCGGTCCTGGGTAAGCCGCCACAGTGAATAGCCCACCGTGACAGCCGAAGTCTTTAGGTGTCCCCGGGGGCTCAAGAGCAGGATGAACCGGTGGTCCAGCAGTTCTTTATACCAGCGCAGGTGCAGATTGCTGATGTCGTGATATCCCAATACGTCTCGCGCAAAGCCAAAGAGGTCAAATAGCTTCTGCTGGACGCCGTTGCTGTCCAGGTGGGGGAAGGGCCCTTGATTGAGAATCTGTTTGCTCATAGGAACCGTTTTGCCGCAAAAAAATTAGAAGTCCCGCTGAAACCAGACTGTCGCAAAATACGCAAAAGGGGAGCGTACCGAGTTCCGGCCTCAAAATTTACGCTATTTTTTCCATGTCCTGCCATCTTCATTCCTCGTCGGTAAAACCTGACATAATGGTGCATTATGTCAGGTGAATACTGCGCTTCCTTGCGCATTCACTCGCCATTCGTGCCCTCAGGCGGCACGCTTGTCCCCTCGCCCGGATCAGTTTCCAAAGCGTCGGCTTTGCCCTCGCCCAGGTTAGCTTCTTGCCCCTGCTCAACAGACGCAATGGGAACCACTTCTCCCTTTATGAAGCGACCGAACCGCAGGATGGTTTCGTCGGTGAATTGAATCAGCGACCCACGTGAACCCGTCACGGAAGTGGTCATGAGCGCTTTGAGTTTCACAGCGGATTCGAGCATGGCCGCAACTTCCTTCGGCGCGGCCTGCGTGGCTTTCTGGATTCCCTGACGCAGATTGGCTTCCACGAACCGCCAAAAGAGCCGCTCGCGTTGCGTTGCCTTTTTGTCCTTGATTGTTCGCTTAGCCTGTTCGGTAATCTGCCCCGGTGCCCGTGCGCTATCGGCGCAGCGAAGTATGGAAGTGCGCGGTCTATTGAATTCCGTTGACAAGGCAGACGGGCTTTCACCTGCGGCGAGCCTCGCCACAATCTCGTTGGTTTCCTCTTGCGAATATTTCGGTTTTCTTCCCTTCACTGTTCAATCTCCTGTATCCAGTCTTCTTTCAACTGCTTCCTGGTCTGGCGCTCATACTCACGATGGTATTTGCGTTCATAGTCTCTGCGCCATTTACGTCCGCACTTCGTGTGGAACCGCTGATTTGCATATGTTGGCGTAAACGGCTCGTTGCAGTATTTGCAAAATTTGACTCTATACATTTTGGTTGGTTTCCTCCTGAAAGTCCATAAAACTGTTTAAACTGTTTAAGCGGCATTCGTCTGTTTTACGTCGAGCACAGTGGTTGTGCCGTCCGCTTTGTGAATTGGGAAGTTTCATATCATTGCGTTGCTGTTTTATAATGGTCTGCCCTGCACACGGCCTTTGGTAATCACCTGCACGCTTATTTCGCTGGCAAGTTTCGGTAATGCATCCCGGAGAGTCTCAAGAACGTCATTAGCCCACAAGTCCCGAAACGATTGTTCAGAGAGCGTCCTTCGGACATCATCCCGAACCAGGTGCTGAAACTCCTTGGTGCGGATAAACTCTTTGATCTGATTTTCCACAGCGTCGTTGAGGGTGTCCCATCCGATGCCCTTGATCATTGCCTCGCCGAACATATAGGCGGCATCGTAAGAGAAGCGGTCCAGAACGACGCTTTTGTCTTCATCGTGCTTTTCTTGTTTTTGCGCCTTCGTCGTTGTATTCATCATTATCACGTGTTCCGATGCTGTCCTACCCCACATCCCGTGTGTCCCTTTTTTCAACATAGTGTTCTCCTTTCGTATCCACGATAGTTGGCTGTTGGTCAAGCCGGTGAATTCTGTAGATGCCGCGCAAAACAAATTCCCATACCTCCGCCTGCGGCCAGACCGAGAATGTCTTGTTGCGCCGGACCGCCACCGCGCCTGAGGTTACCTGGATGAACCTTACCTCACTTGGCTGCCGGAGCGCGACAATATCAAACGCGCCGAAAAGGTCGCGTGCGCAGAATACAATGCCCCGGCCCGGTATCCAGCCCGGCTTGCCGAAGCTGCGCTCGACCAGATAGCCTTGCGTTTTGAGGTAGTCCGCGACCTTTTTCTCATGCATGTTGCCCTTTGACCGATTGCTCATACGATTCCTCCTGTGACTGGTGTTGGGATTTGTGATAGCCTGGCAGCGGAAGCCGAGACCATGCCTGTGGGGGGATATTCAAACTCAAGATCACTGCCCATGACGTCTCGTACTCTGGCCCGGAAATAGGGGGTATCTGCGGCAACTAAGGCTCTGGACCAGTTGTGGTGTCCGCCTTCTGCGCTGTTGCGAGGCCGGAACCGAATTATGGCAGCTTCAGTGTTTCCAAACCGAACCAGTCGCGCTTGATTTTTGGCATTTTTATCGCCTATTTCAGATGGTTGCAAAAGGGTAATATGATCTATTTCCCATTTGCAACCATCTGAAACGCTGTCCTTAAGTTCTCGAAAAGTTGATGTTTTTGCAGCACTTTCTGATGGATAGAGGTCGGGCCATAGGCCTGATATGCGTCCTGCTGCAAGCGGCAATCCGCACCGCGCCCTGCGGTATGCCTGCTCCAGTTTAGATCCCTCGTTATTAAGTATCTCCGCGAAGCCAGATAAACGATCCACATCGATATCCAGCGGCACCTTGCAGAGGATATAAACATCCTTCATGCTGTCCGGATGAATAAGGCGTATGCGGTCTATGGCTTGGAGAGACTCCCGTTCGCGTTTAAGCTCCAGCACCCGCTGAACGCGCGGGTCCGGGTGAATGTCCACCTCTACGCCCAGCTTGGTCCCGCCGCGCATTCTATAGCCGCGCGGCGCTTTGGCGTACTCGCCCGGCAGATTGAGTGGTATAGGGTCGTCATCCCAGACTGAGCGTGCCATAGCCTCCACCGCCAGAGGCGGCGGTTGCTCCCGGCCTATGGTAAGGCTGGCTTCATAGTCCTTCCAGTCGTCCACGCCTCGTATGCGCCCGAAATGCGAGATGGTAGCGCCTTCCCATTCGCATGAAAGCGGTAAGCGCGTGGCAGTTTCGCCTGTAATGGCTTTCCGGACCGGCAATGGACAGACCACGAGTAGGCGGGTGGACTTGGCGAGCTTGCGGATGATGAGTTTGACGTGTTCAAGCCTTTTTGCGGCCTTGGCGTTGAAATCTGCCGCCGCACCGTCAAAGCCGAGTAACGATTGCCGGGAGAAGTTGGATGTGTGGCACTGCGTGACGACGGCGTTTCTCCGGACCGGGATGGCGACGTGCTCCAGCTGCCCGCCAAACAGCCGTTTGGTTATCTCCTCGTCTGCGTCCGCGTCAATAACCAGAAGCGGCCTAGTCCGGCCTATGAGTACCTTCCGCCGCCACCGGACGCTTACCCGGTTCTGACGCTCGGGCTTGCCGTTCACTAAGACGGCGACGTTGCGCTGCAACTCTACGGCATGAGAGGTGTCGCGTGGGAGGTTTATCTCTTTGGCCAGTTGCCGCAGGAGCCGCGCAATCTTCTCGCGCTCAGATTCTTCCAGTGCGCTGAGGCGTTCAAGTGCTTCAGCCTCCGGCATATCCGGTGTTATGCCGGTGTCGCCATCCTCGCTGCCCTCCGCGATGTCTGCCGCCTTGGCGATGGCCTCGCGAGTGAGGCCCTTTGCCCTGAGCGCCGCGAGCGCGGGCCCACCCGCAGACAGCGCCGCGTAGATGTCCGCCAGGCAGTGAGTAAGCACTTCAACCTCACCGCCACCTGCCCAGCCAGGTACCTCGGTCAGCCGGTCGGGTGCAAATTGCAGGCCGCCAGCCAGTACCTCAACAACAGACTCGTCGCAGATGACCATATCCGGTGGCGGATAGTCGGAAAGCATAGGCAGGTGTAAATATTCATGCGACCATATTCTCACGCCCGGCCCGTGGCTCTCCCATTGTTTGATCCATGGGCAGTGGTAGAAGTAAGCGCAGTGTTCCGCGTCCGAATTGCAAAGCGTTTTATAGACGTTGAGCCCAAGGCGGCCGGCTGCGTCAGCCGCGTCGGGTTTGCGGCACATGGTCTTGTGCTCGTGTGGCCGCCGCACTTCCATAGCCAGGGCGAGTCTGCCGCGCATAACGCGCACATTTGGCCCGGCCTCGCAAGAAAGCTCCGCAAACTGCTCCGCCAGGCGGTCGGCCAGGTCGATGGTGGGGACCATAATCCAAATGCGCAGGTCCCAGACTTCTTTGCGAGCCATTATCTCCTGCACCACCTGCATGGTTTTGCCCAAGCCCGCAGCCGCCTGGACCGCCAGCCTTGGCGCATCGCGCAGGTTGTCTATGCCGTACTGTGCTTTGACCGTTGCGCGGAGTTCTTCGGCAACTGCCGGTGGCAGCTTCCTGCCGAATCTGGCGCGGTGGCGGCGGGCGAGTTCCTTACGCGCCTGCGCAAGTGGCACAGCGCGGTTGAACCAACCAGATATAACGGATTTGAGTTGCGCAGATGCGTCGTCGCGGGCGAGTGGTTTAGAATCATAGCCAGGCTGGACGTTTGGAATAAGCCGCGCGGCCTTTCGGACGTTGCCGAAGCCTTTACGTCTGGCTCCGCTTATCATGGCCGCGACTTCGTCACGGGTCTGCTCTGCGGTCCAGCCGGGCAAAGTGTGCTTTTCACTTCGCGCAAGGATGTCTTGGTCCGGCCAACCGCAGGCCACCATCCTTGCGACCGCCCGTAGCATTGGCAGATGCCAGTTATTCGGGCATAGCTGGGCCATGAGCGCGTCTATGCCGGGTGAGGGGCCGCGAATGACGGTTGCAGGTGCGGCTGTCGGCAGAACCGGTTGTTCAGCCGGAAATGCCGCTTCAAGCTCTTCCGGCGCATAGCGATGCGGCGCGATTGCTTCAAACGTAGTAATCTCGGCCACGCGGCCCTTTTTACGCGGCCAGGCAACCGAGCCTCCCATGCGCATGACGCGCCCGGTATTAAAAACGGCTGTGTCTCCGCCTAACGCGACGGCTATGGCGCGGTTTATCCTGCGACAGGCCTCGGCATCGCGTAGCGGCTCCTGTAGCCGCCACCACAATTGCCCGCGTGAATATGGATGGTGACCGGTGATAACCTTGGCGGTGGGGGGAACTCCCTTCTCGGTGCACAACCTTTCAGCCTTGTCCAGAGCGCCCTCATCGTCGAAATCGGCGTATAAGGCAGTGAGCGCGTGAAAATCGGCGTCTGCTGCCCGCCTGTTTCGCGGCGTGTCTATCCGCCGCAGTGCCGCGCCGAGGTATAGGTTCTGCCCTGCCACGGAGTTCCGGGAGGCCGCGAAATCCGCAATGCTGTCCAGTTCCTGCGGGCAGAATAGCCGGGCGTGGCGCAGGCGGCCATCTGATGCGTCTGCCCAGGCCAACTCAACCAATGCGTCAGTCACCTGGCCAAATAAATGTCGCAGATGTGCGGCTATAGCCACCTTGTTTGGCCGGAGGAGTGGCTCGCTCATTGCTTTCTCCGCCATAGCCAGGCCTTTGCGATTGCTACGGTTAAGAGGTCTGACGCTTCACCGGCTCTTATCCCGCTATGCACGGGGATGCGCCATTTGGCCAGAGCGGCCAGTAGTTTCTCTGATGCGGGCTTGCGCCGCCAGAATGCGTTCTCGGCTGCCAGTTGTGTGGCTGATGCGCGGCGGATGTAGTCCTCGCCGATGCCCTGCGCCAGTTCAAGGTCCACTGGTTGGGACTCAAGTGTGGTAGACGCTGCGAAGCGGTTCTTTGGCGACACTTCAACAACCCAGCCGTCACCTGAGCGTATAAGCAGCACCGTGCCCCGATCACCGGCTGAGGCGGCATAAAAAGTATTTGCGGCGGATATCCAGTGGAACTGCCGTGGGCAGGGAACAACGCGGTTGGCGCGGACTAAAGAAGAGACCAGCGCGGTCTCGCGGTCTCTTACTTCGAGCGCTTCGGTTACTGTATTTTCCTCTGCCTCGTCCGGGTCCAGGCCGAATAGCACGGGCGCTTGGATGAGTTTATGCTTACGCGATGCGCCCGCGAGGTCGATTATCAGGCAGTCTTCCTTGCCGGGGAAGATTCTGGTGCCGCGCCCTATCATCTGGAGGTAGAGTGTCTTGGACTGCGTGGGGCGGGCGATTATGATGGCATCAATGGACGGCTCGTCAAAACCCTCGGTCAGGACGGCGCAGTTGGCCACGACCATAGTCTCGCCGGTCTTTAAGCGGGTTAGAATTGCCCTGCGCTCTTCAATAGGCGTTTCCCCGCATAACCATTCAGCCGCCTCACCACGATTTTTAAGCGTTTCGGCTGTGCGCCGCGCCTGATCCACGGTAACCGTGAAGATTAAAGCTTTGCGGCCTTTTGCATGGTCTTGGTAGGCGTTGGCGGTTGCCTCGGCTGCCCCGGCGCGGAGCATGGCATCGCCAAGTTCGCCCTGATTGTAGTCGCCGTGTACTGTGGCGATAGCATCCATGTCGAAGTCCAGCGCGACTTGCTTTAAGCGCAGGTCCACAAGCCAGCCGTCCTTGATGGCTTGCAGCAATTGCATCTGGTAAACGATTCCCTCGAAGGATTCGTCGAGTCCCAGGCTGTCGCCGCGCTCGACGGTAGCTGTAAGCCCTAATGCAGGCGTGCCGCCTGGTTTGAAGCAGCCGAGTGCGTCCATAGTCCGGAGGTAGCTGTCGGCGGCTGCGTGATGCGCTTCGTCAACCACGATCTGGTCGAAGCCGGACAGGCTCTTAAGGCGGTTTTGTCGTGAGACTGTCTGTATTGAGGCGAATACAACCTGCGCGTCTGTCTCGTTACGTTCCGCCTTAACTACGCCGGTGGAAGCCTCGGGCCACACGGCGCGGATGGCGCGTAACGGCTGCTCGATAAGTTCGTCGCGGTGCGCGAGCCACAAGGTCCGTCCTCCCATACGCTTTGCGATTGAGAGACCAGTTAGGGTCTTGCCGCAGCCCGTGGGCAGGTTAATTATCCCGCGCCTAAGGCCGCCATCCAGCTTGCTATTCCAAGCCTGGATGGCGGCCTCCTGGTAGGGGCGAAGGACAATGCCGGTGTCTTGCTGGTCGTTTTCCATGGGGGGAAGCCTATGCTCAGAATGGGACGGAGCCCCCATTGGCCGCCCCGGTGCGGTCCGTTTGTTTGTCCTTGGCCGGCTGCTGCACGTTCTTGCGCGGCGCAGGCAGCTCGTCATTGGCGGGTTCGGGGTGTTTGTCGGTGTAGATTTCTTCGATGAAGTTCTTCTCGTTCGTATATGTCCGACCATTTACGACTTTGTCATACGTCGCCACACCCAAAAGCGCGCGAAAGGTTCGCCCCTGCAGGTCGGACTCTTCAAACGAGAACTCGCCGTCGTATTGCAGCCCGATGGCGTGGAGGAAATGCACAGCCATACCGTGGCCCGGGTTGGCTTTCTCGCCGTTGCCGCGCGGGACCCATACCACGTTATGCCAGACGCGTTTGCCGAAGTGCTCGCCCTCGTCGGCTATCTCGCATTGCAGCTTGGTAAGAGGCGTGCCGGGGTTCTTGCCGCCTTGCGTGACCTCACCGTCCGAGTGGTCGGCTATCTGCAGCGTGTAGATGCCGCGTGGCGCAGGAGTGAACTGTGCGCCCCCGCCCTGTCCTGCGCTTTCTGCTTCCGCGTCACCCTTGTAGTTGATGCGTGCCATGTTATTTGCCTCCTTTGGTTTTGGCTGCCGGTTTCTTCTCTGGTTCCTTCGCGGATTCGGCTGTTTCTGACATCGCTGCCTTCTCAGTAAATAGAGCCGCAAAAGACTTGTATGGATTGTCGCCATCGAGCTTGATCGTTTTGTCGCTGAGCTCCTCAACGCGGGACCCCCAGCGTCCAGCAACACCACCTTGGAACGTAAGGCAGTATTCTGTTTTACCGCCGACCTCGCGCTTGAATGTGTAGCCGATCATGTCTGCGGCGAAGGCCAGCTTGTCGCCGCTCTTACCCGGCACGTTAATGCCAGCGGGGGTGATGACCTTGTTGTTGTCGTCGAGTTTCGGCTCGCGTAGGTGGGCATTCAGGATGAACAGCTTGCCGCTCTTCTTGAAGAGATTAATCATGCCGTCGATGCGCGCTCCGAGCTCGCCCCAGAGAGAGAAGCCATCGACACCTGGTAGCCGGTCTGTGATCTTGGATAGCCCAGCTTTGTTGGCTATCTCATCGCAGATGTTCTCTACGAGCGTGTCGATTGTGTCAATAACGATTACCTCAATACTCGGGTCCTTAATCGCGACCATAAGGGCCTCGCGGAAATTATCGAGCTTGGTCTTAACGATATTGCCGTGAGCGTCCACGACATCCTCGATATCCTCGATGCGGCCATCGATGTGATCAGCATCACCGCAGTCCATATTGAGGACATACGAGTTGGGGAATGAAGCAGTGAACTTGCTTTTCCCAGTCTTGGGGTAACCCACGATGATGCAAATGCCGGACTTTGGCATTCCAGTCTTTTTCTTCTTGCGCGAGCTCACCAGTTGATGGGCGGGCGGTGTCTGCGGCGGTGTCTCTTGTCTCTCTGTGGTAGTCATGTATTTCTCCTTTTTTAGATGTGCTTCCAGCTTTTTCTATTAACGATACTTGCGATAGGAGTAGATCCCATCCCAAATTTGACGGCCAGGCTGTGGTATCCATATTGGCCGGTGGCGTGGAGCCTTCTAATTTCGCGCACCTGTTCTTCTGTTAATTTTGCGTTGTAATGAGAACTGCCTCGGCTGAGCCTTTCTGGATGCAGTCTGTTAGGATGCCGTTCCCCACGAAGTAGGCGTTCTGGATATAGGCGAGATCCATTGCTTGCGCCTTTGGCTTGACGATTTTTAGCATCTCGGTCCTTGATGTTGTCGAGATTCGTGCCGATCCAGAGATGGTCTGGCCGGACGCAGGGGGGATTGTCGCAGTGGTGTAGAACGCAAAGTCCTTCCGGGACAGGGCCTTTTTCGAATTCCCATGCGACGCGATGTGCTCCAATAGTTTTTCTATTCATCTTGAATTTGCCATACCTGTGCTTTCCGAGTTTGCGGCCTGCTTGCCATTCCCAACAGCCAGGCCCTTTTTGGACATGAGTCCAGAAACGTTGTTCTGCAGATATTCGTGGAAACACGCCTTTTGGCATCAGAACCCCAGTGCCGAGGGGGTGCTCTTTTTCTTAACGGACACCGGCGACTCGACCGCGCGGACTGATTTAGTGCAGAAACTCTGTTCACCTATCAACTGAACATCACCACTTTTCGTTAGCGCGACTGCGGAAAGGAATCCAGCGGTGGCGGCCGGTAGGTCTGTCACGGCACGCGATTCTGAGGTAAATGGCGCGGTTTTTCCGAAACGCACGATTTCACCCCATACGACATCGATGCCATATTGCTCCCGCAAGGCAGCGGCATAGCCGCCGACTTGATAAGAATATTCGTTCCCATATTCCAGGGATTTAGAGGTTTTATAGTCGACAATTCCAAATCCTCCACGGGTTTTTGAGTGCCCGACGGCGTCCAGCCGTCCGCCGAACCGGTAATCGAGGGATGCGACAGGAAGCTCAAGAGCGACGATCTCGATGTCACTCTGCATGCGCCAGCGCTTGAAGTCGAGTGTAGGCTCAACGAGTTCGTTGGGTATCATTTCCGGTTCCTTGCCTTGGATTATGGCCTGGAAAATCTCATGGCATTTAGAGCCAAGGTCCGCTGCATCATTAGCCTTGCGGCGGTGCGCCCCGGCGGCGTCCTTTGCTATCTGGTCGAGCATGGCCGGATCAAGCGCGGTGCGCCCAAGACGGAGTAGTTCTGTTTTGAAGTAATTGGCGGCCTCTCTCGCACTCCATGCTATCAACGCTGGTTTTGCAATGATGCCGAGAATACTGGTCACGGATTTAAGCGGCCCGATAGTCTCGCCACTGGGGAGCAGGATGCTGTACTTGTGGTTGACATCGCTCACTGTGTATTTTGGATTGGGGAGTTTCATGATTTGTCCTTTGAAAGTAGTCGTTCAATTGTGAAGCTCTCTTCGCCCAACTGCCGGATCATCAGCCCTGTGAAAACCTGCGCGATATGCTCGCCTACGGCACTGGACACGTCTATTACCGCTTTGTCGGCTGCGGCAGAATATGCGGCATGTAACCGCACTTTGGCTTGGCCGTAAACGCATTCAGCGGTAATAATGGCCAAAGCGATGCGTTCCTCTATGTCTTCTTTGCGCAGGGGTTGCTTGAAACTGAATTTGCATATCTCGGCCATCATTTTTTCCTCCAGAGCGTCTATACAGCTTTTTTTTGAAAACACTTAACCCCGATTTAAATATCGCGCAAGTTTTGCTTTTCAAAGACGGCCCTTATGCGCTTTATTTCCCTATAGAGGGTTAGCTCAGAGATTTTTAGTGACCTACTGGCTGCGGCCATACTTAAGCCCTCTTCGCCTAGCAAACGGCAAACCACCTGCTGCCGTTCTGATAGCGCGGAAATGGATATTTTTATATTCAGCTTGAGTTCAATAGCGGCCAGTAAATCAGGGGCGGGGATGCGTTCTATAAGTGCTGGTAGTTCATCGTCACCATCTGGTGGTTGGTCTAAAGACACCGACTTTTCCGCTATGATCCGCTTATCGGATAAGAGGTTGTCTTTAACATTAAGGAGATGGTTTCGTATGACGACCGCCATGAAAGTGGATAAGGACGCGTCGGACTTTTCGTTATACTTGTCTTTAGCCGTCCACCACTTCACCAGGCAGGACTGCAGGAGATCATCAAAGTCCTCTTTCTCCAAGCATGTCCATTGTCTTCGGATTTCGTTTATTAGGTTCTTTACGACACTAATTTCCAGGTCTGTGAAAAGACCTTGGTATTCCAGCTTTTTGTTTGCAAGTTCAGTCATGAGACACCTCCGCTTTATTTTTTCGGTGTCTCGGACTTAACCCCAACAACATGGTACGCCTTGGCGGATGTAAACGAAATCACGGAGGGCTCCGTGATTATTGGATTTCACGTCGGGAACCCTAGAAAAAACAAAAACCGCCTTTCGGCGGTTGATTTTTAAAGCTATTGGCCTGCGCATGGGCAGCCTTTTGCCAAAGAATTAAGGAATTATGGGGTGGGAAGTGCTAAAATTGCTTTATGGGGGATACAATATGACAAAACACAGGTCGTTTAAATTGGATAAATTTCTTAAGGCTGTGGACCCACAACTGAGGACGCAGTTTTTTGCGACATATAAGATTACCTTCCCCCTCGTTGTTAATTTTGAGGACAACAGTTTGGAAGAATTTTGGGAAACTATTCTGGAAGCCGAAAGAGCTAAGATTGAAGAGCGTCTTCACTGCATTAACGATACCGCCGATCACGCCCGCGACTGCTTAGAGCAGGCTTGCCGGGAATATAAAATTGGGAAACAAGAGGACGAAACGTCCGAGACGACCGCAATGCGGGTTTACTTGCATAGTGAGGAAGCGTTCTCCCTGGCATTTGATGCGTATCTTTATTACATACTTTCCGAAAAGGTGAGTCGCCATAGGTTTCAGAAAGCTACTCCTGATTTTAGCGATGGGCAGTTCCCGCAGTTTAAGTCAGCGGTGGAGGTGTATTTTAAGGACTGCGGCAAAAGCTTTCATTGTGACATTCGCCATCGGATTGAGGGTGATAATCACATTATACTGATCGCGCGCGGCGATTTTATGAAAACACAGCTGGTGTTTAAAGACCAGGATGTTAAGACTAGAATTGAATCGTTCAGACCGGCAAAAGAAGATATGCTGGTTTTTAATACGACCAACAATGTTCTGAGCATGAGCCTAAGCAGCCGGAGCGATGATGACAAAAAGAAATATCTTGAGATGGTCGGCGGCGCTTTTCTTGGAGTCGCACAAATAGACGAGGAAACATTAAATAATTCCCTTGTGGATATCAGCCCGATCAAAAAGCGCACTTTCGACTTCAAGGGCAATGAACAAATCGAGTCAGTGAAGCTCACCGAGGTGAATGCAAAGGTCGGCAATGGTTCATTGCGGCTAATATTAAAATCAAACGACCTCTCCAGCATGGAAGCATATGGCATTGGTCCTGACGGCGGGGCCGAGTTCGTGTCCGCAAAGTTGAAGTTCTTTATTAAGCGAGAGGGTAAAAAAAGCAAGGGTTTCATTGTCGAGATAAGGCCGCCTGAAAACAGCAAGATTCAGCATAAAAAAGAGAGGCAGATTATCGAGACATATCTGCGGGCACAAGGGGTTTTACTTGACTGATAAATTGCTCGCATATTTACTCAAGCACCTTGAGGGATTGCCCGATGCAACGTTCTACGAGAGCGAGCTGGCCTGTATCTCATCGTCCGGTTTTTCTGCTCTAAAAAAACAGAAGTATTTGCTCTTTGACCAGTATGATTTTGAGCAGGAGACTTACTGTGATAAGCGCGGTAATGAACGCTTCGTCCAGAAGGTGAATGGTCGGTGGATTGCGACTTCGACAGAGGATTCTGGAATATCGCCGGTATACCTCAAAGAACAGGATCTCAACCGATACGCTTTCAATGTCCAGCCGTTGCTTGCCAACATTAAGACAGGAAACGACCTTACAAAGAATGTCGATGCCGTTACTTCACGGATATGGTTTATCGGTGAGGCAACGGTTATTCAGAATAATATCGGCGTGTTCATGGCTTTCGTATCGGATGATGAGCAGGCGAGGGCCGAACTTTTGGGGTTAAAAGCAAAAATTGGGAAGATGGACGGAATCCTGGTTCTCTGCCCCAGCTATGTGATTAAATCACAGGATTTGTTGAGCAAGCTGGCCGGACAGAATATAGTGTGTCTGACCTTTAAAGAGGCGTTTAGGAAGAAGGACTACGCGATTGATTACAGCAAGGCGCGATTCGGCCAAGCATCTGGCCAGTCATCGCCGAAACTGACTGCGCGGCAAACGGCGGATTATACGAAGTATAAGTATAAGTGCTATGACAAACTGCATATTTCCGGCACAGCCCCGATGAAGCGCAGTAATAGCATCATTGTTAATGGCCACACGATAAAAATGCCGGATGAGGCGTTCAGACTGATAATCGAACTTGTGGTTGAATTGAAGAAAAGAAAGGGCGGCTGGTTGACCAAGAAAATGGAAGAAGGAAAATATCAAATATTTGACCGTGTCAGGAAGCCTTTGGAGGGGAGTCTGCAGGATAAGGATGGGAAAAAATTCATTGAGAACGATGGCTCAAAACACTATCGCATTTCGACGCATCCGGATTTTGTGACTTATGAACTCCGTAATTTAAAAAAACATGCGGATTCAGTGGTTAGTGGGTTTGCGAAAAGAATGCTGAAGCCGTAGGGCATCTGGTAATTACAGGTAAATTTATGGGCGACATTTACAAAAGCGAAGAGTATGGCGGCGGGGGCTTTAATCCACGACAACTCTTTATCCACTTATCATTGTTGCCCCAGGATGTTTTCGACATAAATAATCAATTACGTCCTGCCACAAATATTGTTTGGGGATTGATTCTGCACGAGTATTTCCATTATTTGCAAACCATTTCTTCGCCCGTTTTCATAACGGTCTTTAATAATTGGTTCGGATATCAGACAGATGTGGCGAAAATATTTTCTGGGACCACAAAAACTAGTTTTCCGTTAGCAAACAATAAAGCCCCAGAGATCCAATGCTATATTCAAGGCTTTCAAACCCTATCAGATGAGATCCAGGCAGTCTATGACATCTACACTCCGTTGCAAAAATCCAAACTTCCGATGACTTCAGCATGGGAGTTCTTTGATAAAAGTATTACGCTGGCAAATTATTCAAGGACAGTGCCGATGAAATATATGCTGGTTCCTGAAGGGAATCAGCTATTTGAAGTGCCATTAATTCCATCTGCATTCGCTGAAGGTATGTCTACATCAATCCAATGGTACATCGAAACTGATGGAAAATGGAGCGATTCTCTTCTTGATAGTTATCCAGTGGCTGCCCCAAAAATATTTTATAGTGTTGTTACTCGATGGGTAATTCATCATTTTAGGGAAACCCCACCATTTTGGATTGTGGCATCAATTTGTGATGCGTGTCTTTGTACGTATGACCCTGGACACATGTTTTCTATTATCGCGGACGATTTAATAAAAGCGCCGCCATCCTTGAGAAATACCGAGGATATTCTTCTGTTGCGTTCAAGGCTTCAAAACCTTTATCCGATTCGTGCCGATTTAATAAAAACACTTACTAGGCTTAATGATTTAGATGGCCAATTATCATTGGCTGGACCTAGAGAAGCAGCTGCGGATATGCGGAAAGTAATTATTAGGATGAAGTCGGCAGTTACTGCCCGGCTTTTTGACCACAATTACTTTATACATCCTGCTAATCCAAAAGATATGCTGAGTCATTTTGTGTCAATATTCGGAGCTCCTCTCACAGGTATAGGGCAAGTTAATGCCGAAGACCAAATATATAGCTTAGCCGATGATAAAGAATTTGAGCGCACGACAATGCTTCTAAAGGCAATTTTCCACATAATGGAAGATTCTATTAAAAACGACAGAATATCTCCGTGCCCATTTTACCCGAATCAATGTAAGTCGACTCAAGGTAAATATTGTTTATCCAACCCGTTATGGGCACCAATTAGTAATTCTGCCGGGTGTGTAATGGCTTACGCTGCTTTTACATTGTGTGCTCATAAAAAGGGGCTAAGCCCATTCACTCTCCAAGAAACGGCATATTTTAATTGGCTTTCTCGATGCAATCCAACTGGTGACGATTGGACAGACTGGTTCCATGCGGAGCAAGAATTGTCCGAAGAATAATTTATTACACTAGCGTAATTTCACCTATCTCGCATGTAATATTCTTGGCTGTGTTTTTAGTCGCAGTTAACCTTTTCCATTTCTGCGCTGTATATACGCAGTATGGAAAAACAAGATAACCCTGCGGTAAATTCAAAAGATATTCTTCACGAAGAACGCCTGGACGCCTTAGCGGATGTCTTTGCCGAAGCGTTCGTTTATCTGGGTCAGCGGGGGCTGCTGCCACTCACTGATGACCCGGCCCCGGCCGCGCCAGAACAGCCTAAAAAAGTGAAGAAGCGGAATGTACTTAAAAGCTCTTGATTGTTCCGCGAGAACACCGTATCATTCAATGACAGAGGAGATGTTATGCCCGAAGAAGTAAGTACTTTGAACGCATCGAAGGTGAAGCGCATTGCTATCTACACTCGAAAATCAAATGACGAGAACCTGACGAATGGCGTCACGTCTTTAGATAGCCAAAAATCCTGTTGCAGAAGTTTTATAGAAATAAATAAGTGCAACGGCTGGGAAGAATACCAGGAAGTGTTTGACGATCCCGCCGAAAGCGGAAAGTCATTGAAGCGCCCGGCGATGCAGCGGCTATTAAAACGCATCGCGGAGGGCAAGATTGATGGCGTAATTGTTTACAAGCTTGACCGGCTTACGAGAAACTCGAAAGATTTTCATGGCCTTTTGGAACTATTCGAAAAGCATAATGTGGCATTCATAAGTAGCACCGAAAGCATCGATACAAAAAGCCCTGCTGGCCGTTTGATGACGGCGATTATGGTCCAGTTCGCCCAATACGATAGAGAGCTGGATGTTGTACGGTCCATAGATTTTCACCTTAGCCGCGCTAAAAAGGGTCTATGGACTGGCGGCCTGGCTCCGCTGGGGTATGATGCTAAGGATAAGCACCTAGTCGTAAACGAGAAAGAAGCCGAGCTTGTGAACCGGATATTTAAAATGTACCTGGAGTATCAGTCCACCGTTAGGATTGCGCAGGAATTGAATGACCTTGGCTTTAGGCGGAAGCTCTATACCTCAGCGGGTGGTAACACCTTCGGCGGGAAGCCATTCGACATGGATTCCATCGTGCTTATATTACAGCGTCGGGCATATCTCGGCTATGTGCAAAATACTCGAAGCAAGCAAGAGTTTCAGGGACAGCACAAGCCCATCATAGATAAAGAGCTTTTCGACGAAGTCCAAAAACTGCTGGAGCTGCGTAATCATCGCGGTGGGGAAATCCATGTCGCCAGCAACAAACACGGCTTCCTGCTTAAAGGTTTGCTTACATGCGGAGAGTGCGGTTCTGCGATTGTCCCGACATTTCGTAATAAAAAAGGGCATTACTACCTTTATTATAAGTGCTTGGCACAAAAGGGCGGAATGCCGCACCGGTGCGCCATAACGCCGCTTGGTGCCCGGAAATTTGAATCTTTCATCGTGGAGAATCTTGCGGCGATTGGGTGGGACAGGCCCTTCCTCGAAAGAATCGTTGCTAAGGCACAGAAGCTGGCCAAGGAAAGCCTTACGCCTCTGGACAAGGAGCGTCAGGCGCTTGAAGTACAGCTTAAGACCATCAAGGGCGAGGCTCAGCAGCTACTTAGCCTGGTGAAGTCCGGGAACTCCGCGAGTGAGGTCGTTGAGGAGATTCAGCGCCTGGAGGTGGTCAAGAAAGACCTCGCTGACCGTATTCTTAAAATTGAAGCACTGGCATCGCATAGCCAGAAGGCCGTCTACGATGTCGAAGTGATTCAGGGAGGCTTCCAGCGCTTCGCCGTCTTAATCAACCGGATACCGGTAGAGCATCAGGTTAAGGTTATTCGGACTATTGTTCAGGAAATAATCATCTACAAGAATCGCGTGAAAATTATAGTTCCAGAAATCTCCGTCGAGGAAATCCAAAAGGTGCTAAATGAAAAGTTGGCTTTTGGGGTGGGTGTGTCACCAGAAGAATGGGGGGTAAAAACGAACTTTACGCAAAACAACCGCCGAATTGGGGCGGTTGTAGTGAAAAAAGATTGGCGCCCCCAAGGGGATTCGAACCCCTGATCTCTGCCTTGAAAGGGCAGCGTCCTAACCGCTAGACGATGGGGGCGCAGAAAATAAATCAGCATATGCCGCTTAAAAAGCGCGATTTATTTTGTAAAATATGAGTCTATCAATTACGACGGACAATTGTCAAATTGGACTGCTTCGCTGCAAGTGAAAGATTTTATAAGCCCGCGCGATTACTTTCGTTAGTGAGCGCGGGTACCATATAAGAGAGGTTCAGAGAGCGGGCCGCCAAAGGCGGCTTAGCGAGCGACGAAGGGGAGCTTAGCTCCCCTCGTAGAGCACCGCCCGCTACCTTGTAAAGGGCGGCGTTAATCGCCCCGTGCGCTGTGCAGTGCGCGCGGGGTGCGACAAGGGAGGTAATCGCTTTGGAAGAACAAAAAAATGATATTCCCGCCGGCGAAGCGGAATTGCGCAGGGAATTGGAACTTGTACGGGGCCGTCAAAAGCTGTTGAAAATAGGCGCCGTTATCGTTGCCGTAATATTTCTTGCGGGCGCTGTTTTCGCCTTTGTGTTTTATAGAAAAATTTCAGCCGCCAGCCAGGCCTTTAAAGCGATGGAACAGTCTTTTCCCTCGTCAGGGCTCGTTAAAACGGGGCGGGAAAATAATATAAACGCTTCGACATCAGGTCTATTTCTCTCAAGCGGTTCCGTTTCTTCTTCACTTACGATTTTTAACGGCGCATCCTTTCCCGAAGCTGCGGGCGGGCCGGGGGAAATGCCCGCGGGCGCTACAGAGGTCTACAAGGCGCTGCTGAAATATGCCGACCGCCCGATAGTGAAGGATTTTATCGCTGAGCTTAAGAAAGATCCCTCTTACAGAGAGGCGCTTGCGAATACAGGCAGTAACAACCCCATGAAAGTCATCGCCAATATCCACAACATAAAAGGCATGGATAAAATCATAGCAAAATTCACCTTCAGGCCGGATTTTATGAAACTTATGATGGAGGTGGTGGCGGACCCTGAACTTAAACCGCTTCTAAGCGGCATGCCTCAGCTGGGCCGGTTGCCGGCGGCGGGGGCAGGCATGGCTATTCCTCAGATACCGGCCGCTATGCCTTTACCCGCAGGGACGCAGGAACGTAATCCTGTGGGGCCGGGTTCCGACACCGAGATTAAATTCGACCCATCGGCCATAAACGGCGGCGCTCAAAGCGATTCTGTCGCGGTAAAACGGAAAGCTCCTCCGCCGGTAGGGAACTAGGAGCCATCAGCCGGTTGAAAGAATGCATGGGGGGGGGCGGTTTAAGACCTAAAAAGTGCAATTTTTTTGTAACAGTCTTTTCATATAATCTTGTAATAGTGAAGTATTCCAAGGTAAAGGTATAAGGGCGTAAAGAGGGTTTGGAAAATTAAGAATCGCGGCAGCCGTTGTTTCGGTTATCGTTACGTCATCAGCCCCGCTTTTTTGCGCTATATCCGGGTCTATAGGCACAGTCTCGTTAATAACCGGTGGTTTTGTGCCAAAAAGGCGGGGTTAGTTTGGTATAATTATACTCTATGTGGCTCAGGAACTTTTTGCGTTTACTAAAGAGAGCGGGCAAGCCTATCAGCATTTTTATTATTCCGCATAACGGCCTGCCATCGCTTCGTTTTAACCTGCCTGTGTTCTTCTTTATTCTGTTCGGGGGGGCATGGACGTTTGCCACCATTTGGGCCGGTTACACGGCCAGCAGGCATTTTGACTATTATGTCACCAAACTGGATAATAGGATGCTCAGAACCAAAATGGCCTCGGTTTCGGAACAGGTGGAGCAGGGAATGGCCTACCTGGAGATGACCAAAAAAACCGACAATCAGCTGCGTAAAATGCTCGGCATGCGCACCGAACTTCAAGGCGAGGTTGATTCTCTCGGGGGCGCGGGAGCCGCCGATCTGTCGGATTTCAGAAAAATGCTTTCCCGTAAGGCTGACGAGATAAAGGAAAAAACGCTCAGCGGTTCCATCACTAAAATGCAGGAGGAATCCCGCAAGCGCCTTTCCAGCTACTCCGAAATTACCTGGTATATGGCAAACCGCCATAACTCCGCGCGCGCCACGCCTTCCATATGGCCCGCTCAGGGCCGCATCACTTCCCCTTTCGGCTACCGCATGGCGCCTTTAAGAGCCGCGAGCGAGTATCATACCGGAATAGACGTAGCCAACGAAGCCGGCACGCCGGTACATGCTACGGCTGACGGCGTGGTGCGCCATTCCGGCTGGGCTCAGGGCTATGGTATGTGCGTGGTTGTGGACCACGGTTTCGGCTATTCCACCCTTTACGGGCACATGAGCGAACTTTCGGTTAAGGAAGGCGCAATTCTGAAACGCGGACAACTGGTGGGCCGCATGGGCTCCACCGGCACTTCAACGGGCAATCACCTGCATTACGAGGTTTGGGTGGCCGGCATACCTAAAGATCCCATGCGTTTCCTTGAGGTCAGGGTAAAAAACAGCAATTTCGGCGGTATTTTTGACGGCATTTTCGGAAGTTTGTAGAGCCAGGGCACAAAGGGACAGAGGCGCATAAGTTATAAGTAACTTCTTCACTTGTGCCTGTGTGCCTTTAAAACTTTATCACTTCTCATAAATAAAGGAATATATGGGGCTTTTTAAGAATACCGGAATTTCGTTTGAATCCAAAAATGGCGACACTATCATAGGGAATGCCGCTTATTTTCAGGGAACGCTTACGGCCAAAGGCTCGCTTAAAATTGACGGGCGCGTTGACGGCTCCATAGTGGACGCGAAGATAGTTACTATCGGCAAAACCGGAAAGATAAAGGGCGATATTTCCTGTGAGATCTGCTATGTTTGCGGCGACGTTAAAGGAAATATTACGGCCCTTGACCACATTGAAGCTGTTGTCGGGGCCCGCATAGACGGAGATTTGCGCGCCCCGAAGATAATACTTGAAGACGGAGCGGTTTTTAACGGCAATTGCCGGATGGAAAGCGGCAAAGATGTTAAAAAAGAAAAGCCCGAAAGAATTGAGTCCAGATAAGGCTTAAGCCGGATATTTTGCACAGCCTTGCGACAGGCGGAACATCAAGGAGCGCGGAAAATGATATCTTTCTTTTCAAAACATAAAAGAATATTTTTCATCATAATTTCGGTGGTGTTTTTGGGTTCCATTTTTTTCATAAGCGGCCAGATCTTCAGTTCCTCGGCGTCCGCCGCAGTGGCCGATGTGGGCGGGAAAAAAATCCCCTACCAGCAGTTCAGGATGCAGGTTAACAGAATATTGGCCAATTTCAGGGAATCCGGCACCGAAACAAATGACGCTATGATGAAAAGCGTCAAGCAGGAAGTTTTCCGCGATATGGTTGTTGAAGAGCTTTTCTCGTCCCAGGCGGAAAAAATGGGGATGCGGGTGCCGGACTTCGAGGTGGCGGTTGAAATACAAAACACTCCACAGTTCAGGGAAGGTTCGGGCTTCAGTCCCAGGCGCTATTACCAGACGATCTATAACGAGTTCCAGATGTCTCCCGCCGAGTATGAAGCCTGGCGAAAAAAGGCCCGGCTTGCCTCCAAGTTCAAACAGTTCATATACACGACCGTGAAAGTTACCCCTGACGAGGCAAAGGCTTATTACTTGACGAAGAACAAGGGCCTTAAAGACTTTGAGAAAGATAAAGCCAAGTATGCCGAAGAGCTTTCAAAAGACAAGTTCGCGAACCTTGCCAACTATATGCTGCGTCAGTTGACTTCGCAGATAGAAATAAAGAGCTACATGGAACTGCGGGAACAGGGCCGGTAACAGGGGTTAGCGAAATAGTGAATAGCGAACAGCGAAGTAGCGAAGTGGCGAATAAAAACTGTCGAAATCCGTTTTTCCGCCCCTCTTCGCTGTTTCCCTGTTCGCTATTTCGCTGTCTCTCTATCCAATGATCAAAATCCAACACCTCACTAAAACCTTCGGCGCCTGCAAAGCCGTGGATAATCTGAGCCTTAATGTGGCGGCCGGAGAGATTTTCGGTTTTTTGGGCCCGAACGGCGCGGGCAAAACCACCACCGTAAAAATTCTTTCGGGCATTATGGCCCCCACTTCCGGCAGGGTGCTGGTGGCGGGTTTTGACATAGCGCGGCAGCCGCTTGAAGCCAAACGTCTTATCGCCTATATACCGGACGAGCCTTTCATTTATCCAAAACTTACCGGCTTTGAGTTTTTACGGTTTTTGGGCGATCTCTATGATGTGCCGCATGGCGAGCAAATGCGGCGCATCCCTGAACTGCTTGAAACCTTTGAGCTTTCGGCCCAGAGAGGGGAATTGCTGGAGAGCTATTCCCACGGGATGAAACAAAAACTGCTTATCGCCGGAATGCTCCTTCGCAAACCCCGAGTCGTGCTTTTTGACGAACCCACTGTCGGGCTTGACCCGAAAAGCATCCGCCGCTTCAAAATACTGCTCTCCGAGATGGTCAAAAACGGGGCAGCGGTTTTTATGTGCACGCACATCCTTGAAATGGCGGAGAAGCTCTGCACCTCGGTGGGTATTATTCATAATGGCCGGCTGATAGCCAAAGATACGGTGTCCGCCGTAAAACGGCTTGTGGCCGGGTCCGACCAGAAATCACTCGAAGACGTGTTCTTGGAGTTAACCAGTGAGCCATAAAACAGTAATCGGTAACCGGTAGTCGGTATTCAGTAACTGGTTACCGGACACTGGTTACTGATTACCGGTTACTGTCCCTGCCTATGCCCCTGCTTCTTCGACGAAAATTTATTTGCGCCGTGAATACCCTGAAAGGTCTGCGCGGCTGGAAACTGGTAAAAAACCTGCTTTTCATCGGCGTGGGTCTGCTGATGCTTTCCATTATGTACGCGGGGTTCTGGCGCCTGCTGCGATACCTTGAAGCGGTTCAGTTGATAGGCCCCATACTTTCCTGGAAGCTCACCTCCATGGTATTGCTCATGACTTTTTCCATGATCGTGGTTTCCTCCATAATAATTTCAATGACCACGCTTTATTATTCTTCCGACCTGAAATTTCTTTTTTCCTGCCCGCTGCCTGAGCGCTCTATTTTCCTTGACAAGGCGGGCGAGACGGTATTTTACTCGTCCTGGACGCTGCTGCTTGCCATACTGCCCTATATACTGGCGCTGGGCAGGGTTAAAGGCCTTGGCGCCGGTTTTTATCTTTCTTACGCGGCGCTGATGGTTCCTTTCGTTCTGCTCGCGGGGGCGTTCGGCATTATTTTCAGCATGCTGGTTATGTACGCTTTCCCCTCGTCCCGCACGCGCGATATTACCTGGCTGCTTGGCAGCGTTTCTGTGGCCTTCGTTTACATGATGGTCCGTTTCTCAAAGCCGGAAAAACTCATCCGCCCCGACGCGCTTGCCGTGGTGGCGCAATATATTGAATACCTTCAGTCTCCGACGGCCAAATACCTGCCTTCCTGGTGGGTGACCAAGGCCATGATCGCCTACTCAAGCGGTCATTGGGCGGATTTCGGGCTTTATGCCATAGCCCTGTTCGCCGCGGGACTCGCGCTTTACGGTTTCATGTATTACCTGGCCGGGTTTGTTTACGCCCGGGGTTTTAGCGGGGCGCAGAGTTCGGCAAGATTTCATGGAAAAAATAAAATGCTTTGGGAACAGAGCCTGGCGCTTAAAAGCGTGCGGTTTAAAACTGCGCTCACGCTTTACTGGAAAGACCGCCTTCTTCTGCTGCGCGACGCCCGCTATTGGTCGCAGATAATACTCATAGCCGCGCTTATTGTGGTTTACCTTTTCAGCGTCCGGCAGCTTCCCTTAGAAACCCCGGACCTGAAGAGTCTCATCTCGTTCCTGAATATAGGAGTGGCCGGTTTTGTGGTCGCAGCCATAGGCCTGCGGTTTACCTTTCCCGCAATAAGTCTTGAGGGAGGCAGTTTCTGGCTGCTAAAGGCCGCTCCGGTTACCGCTTCCGGGATAATGACAGAAAAACTTCTGCTATCGGCCGTCCCCTCCATGCTGCTGGGATTTGTTTTGATAAGTTTTTCAAACTATCTCCTTAACGCCGACAGGTTCGTATCGGCGCTTTCTGTTTTCACTATAGTCACAGCCGCGCTGGTACTTTCGGTTATGGGGATAGGCCTTGGGGCGCTGTTCCCGGATTTCAAAGTGGAAAATATACACCAGCTGGAATCCTCTTACGGCGGTTTTATCTACATGGCAGCCTCCATGGGTTATTTGGGGCTGGTGGTCGCAATCGAGGCCTGGCCGGTGCAGATGCACTTTGCCGAACACTTCGGGCGGAAAAACCCCTGGGATTTCAGAATAATCGGCTTTTGCGCGCTGATGTTCTTACTGATAAATGCCGCGGCGTTGATCGTTCCATGGAAACTGGGGCTGAGAAATCTGGAAAAGCAGGAAGTGTAGGGGGGAATTAGTAACCGGTAGCCGGTAATCAGTAACCAGTGAAGAGCGAATGTTAAGCGGTAGATGAAAGATGTCAGGTAAGTGGAGTGTCCACAAAAGAGGAAAAATCTTAATGGTAAAAATAAAATTTACAGTGATTTCCATCCACCGGTTACCGGTTACCGGTTACTGGTCACTGGTTCTCGGGTGCTGTTTACTCTTTACCGGCTACTGTTTCGCGGCCAACCCCTGCGCCGGCAAGTTTTACGCGCAGGGTGACGCGAAAAAGCCGTTCTTCGCCCTTACCTTTGACGACGGACCCGGCTATATAACCATGGACCTTTTAAAGCTGCTTGAAAAATACGGCGTTAAAGCCTCTTTCTTTATGCTGGGTTCCGCGGCTAAAACCTATCCGGAACGGGCGAGGGCCGTGGCGAAAGCGGGACATCTTGTGTGTAATCACACCTTTGCCCATAAAAATTATTTCAAGCTGGATAAGTCGCCTGATAAGGAAAAAATACTGGACTCGGAAATTATAAAAGCGCAAAAGGAAATAGAAGGCGCTTCCGGAGTCAGGCCTGTGTTTCTTAGAATGCCGAACGGCTACAACAGGGGCTGGGTGGCTAAAGTGGCGTCCAAAAACGGCTATACCCTGGTTAACTGGACGTACGGAAGCGACTGGACAAAGATTTCTGAGGAGCAAATGACGGCCCAATACCTTAAAAATCTTGCGCCGGGAGCAATTTTCCTGCTGCACGACGGCGGGGGGGAAGTAAAGGGAAAAAATTTGCGTATTGTCGAAAAACTTCTGCTGGAAGCGCAAAAAAAAGGGCTGAAAGCCATAAGGCTGGACGAGTTATTGGGAATAAGGCAGGTAACCGGCAACCAGTGACCGGTAAACAGTTTGGCGTAAATAACAGCGGTAATCGTGACTGGCAAATGTTGTAGAATAGTCCTCGAGAAATATTTCTTGAATAAGCCCGCGTGCAGTGCGAGCGGGGTGCGAGAAGTTGACATTACCTTATTGTTCAGGAATTACAGCTCGGGAGGTTTAACAAGCGACAAGACTGTGACAGTGCCGTATCAAGGCCTATGGCCGACAGACGGCCTGAACGAAGTGAAGGTAGCGAGTGAACACAAGGAGGGGAAACCGCAATGCGGTGTCCCCTCAGTAGTTGGGAAAGGGTGCAGAGCCCGTCCTTGTGGGAGCACCGCCCGTCACCTTATAAAGGGCGGCGTTAATCGCCCCGCACGCTATGCAGTGCGAGCGGGGTGCGACAATGGGCAAGTGGCGGAACTGGTAGACGCGCAGGTCTCAAAAACCTGTTTGCCTCTGGCGAGTGAGGGTTCGACTCCCTCCTTGCCCATTTTCATAAAGCGGGGCGAGGTAAGGCAGAGTATAGAAACAACAGGTAATTCAGTATAGGTTCAGGCAGAGTGAAAAATTGCAGTTGTTTTACCCGGGCTTTTACCTTTATCTGCTGTTTATGCTTTGATCGGGTTTTTTTATGAGGTTGAAATGAGCGATAAAAAAAAAGTGCTTATAGTTGATGATGATTCTAATTTCAGCACCATGCTTAAATGTGCGCTTGAGGATGATTTTAGCGTTATTACCGCGTTTGATGGCCGGGAAGGGGTGGAGAAAGCTGTGACTGAAGTTCCCAGCCTGATAGTAATGGATGTGATGATGCCGAATATCTCCGGCCTGGAAATGCTCAGGATGCTTCTTGCTGAGGAAGCAACCCGCGGTATACCTGTTCTGGTAGCTACCGGCAGCAACTATGCCTCACTGGAGTCGATTTTTAAACAGGAGATCAATGTCCGCGAGGTTATTTCCAAAACAACCCCTATCACCGAGATACTTGCTATAGTGAAAAATATACTTGGCGCCTGATATCGGTGAAAATAAAAGGCGGCACATGCCTGAAAAAATGAAAGTGTTGTTGGTTGACGATAATATAAATTTTCTTCAGCTGGCCCAGATGGCTTTGAGCTCGGAGGAGTATCAGGTTTTTACCGGCGCCAACGGACAGGAAGGGTTCGATTTTGCCATTGCCCAGCACCCGGACGTAATACTTACCGATGTCATGATGCCGAAAGTATCCGGCCTGGAATTCCTGCGCATGCTGCTTTCAGAGGAAGAAACCAAAAATATCCCGGTTATTGTAATGACAGCCAGCCACTTTGATCCCTCCACCGAAATGATGTTCAAGCAGGAGACCAATGTTAAAGGTTTCCTTCAAAAACCCTGCCCTCTGAATATAATGAAAGACGCTATCGCGCAGGCGTTAAAAAAACAGACGCCATAGGCTATAGGCTTTATGCCATAGGCTTTTAAGGGAAAGTTTCCTTATGGGGCTTATGGCTTCAAGCTTACGGCTTATGGCGTTGTCACGTATACGGTATGCTTATCCGCGTGGGTTCCGGCTTCGGTTTCCAGCGGAATTCGGTTTCCTGAAGTTCCACGGCTATCTGCACTATTTCTTTTATGACGCAGGTCACGGGTATGGAAAAAACAAGTCCCCATAAACCGCCCAATTCCCCGCCGGCGAGCAGGGCGAAAAGTATCACCGCGGGGTTCAGCTTTACCGCTTTTTTCATGATATAGGGTTGAAGCACCCAGTCGTCGGTAAAGCGCAGGCCCGCGAAAAAAATAAGGATTTTTATTATCGGGATAAAAGTCCCGAATTGGAAATACGCCACAACGGACGAAACCACGGCGCCCACTATCGCTCCCAGGTAAGGCACCAGGCTTGAAATCCCGATAAGGATGGCGATAAAAGCCGAGTAATTAAGACCCAGCATCATAAGACCGGCGAACGCGATCAGGAAAATAATAAACGCCTCAGTCAGTATTCCCCGAAGGTAATTGCCGAGCGAGGCGTCAATTCTTGAAGCGATATGCAGCACCAGTTCCGCGTGCTGTGCGGGAATATGGTCAAGCAGGTAATCTATAAGCCCTGCGCCGCCCAGAAGTATGAAGAAAGTGATAAAGGGGACCACAAATAAAAGCGTCAGCGCGGGTAAAAGGCCGATCAGAAAAGGCGGTACCGCCTCCATGTAATGCATAAGTTTCTCGTCCAGCTTCAGCGAGGCCGCGAAAGGGTATTTATTTATAAGCGTGGCGTTGAAATTAACCATGAATTTTTGTATGCGCTCCGCGTAAAGCGGCCACGACTGCTGCAAGGTTTCAATTTCAAATGAAAGGAAATGGAAGAGGAGGTAAATGATGACAAAGATGGCGGTTCCCGCCGTAAGGTATAGCCCGATCACGGCGTAACTCCGTTTGATGCCGCGCACTTCGAAATATTTTATCACTGGGCTTAATATATAGGCGAGGGCGGCGCTTAAAATAAACGGAAATACCGCGCCCCTGGCCAGCACGATCAAAGCTAATCCGGCCAGCACCAAAAATATCGGCAGCAGGTATTCCGAATAGCTTTTTTTCTGTGTTGTCGTTTCGCTTGTCATCGGGCGGGCGGCCTGTCTATATAGGTCCGGAGCCTGGCGGACAGTATCTTTGCCAACTGTGAAGCTATAACCACGCCTATTTTCGGCCTGGCAAAAAACAGCGACTCCAGTTTTATCTTAAACAGCATAAACACCCTGGTTTCCTCAAGGGCGCAGGCGGTTGCGGTGCGGGGCATTTCCTCCAAAAGCGCCATCTCGCCGAAAAATTCCCCGGGCTGCACCTCCGCTATCAGCTCGTTTTTTTGTGTTACCGGGTCCAGGCGTGACAGGGCGATCTTTCCGGAAAAAACTATGAACAGCGCGCGGCCTATATCGCCCTGCGTGAATATGATCTCTCCCTTAAGGTAAGTCCGCTCCTGCAGATTTTCAAGCACATGTATCAGACTGCGCTTGTTTATGCCTTCAAAAAGACGTATGCGCTTTAAGAAGACCAGTTTTGAGAGGACATCTTCGTCGTAAAGCTTGTTGAAAAAGTTGAATATTTTCATTTTTTTGTGAATAGCCCGTAAACCGCCTGAGCTATCCTGAACCAGCCCGAAGCAACGCCGCTTGAAACTGTTTTTACGGCGTTGACAATAGGGTCAAGCGCGGTCAGTTTGCTGTCGGCGTTCAAGGCCAGGTATTCCACGGCCCTGGCGGTGTTCCTTACCTGCGCGAGTGTAAGTATAGCCTGCACGGCCAGCGCCACGAACATGACAGTGACTGTAACGGCGCAAATAACCAAAGTGATCGACATGTGTACGCTCCCAAAAAGCAGATTTGGTTCCATTATTCAAAGTATATAAAATAAATCAGGGGGCGGAACACTTTTTATAAGGGCGGGCGCGGTCAGGGTTCCCTTGAAAGTTCTTTCTCGGAAACGGCGCAGCGGAAGCCTATGTCGTCGTTAGGCTGGCGCGTGCTGGCCCTGTTGCCGGACCGCGCCGAGTTTGCGTCGGAAGCCCAGGAGCCGCCCCTTATGACGTGTTCGCGTCCTGTTTTCGGGCCCTGGGGGTTTGTGACGAAGCGCAGGGCGTAATAATTCTTATCGTAGAAGTCGGATACCCACTCCCATACATTGCCGTTCATGTCGCTCAGGCCGTAATTGTTAGGCTTCCTGGTTCCCACGGGATGAGGCACTTCCCCGGAATTGGTTTCCAGCCAGGCAAATCCCTCCGCCGAGTATGGGGAGTCGCCGAATGAGTAGGCCTCATTCGAACCGGCGCGGGCTGCGGCCTCCCATTCCGCCTCGGTGGGAAGGCGCTTCTTCTTCCAGCGGCAGTAGGCGGCAGCGTCATCCCATGTGACGCCGAACATGGGGCAATTGTGGCAGTGCTTGATGATGTCCGCCAAGTGCCGGTAATACTTGTCGGAACCGGTGGAGATGTTGAACTTGCCTCCGGGCTTCACCCATTCCGGGTAATTGCCGCGCATAGCGCGAGTGAACTGCGTGTAATCGTCTATGGTGACTTCTGTCTTGTCAATATAGAACGGGTCAAGCATTACGTCCGCGACGGGCTTTTCGTCAGGGTCACCCAGGCCTTCCGGTGAGCCGCGGCGGTACTTGCCCCCAGGCATGGGCGCCATGCCGGCAGCCTTTTTAAGCAGTTTTTCCTGCATGATGTTCGCAAGATAATGGCGCGCGGAGTTAAGGCATACGCCGCAGGCCGGGTCTGCGCTTTCGCTCTGAATATATTCCAGCAGTTCAGACTTTGCGGCATCGCCTCCGGAAGACAGCGCGCGAAGCGGAACCGCGCAGACCGGGAGCAGCGCGGAAAAAAAGAAAAATATGCGCATCGGGAGGATATTTTGTTTTTTCATGCGTAAATTACGGAAAGGACAGTACCTTGACCTTATATATAGTGACGCTAATTAGCTATTATAATATTTTTATAAGGCCGTTGCGAAACCATAAAAAATGTCAGTCCGGAATAGACCGCGTCGGTTCCCTTTTTTGTATAATCTAGGCAATGACCATCGAAAATGTTGATTATTCAAAGACCGTTTTCCTGCCTAACACCTCTTTTTCCATGAGGGGGGACTTGCCCAAAAAAGAGCCCGGCATACTTGAATTCTGGAAATCCAGCGGCCTTTACGGGAAAATGCTGGAACTGCGCAAAAATTCAAAACCCTATATCCTCCACGACGGACCGCCCTACGCCAACGGCCATCTCCACATGGGCCACGCCCTCAACAAGATCCTGAAAGATATTCTGATAAAGTCCCGCTGTCTCACAGGCCATTATACGCCTTATGTTCCCGGCTGGGACTGTCATGGACTGCCGATAGAACAGCAGCTTTTAAAGGAGCTTAAAATCGGGAAAAGGCACATAGACGATGTGCCGGCTTTCCGGCAAAAGGCCAGAGAATTCGCCGGCAGATTTATTGACATACAGCGCGAAGAATTTAAGCGCCTGGGTGTTTTTGGGGACTGGGATAACCCTTATGTCACCATGTCCAAAGACTATGAGGGCACGGTAATACGGGCTTTCAGGGAGCTGCTTGAAAAAGGCTATATCCACCGCGATAAAAAAACCATTTTCTGGTGTGTTTCCTGCGAGACCGCCCTTGCCGACGCGGAGGTGGAATATCACGACCATAAATCCCCCTCTGTTTATGTAAAGTTCCGGCTGAAAAATATGCCGGTAGGTATTGTTTCCGGCGCGCGCGGCGGCTATATCGTTATTTGGACCACCACCCCATGGACGCTTCCAGCCAACATGGCTGCCGCTGTTTCGAAGGATGAAAATTACCGCGCGCTTGAGTCCGCTGGCGAAACTCTTTTTGTGGCCGATAAACTGGCCGACGCGTTTCTCGCTGAAACCGGGCTTGCGGCTGTAAAAGGCGCGTGCGTGTCCGGCGAAAAACTGGTGAGCCTGAAATATGCCCATTGCCTTGAGCCGCATTTGCCTGAAAACAGGCGCTTTGAGCGGCCGGTGATCGCCGCTGATTTCGTCGACATGTCCACCGGCACCGGCATCGTGCATATAGCTCCCGGCCACGGAGAGGAAGACTTCCACGCCGGAAAAAAGTGGGGCCTTGAGATCTTCTGCCCGGTTAAAGCCGACGGCCGCTTTGACAAAGACGCCGGAATTTTTGAGGGGCTTAAAGTATTCGAATCTAATGAAAAGGTGGCCGAAACCCTTAAAGCCGACGGTTTGCTTATCTCCTTGAAAACCATTGACCATAGTTACCCTCATTGCTGGCGCTGTAAGCAGCCGATTATTTTCAGGGCCACGGAGCAGTGGTTCCTTAAGGTCGATATGCAGGGCTTGCGGGAACGCCTGATAAAAGAGGCCGAGAATGTCCAATGGCTGCCGGCCTCCGGCCACGAGCGTATGGTCTCCATGCTGAAAATGCGTCCGGACTGGTGCTTGTCAAGGCAGCGCTTCTGGGGCACGCCTATAGTGGCTTTTTACTGCACGGCCTGCGGCAAGCCCCAGACCGACAGCGCTGTGCTTAAAAAAATCGAGGACCGGGTATTTGCCGAAGGCAGCGATTTCTGGTTTTCCGAAGCGCCGGAAAAACTTTTGCCGGCGGATTATAAATGCGGGTGCGGCGGCGGGGAATTCCGCAAAGAGAAAGATATTCTGGACGTGTGGCTTGATTCCGGGGTTTCCTGGTACGCGGTGCTCAAAAACGGAAAACTGGGAAAAGATTTTTATCCCTGCGATCTGTACCTGGAAGGCTCGGACCAGCACCGCGGCTGGTTCCAGACCTCGCTTATCCCTTCCGTGGCGCTGCACGGGCATGCGCCCTATAAAACTGTGCTTACCCACGGCTTTTTGCTGGACGATAAAGGCCGCGCCATGCACAAGTCCATGGGCAACGCGGTGGAGCCGCAGGAAGTTATAAGCAAATATGGCGCCGAGGTTTTGCGGATTTGGGTGGCGCTCGCCGATTATTCCGAAGATGTGAGCATTTCGGAAAAGCTCCTCGCCGGTCCGATAGACACTTACCGCAAACTCCGCAATACCGTGCGCTATATCCTTGGGAACCTGAGCGACTTTAATCCGGAGCGGCACTCTGTGGCGCATGAGTTCCTGCTTGAAACCGACCGCTACATGCGCGCTCGGCTAGCTGAACTGTCCGCGAACGTGGAGGAGCATTACAATAATTTCCAGTACCGCTCCGCCATAAGAGCGGTTGCGGATTTCTGCATACTTGACCTGTCGGCTTTCTATCTCGATTCGCTCAAAGACCGGCTTTATACCCTGTCCGCCGATAACCCCGCGCGGCGTTCCGGCCAGACCGTGCTTTACGATACGCTTATGGCCGTGCTGAAAATGATAAGCCCCGTGCTGTCTTTTACCGCTGAAGAAGCCTGGCAGACGGCGAGAAAGGAAATCGCCCCGGGTCTTGAAGAAAGCGTTTTTTTAAGCGACTATCCCCGCTTCCCGGCTGCCTGGCTGGACAGGTCCCTGCTTGAAAAATGGGAACGGATAATGCGTGTGCGCGAACAGGCCACCAAGGCCATAGAAGAATTGCGCAAAAACGGCACGGTGGGCTCTTCGCTTGAGGCGAAAGTCATTTTCAGAACTTCAAAAGAGGAAACAGCCGCTTTTATACGCGAAAATGAGGCCTTGTGGCCGCAGGCGCTTATAGTTTCAGAGTGCGCTTTGGAAAAGGATCCCTCCGCCGGAGAGCTTGAAATAAAGGTTTTGCAGGCGGAAGGGGAAAAGTGCCCCCGTTGCTGGCAGCGCAGAAAAGACATAGGCCTGAACGCGGCGCATCCCGGGGTTTGCGCGCGCTGCGCCGCCGCGCTGGAAGAAAAATGAAAAACCCTTTAACTCCGGCCGTGATCGTGGTCGTTTTTTTTCTGGACAGGGCGGCCAAATATCTGGCCCTTAACTACCTGCAGCTGAGGCCGCTTAAGTTAGCGCCTTTTTTTAAACTTACTTATGTGGAAAATACCGGCGTTGCTTTCGGCATGTTCCAGGAGCGCAACGCGGTTTTCCTCGCGCTCTCGGCCGCGCTGGTGGCGGGCCTGCTGCTTGCAAGAAAAAAACTGACCGCGCACGGCCCCGTGGCCGAGTTGGGCCTTGCCATTGTCCTTGGCGGGGCTTTGGGTAATATTTACGATCGCATAGCCTACGGTTTTGTGGTGGACTTCTTTGACCTTTCTTTTTTTCCGGCGGTATTTAATGTGGGCGACAGCGCTATTACCGTGGGCGCCGCGCTGCTGGCCTGGGGAATGAGGGATAAGGCGGGGGATAGAGGTTAGTGGTTAGCGGATAGAGTTTGCGGAAATAAGAAATTCCTTCCCTAAACCCCTATCCCCTGACCCCTCTACTCTTTAAACTGACGACAGGGGAAACTTATGATAAAGTTTTTTTGTTTTGCGGTTTTAACCGCTCTTGCCGGGTGCAACCGGGATCCGCAATATTATTTTGAAGAGGGTAACAGGCAGGCATCCGCGGGCAGGTTTGAAGAAGCTATTGCAAATTACAACCAGGCGGTCATTCTGAAAAGGGGATTTCCGGAGGTGTTGACCTCGCGCGGGCTTGTTTACGAAAAAATGGGCGACCGCCAAAAAGCCGTGCTTGACTATAAAAAAGCCATTGACGCGGCCCCTTCTTACATGCCGGCCTACAACAACCTTGCCGCCATCTACCTTGAGGAGGGTACTTACCAGGAGGCGTACAAATATCTGACAAGCGCCATTCAGTTGGACCCCGAATATATTTACGCGCGCCTGAACCGCGGCATACTTTTTTACCACAAGGGCGACTGTGCCGCCGCTGTGCCCGACCTCTCAAGAGTCATCGCGAAAGACGCTTCCATGGGTCTGGCGCTCTATTACAGGGGCCTTTGTTACAGGAAGATGCGCAATCTCACCGGAGAGCTTGGCGATTTCAGCGCTCTGCTGGCTCTGGATAAAAAATCGGCCACAGCCTGGTTTGAAACCGGCAGGAGCAAATTATCGTTCGGGGATTACGCGGGCGCGGCGGAAGATCTGCAAAAAGCGGTTCAGCTTAAAGCGGGTGTTTACGGTTATCACTACGCTTTGGCGCGGGCTCTTGCAAAGCTTGGCAACTATAATGGCGCGCTGGCTACCGCTGATAAAACGTTGGAATTGAAAAATGATTACGCGCCGGCTTACGCCCTGAAAGGGGATATTTTCGCCCGTATGAAGAATAAGGCCGGCGCTGTGGAGCAATACCTGAAAGCGGCGGAACTGGCGCCTGAAAACGCCTCCTTTTACCGCGCCCTGGCAGCCTCTCTTGAACAAAAGCGTCCGCAGCCCGCACCCAAAAAACACAAGGGCGGAAGAAACAGCCGTAGCCGGTAATCAGTGTCCGGTAACCGGTCACTGATTACTGGTTACCGAATACCGTTGTCCTAAAAGATAAATTAATGCCTGAGGAAAAAAAACAGCTTTCCTGGAAGGAGAAGTTTCTCGCGAACAGGGCGACTTTTGAAAGCGTCCTGTTCGAGAAAGAACTGGTAATGCCCGCAAGGGAAAAGCTGAGCGTCGGCCTGTTAGGGGCGGCGGGTATCTGGCTTTTAGGGGTCCTTTTGCTTGCCCAGTGGGCGTTCAGGCAGGGCTGTTTCTTTTCGGCCGCGGATGCGTCAGGTTTTGAGCGCATCAACGCTTATGCCGCGCACCTGTCCTCCGGCGGTTTCTGGAGCCTGTTCAAACCGATGATATCGGGTTTTGAACTGGACCCCAATCCTCCGCTTTATTACCTCAGCTATTTCCCGGTATTTAAATTCCTCACGTCCGACCTGACGTCGGCAATGCTGGCCGTAAACTCTTTCTATCTTTTGGTGATAGCGCTGTCTATCTTTTTAGCCGTTAAAAAAAGCCGGAACAATTTTTCAGGCTGGCTGGGAACGGCTTTCACCATGGCTATGCCGTTTACGCTTGAAGTGGCAAGGCATCCGGAGCCGGAACTTGCCGCTATGGCCATGGCCGCGGCCGCCTATTCCTGTTACATAAATTCAGAGGATTTTGAGCACTCCAACTGGAGTTTCTGGTCCTCCGTTTTCTTTTCGCTCGGGTTCTTTGCCCACCGTCATTTCTGGGTTTACGCCCTGCCGCTGGCGCCTTTTATTATGCCGGCTATGGCCGGCTACCTGGCGAGGAATGAGATATTAAAGGGGCTGCTCTTAGGCTTGGCGTTGAATTTACAGTGGTACAGCGTATTTTTGGTTTCCCGCTTTTTAGGGTTTTACAGGCCGGAAAGCCAAAGCGCCGGTTTCTGGACATCTTTCGGTTTATCCGTCCAGGCGGCCTCGCTGCCCTTTTTTATCATCGGCGGGCTGGCCCTGCTATGGATGTATTTTTCGGTTTTCATGCCGTATGCCAATAAAAAAGTAGTGGCGGCCTGGTTTTGGGTGCCATACCTGGCGCTGACTTATCTTGTAGGAACCACTGACCCGAAATTATTTTATCCGGCTCTTTTTCCTTTAGCCATCGCAGCGGCCGTGATGACGCCCAATTTTATAAGGAAGTATCTTTTTTGGCTGGCGCTTGGGCTTACCTTTTTAAATCAAAGCGGACTGGTCGCCCCTTTCAGTTTCGGCCGCTATTTTGTAGCGGGACTTGAGGCGCCGCAACAAGACGAACAGCGCGGCGCGGAAATACTTGAGAGCCTTACCTCCCAGGGCCCCGGGCCTTCGCGCGTTCTGGTGGCGGGCGGCGGGAACAGTTTCAACTCCGCCAGTTTCAGCCTCCTCGCCGGCGAGCGCGGAGTGGCTAAAAATATGGTTTTTTACAACCGGTCCGACCTGGCTCCGGCTTTCGCCGATTATATTGTGTATAGAACACCTTCTTACGGCGCGGTCCCGTCCCGCCCAATGCCTGCGCAGGTGCCGTATCAAGGGCCTATGGCCATCAGACGGCCTTTTGGCCGCGAAACGGACAACACGGAAGTTGGACATAAATTAAAGACCGAACCTGCCGAACCAAAAGAGCGGGGCCCGCTGGCGGAAAGCGATCTTTCTTCCGTTTTTTCAGAATCGTGGTTTGACCTGCTTTTTGAAGAGACGCGTGAATTCGAGCTTAAGGACACCTCAAAAGTTCTGCTTTACGCCAAACGCCGGCAGACGAAGGAACCTTTTGCCGCCGGTAAATACACCATTAAAAAATATGAAATCGGCGGCTTGAACCTTGAAAACGCGAAGCTGACGCTCAAAAATTTTGATCCCCAAAAAGGCATTTACTCGAATGCACTGGTTTTCGCGCCTTCCGCCTCCTACGAAGGAATTGATATATACGGCCTTGCTCTTGAGCTTACGGATTTACGTATCGTCGCGGCCGGCCCCGCCCATTTTAATCGGTCTGCGGGCGGGGAAAACAGCAGTGTCGGTTTTAATCCGCGCTTCCTGAACCAAAAGGGATGGGCGAGGCCCCTTATTTCAGACCTTGTCGTTTCCGGAGTCGGTTCGGTAAAAGTGGTTTCGGCTCAAATTAGCGCCAAAGCCGTAGAGCGCTTTCTCGCGGGCCGGTTGAAATTTCTGGGTAATCCGAATGTGGCGCTTTCGCGGACTATAACACTGCATTCCGATACCCCCCGTGAGATTAACGCGAAGTTGTCCCTGGCTGTGAAGCGGAATTCTTTTTTTGAGCTGAAACTCGACTCCTTTGATTGCGAGGGCTATCAGGCCCCGGAATTTTTTGTGCGCAATTTTATTTTCAACTATGATTTCGCGCTAAGCCCTTACGTACTGAGCTTTGAAGCTTTTAAAATAAACGGGCAGATATTTGAAATCGGCTCGCCCAAAAGCAATATAAGGATGCCGTTGACCGGCCGTTTTTATTAAGTAAGATCTGTCGCTTTTGATGACGGATTCCCGGCCGCTTTGCCTCATTCTGCCATCTGCGGCATATTCTCTTTATGAAAAAATATCCTGACCGCGACGTTCTTCTCTTGTGTGCCTGCGCCCTGATGTTCGGCGGCTGTGTGCCGCTGGACGAAGCCGCGCTGCCCAAAGTCCGATCCTCGCGGGCTGTGGAAGCGCCGTATAAGGAGCTTGACCCCGGCTATAAAAGCGATGAGAGCCTGCATTTTATAGTTAAGGCCTATTCTTCCGAAACAACGCAGCGCTATGGCGCCTTGTGCGAAGAAGACTATCAGCGCATTATGAACGACCTGGGTATTTACTCCTTTGTGCCTTCAAAGCCTTATAACATCGTTATCTACAAGGACGCGCCTGAATATCACCTTAAAACTTCGCAGCCGGACTGGTCGGGGGGGATAACCTATGGCAATGCCATACTTATTTACGAATCCGACGGCGCTCCCGGCATTCTGGCACATGAAATGACGCACCTTGTGTTTAACGAGTTCATGGGACTTTCAGTCCCCGAGAGCCTGCGTTGGCTTAATGAGGGCCTTGCCGTTTATGAGCAGATGCGCGCCGATTACCCGTCCAAAACTTTTTACGAAAGTAAAATATTAAATGATATTTCGATCAATCCTATCCCGTTTTCACAGATGATGAACCTTGTTCCGCGCGGTGAGAAGGATGCTGCGGTGGAGCGCTGGTACGCCCAGGCCGGCTCGGTGGCGTCTTTCATGGTAAGGCAGGGCGGTTCGCTCAGCTTTTCTTCTTTTATAGGCCGCCTGAAAGACGGACGCGGCCTGGATGAGGCCGTGGCGGCCTCTTTCGGCGTGCTGTGGAAGGACATGAAAGATGTTGAACGGACCTGGCTGTTGGAAGTAAAGCGTTGAAAAAACATGCGAATGATCGGCGAATTAAAAGATATGCGAATATGTGCAAAACATATAAGAATTCAAATTCATCCGCATGGTCTTATTCGCATTCCAGCCGTATGAGCCGTTAATTTGCATAAAATTCGCATGACTCAACAACATATGCATTCCGATGAAAAAAAAATAAAAAAAGCGGTAGTTCCTCTTGAAGGGGTGCATTGCGCCTCCTGCGTGGCGCGCATTGAAAACGGATTGGGCGCTACCGGCGGCATCGGCAGCGTTTCGGTGCACCTGCCTTCAAAAACAGCTTTCCTGTCTTATGACCCGGCTTTGATCACCCCTCTCCAAATAGAAAAGAAAATCGAGGAACTCGGCTACAGGGCCCTGGCGTTTTCGGAGTCAACGCTGAACGCGGAAAGCGTGGCGGTGGAGTCCCTTCTGCGCGAAAAGAACATGTTTCGCAACCGTTTCTGGCTGGCCGCCGGCGGAACCTTGTTTTTACTTTCAGGCGGTTTTTTTGAGCTTTCTCCTTATACCGGCATGCCGGTGGCGGCTATTGTCTGGCTTTGGGGCGGCTGGCATTTTCACAAGGGCCTGCTTAAATCGTTAAAGGCCAGAACCGCCGACATGAACACCCTGGTTTCCATGAGCACCAGCGTCACTTTTTTTTACGGGGCTTTCGTCACTCTTTATCCGTCAGCCGTGGCGGCGCCTTATCACGCCCAGTGGTACGATGTGGCCCTGCTTATAACCTTCATCAATTTAGGCCGCTGGCTTGAAGCCCGCTCAAAGAACCAGGCGGGGGAAGCTGTTTCACGCCTTTTTTCCATTGTGCCCAAGTTCGCCCGCCGCCTCCGGGCGGGTACTGGGGAAACAGTTCCCGTTTCGGATATTGTGCCCGGTGACCGCATCAGCCTGCGACCCGGAGAGCAGGTGCCGGTGGACGGTGTGGTAAAGGGCGGCGCTTCGGCCCTTGATGAAAGCCTGCTCACCGGAGAGGCCCTGCCGGTAGATAAGGCGTCAGGCTCAAAACTTTACGCCGGCACCATAAACAAAAATGGGGCCTTAGAATTTGAGGCCACCGGTGTCGGAGAGGACATGGTGCTGGCAAAAATTATAAAGGCGGTGGCTGAGTCACAGGCAGCCAAAAGCTCGATACAGCGCCTGGTGGATAAAATTTCGGCCTGGTTCGTACCGGCTGTTTTTTTTATAGCGGCTTTTTCCGCCGCTGTCTGGCTGCGTTACGGGGAGGCCTCCCAGGCTGTAAATGTTTTTGCCGCGGTGCTCGCGGTGGCCTGTCCCTGCGCCATGGGGCTTGCGGTTCCCATGGCGGTCGCCGTCGGTTTCGGGCGCGCGGCCGCTTCCGGCATTCTTATAAGGAACCCTGATGTGCTTGAGCGCGCGGCAAAACTTGACGCGGTTCTGTTCGACAAGACGGGCACCTTGACCTCGGGCCTGCTCCGGGTGATAAATATAAGGCCAAGCGGCCTTTCTGAAAAATATTTTTTGGAACTGCTGGCGGCGGCGGAAGAAAGATCGGAACATCCGCTGGCGCTTGCCGCGCGGCAATTCGCCGCGGAGCGCGGCGTAAAACCGGAGACCCCCGCATCCTTTGAGGCGTTGCCCGGCAAAGGCGTCAGAGTTGGTTTGTCAGCGGGTTTGGCGCTTGCGGGTTCCTCCAAGTGGCTCGCGCAGGAAGGCGTGGCTATACCTGAGTCCGCGCATTCCGAACTTGAAGGAACGGAGGGGTCCGCCCTGTTTTTAGCGTTAAACGGGGAGTTTAAGGGGTATGTCGAGTTTGGGGACACCATAAGGCCCGAAGCTCCGGCCGTGCTCCAGGCGCTGCGCGATATGGGGATCGAGCCGGTGCTGGTTTCCGGCGACCGAAAAAAAGCGGTGACGGCTGTAGCTCAAAAGCTTTCTATAAACACCTTGTACTCTGAAATATTCCCGGAGGAAAAACGCCATATAGTGCTGCGCTATAAGGCCCTTGGCAGGAAGACGGCCATGGTTGGCGACGGGTTTAACGATGCCGCCGCCCTTTCTGAGGCGGACATAGGAGTGGCCATGCGGTCGGGGGCCGATATCGCCGTGCGGGCGAGCGACATAACTCTGATGAAAAGCGATCTTTCCTCCCTGGTGGACGCGGTCAAACTTTCAAGGGCCATTAAAAAAGTGATCAACCAGAATCTTTTCTGGGCCTTCGCGTACAACACCCTGCTCATTCCGCTTGCGGCCGGCGCGCTTTATCCTTCTTTGGGCCTTACAATACCGCCCTATTTCGCCGGCGGAGCGATGGCCTTAAGTTCGGTTTCAGTGGTTATGAATTCATTGCGCCTGCGGCGCATGAAGATATGAGTCTGAGCGTCTGAGCGTCTGAGGGTCTAAGCGTCTAAGAGTCTAAGAGTCTGAAAGTCAAAGAATTATAAATCCTGATTCCCAGACTCTAAGACCCTAAGACGCTACGACTCTCAGACTCTACGACCCTGAGTCCAAAATTACAAGGAGCTGTATCATGAAAGATGTATCCACCAAATTCGGCTATACTTCGGGCCAGGCTCGCAGCGTAGGTAAAATAAAGTTGCCGCCTATAGAGGCCTGGGAAAACCAGTACAAGCGGGACTACGTCATAAAAATAGTCCACCCGGAGTTTACCTCCGTCTGCCCAAAAACCGGCCTGCCCGATTTCGGCACGATTACCGTGGAGTATGTGCCGGGCAAGCTGGTGCTGGAACTTAAGTCCCTGAAATATTATTTCCTTCAATACCGCAACATAGGTATTTTCATGGAAAATATCGCGAACCGCGTCCTTGACGACGTGGTGCGCGCCGCAAAGCCCAAAACCTGCACAGTAACCGGAGAGTTCACTCCCAGAGGCGGCCTCCGCTCAGTAATAACAGCGCAATATAAGAAAAAATAAGATGGTCGACGCAAGCTTAGCGATATGGTGAGTCTCCAGAAAACTCAAAAAACATCCTCCCATTTGTAGCAGGTTGCTGTCATAAAAAATATATTATAAAATCAATTAAGCGTTACCCGCGCAATGTGGGCGGGGCGCGATAGGCCCGTGCGATTACCTTCGTTAGTGAGCACGGGTTCCTTATAGGAGAGGTTCAGTGAGCGGTTCCGGCTTAATGCCGGAATAGCGAGCGACGAAGGGGAACTTAGTTCCCCTCTTGGAGCGCCGGCCGTCACCGATTAAAGGCCGGCGTTAATCGTCCCGCGCGCTGTGCAGTGCGGCGCGGGATGCGATAAGCCGCGCGAATACCTTCGTAGTGAGCGCGGTTATACCCCTTAAAAGGGGTTCAGCGAGCGTCCGCCTGAGGCGGAAAGCGAGCGACGAAGGGGAGCTTAGCTCCCCTTGTGGAGCACCGGCCGTCACCGATTAAAGGCCGGCGTTAATCGTCCCGCGCGCTGTGCAGTGCGGCGCGGGATGCGACCAGAGCCCAGTTGGCGCAGCGGTAGCGCGTTCCCTTGACATGGGAAAGGTCACAGGTTCGATCCCTGTACTGGGCACCACTTTAACAGCAGGGGATAGCGGCTAGAGGTCAGGGGTTAAGGGAAGGAGTTCCTTACCCTCTAAACCCTCGCTCCTCTCCCCTGGCCCCTGTTTTTATACTATGCCTGAAGAAAAACCTGAAAATTACGTTGAAAAAATGCGCCATTCGCTGTCGCATGTGATGGCGGAGGCCGTGGTGGAGCTTTTCCCGGATACGAAGCTGGGCATAGGGCCGGCCATAGAGAACGGCTTTTATTACGATTTTGACACCCCTCATCATTTTGTCCCGGAGGATTTGCCCGCCATAGAGAAGAAAATGCGCCATATTATAGCCCAGGCGCAGAAATTTGAGCGTTCCGAAATGCCGAAGGAAGAGGCGCTTAAGTATTTTAACGGCCGGGGGGAAAAATACAAAGTGGAACTGGTCAGCGATCTGACCGACGGTACCATAAGCATTTATAAGAACGGCCCTTTTTCGGATCTGTGCAAGGGACCCCATGTTGAGCATACCGGTAAGATCAAAGCTTTTAGGCTTATGTCTATCGCGGGCGCTTACTGGCGCGGCAGCGAAAAGAACCCGATGCTTCAGCGCATTTACGGCGTGGCCTTTGAAACTCCGGCGGAGCTTGACGCCTATATTAAAATGCAGGAAGAGGCTGCAAAGCGCGACCATCGCAAGCTTGGCAAACAGCTGGAGATCTTTATTTTTGACGATGATGTCGGGCCGGGCCTTCCTCTTTGGCTGCCCAACGGCGGCGTGATAATAGAGGAACTTGAGCGGCTGGCCAAGGAAACCGAGGCCGCCGGCGGCTATCAACGCGTAAAAACCCCGCATATCTGCAAAGAGACCCTGTACAAGAAAAGCGGCCACCTGCCGTATTACGCGGAGAGCATGTTCCCCGCGATGGATATAGACGGGCAGAAATATTATCTGAAGCCGATGAACTGCCCGCACCACCACAAGATCTTCGGCGCCAAGCCCCGCAGCTACCGCGACCTGCCTGTGCGCCTGGCCGAGTATGGCACCTGCTACCGCTATGAACAGTCCGGGGAGATTTTCGGCCTGATGCGCGTGCGCTCGATGCAAATGAACGACGCTCACATCTACTGCACGCCGGAGCAGTTCCAGGAGGAGTTCCTGGCGGTCTGCCGCATGTACCTGGGCTACTTCAAGATCTTCGGCATTGAAAAGTACGTCATGCGCTTCAGCACCCATTCGGACGAAGGGCTGGGCAAGAAGTATGTCGATAATAAAGAGATGTGGTACTCCACGGAAAAGATGGTCCGTGAAGCATTGGTCAACGGCGGGCTGCCGTTCAAAGAAATTGTCAACGAGGCCGCTTTCTACGGCCCGAAGATAGATGTTCAGATCTGGAGCGCCATAGGCAAAGAGTTCTCGCTCGCCACCAACCAGGTGGATTTCGCCGTGCCTGGCCGTTTCGGCCTGGTGTATAAAGACAAGGACGGAGCCGAAAAAACTCCGCTTTGCATACACCGCGCCCCGCTGGGCACGCATGAACGCTTTGTGGGCTTTCTTATAGAACATTTTGCCGGCCATTTTCCATTGTGGCTTTCCCCCGTGCAGGTGAAAATCTTGACCATTACCTCAGCCGAAGAGGATTACGCCCGCGAGCTTTCAGCCAGGCTGAAAGCGGAGGGATTCAGAGTCGCTCTTGACCTTGGAGCCGATACGATAGGTTCTAAAGTCCGCACCGCGGCCCTTGAAAAACCTGCCTACACGCTGATCGTCGGCAAGAAAGAAAAGGCGGAAGGCACCATCGCCCTTCGCCTTAAAGGCGGCAAAAACCTTTACGGCCTGAAGCCGGACGAAGTAATAGTCAACCTCAAAAAAGAACGGGACATCCGCGCGCTTACCGGCGTGTATACTCCTCCAGAAGGGGTTTAGCCCGGCCGTGCGTTGCAAAAGCCATAAGCCATATGGCGCGGCTGGAACAGCCGTAGGGCGTACGGCTTATGGCCTAAAGCTTATGGCAGTCTTATAATTGTATGCTCTTCCAATTTCAAAAACTTAAAATTCAGGGACTTGTCCTGATAAAACCGGAAATCGGCAGCGATGACCGGGGTACGTTTTCGGAAATATATAAAAGTTCCGTTTTCAGGAAAGCCGGTATAAAAGACGCTTTTGTGCAGGATAACCGTTCCGTTTCAAAAAAAGGCGTATTGCGCGGCCTGCACTATCAGCGGCGGCTGTTTTCACAGGCAAAACTGGTTAGTTGCGGCAGGGGCCGCGTTTTTGACGTGGCCGTGGACCTGCGCAAGGATTCAAAGACATTCAAAAAATGGTTCGGCGTTGAGCTTTCGGGCGAAAACCGCCTGTCGCTTTTTATACCTGCGGGTTTCGCCCACGGTTTCCTGGCGCTTGCGGACGGCTCCGAGGTTACTTATAAATGCTCAAAAGAGTACGCCCCTGCGCATGACGCCGGCATCAGATGGGATGATCCAGCGGTAGGGGTGAAATGGCCGTTCAAAAAACCGCGCCTTTCCGAAAAAGATAAAAATTTGCCGTTTTTAAAAAGCGCAAAACTGTAAGTGAAAAAGCTGTCTTAGAGTCAGAGAGTCTGGGAGCTGCCGTAAGCCATAGGTCATAGGTCATAGGTCATAGGCCATAGGCCATAGGCTCTTCAAGAAACTCCTTAATAGCGTATGGCGGACTTGGTGATGGAATTTTCCAATGACTAAAACCATGCTTGTTACCGGCGGAGCGGGGTTTATAGGCTCAAATTTTATCCGTTTTATTTTTAAAAAAACAGGGTTTAAAGGGCGGATAATAAATTTAGATAAACTTACCTATGCCGGCCTTCGCGGGAATCTTAGCGATATCGAGCGCTGTTTTGGCCCGAAGCGCTATATCTTTATAAAGGGCGACATTTGCGATTTTAAAAAAGTTGACGCCGTGATCAAAAAATACGATGTTTCAGTGATCGTTAATTTCGCGGCTGAAACTCATGTCGACCGTTCCATACACGGCCCTAAAGAGTTTATAGAAACCAATATCAACGGCACCTTTAATCTGCTTGAGTGCGCCCGGGTCCATTGGAAAAACAGGAAGGACGTCCGGTTCCATCACATCAGCACCGACGAGGTGTTCGGTTCGCTTGGTAAAACCGGCCGCTTCACGGAAACCACGCCTTACGACCCCAGAAGCCCGTACTCTGCCGCAAAGGCCTCCTCCGACCATCTTGCCAGGGCCTATTTCCACACTTACGGCCTGCCGGTTACCATTTCCAACTGCTCCAATAATTACGGGCCTTACCAGCATCCGGAAAAACTCATCCCGTTGGCGCTTCTGAAAGCCGTTGACGGCGAGTCCATCCCGGTTTACGGCGACGGGGGGAACACGCGCGACTGGCTGTTCGTTGAGGACCATTGCCGGGCTATCTGGCTTATTCTTAAACGGGGCAAACCCGGCGAAACATATAATGTGGGCGGTAACTGCGAAAAGAAAAATCTGGAAACACTGAAGGCGCTGTTCTGCGCCCTTGAAAAACTTAAGCCTTCCGTTAAAAACCCGCGGCTTAAAGGGCGCCGCTACGAAGAGCTGATAACTTTTGTCAAAGACCGTCTCGGGCACGACCGCCGCTACGCTATAGACTCCGGAAAAATAAATAAAGAACTGGGCTGGAAACCCCTTTTCGGGTTTAATGAAGGTCTTGAAGCGACCGTCGCCTGGTACTTGGCGCACGGCGCCCGGCTGAAAAAAACCGTGGCCGCGTCATACCGCGCCTGGCTGAAAAAAAACTACACTTCGCGCTGAAGTTCAGGAACAGCGGGTTGAGGCAGCGACAAGAATGTCGTGTTTACTTAACCTTGACCTATCCCTACCGTTTTCTCCGCCCGGCAATTTGATAAAATCTATCTTATGAATACGAACGTATTCGGCGTGATACTTGCCGGCGGCTCGGGAACCCGCCTTTGGCCGCTCAGCCGCAAGCTTCTGCCTAAACAGTTTTTGCGCCTTGGAAACGAAGATTCCCTTTTTGAAAAAACGGTGTCAAGGATAACCCCTTTAACCGGCAGGAACAATGTGGTGGTGGTAACGAACAAACTGCACGCCTTAGGTTCCGGCTACCACCAGCTGAAAAAATTACGGCTGCTGATCGAGCCGGAAGCCAGAAACACCGCCCCCGCCATAGGGCTCGCCTGCCTGTACCTGCTTAAAATCTGTAAAAACGATCCCATTGCCGTGGTGCTTCCCTCCGACCACATGATAACCGACCGGAGGGCTTTCCTCAAAGTTTTGTCCGCGGCGGTCAAAGAAGCCCAAAAGGGCAAAATAGTCACGCTTGGTGTGACTCCCGATTCTCCGGAAACCGGTTATGGCTATATAAAAGCCATAGGCCGTAAGCCATATGCCATAGGAGGCACGGAGTGTTTAAAAGCTGAAAAATTCGTGGAAAAGCCGGACCTCGAGACGGCTCGGAAATACCTGAAAACCGGCGGCTATTACTGGAACGCGGGGATGTTCGTTTTCAAGGCTTCAGTGATGCTGGAGGAATTTAAAAAATATCTGCCCGCGGCCTACAACCTGCTTAAAAAAATAGATAAAGAGGCTTTTAACGGGGAAAAAATAAATTACGGCGGACTTTCAGCCCCGTTCTCAAAAATGCCGTCCATCTCCATAGACTACGCGGTAATGGAGAAATCCGCCCGGGTTTGCGTGATCCCTGCAAAATTCGGCTGGAGCGATGTGGGCAGCTGGCATTATTTCTATGAAGCGCTACCCAAGGACAGGGACGGCAATGTTAAATTCGGGGACGTGCTTGCCCTTGACGCGCGGGACAATCTGCTCTATTCAGGGAGCAGGCTCGTAACGGCCATAGGCGTTAAAAACCTGGCGGTAATAGAAACCCGTGACGCCATTCTGGTTTCGGAAATAAACAGTTCGCGGGAAGTTAAAAAAATCGTCGCGGAGCTTAAAAAGAAAAACCGCCGCGAACTGGACGAGCATGTAACCGTGGAACGCCCCTGGGGTTCTTACACGGTGCTTGAGGATCTGCCTAATTACAAAGTTAAAAAACTTAAAATTTATCCGGGCCATAAGATAAGTTACCAGTACCACAGGCGCCGCTCCGAGCATTGGTTCGTCGTAAAGGGCCTGGCCGAGGTTACGCTGGACGGGAAAAAAATAAAAGTCCCGCAAAACCGTCATGTGGATATACCGCTTAAAGCCAGGCACATGCTTTTTAATCCGGGCCGCGCGGACCTTGAAATAATAGAGGTACAGTCAGGCGTTTATTTCGGCGAGGACGATATCATCCGCTTAAATGATGGTTATGGCAGAAGATAGGGAAAAAGGTGTGAATTTATGAAAAAAGCTTTAATAACCGGCATAACCGGCCAGGACGGAGCATATCTGGCGGAGCTGCTCCTGAAAAAAGGCTATGAAGTTCATGGCATCATACGCCGCTCGTCATCTTTCAATACCGGGAGGATAGACCACCTTTACCGTGATCCGCACAATAGGGGCGTGCGCCTTAAACTGCATTATGGCGACCTCACCGATTGCCCGGCTTTGGTACATATCATGCAGAAGGTCCGGCCCGAGGAGGTTTATAATCTGGGCGCCCAGAGCCATGTGGCGGTAAGTTTCGAGCAGCCGGAGTATACCGGCAACTCCGACGCGCTTGGAACGCTGCGCCTGCTTGAGGCTATACGAATACTCGGCCTTGAGAAAACCACGAAGTTCTACCAGGCTTCCACCTCTGAGTTGTTCGGCCAGGTGCGTGAAATCCCGCAGAGCGAAAAGACGCCTTTTTATCCGCGCTCGCCTTACGGGGTGGCCAAACTTTACGGCTATTGGATAACCATCAATTACCGGGAGTCCTACAATATGTTCGCTTCCAACGGCATATTATTCAATCACGAATCTCCGCTCAGGGGCGCGACTTTTGTCACCCGTAAAATAACCATGGCGCTCCCGAGAATTCTTTTGGGGCTGCAAAATTGTCTGTATCTGGGCAACCTCAACGCGAAGCGCGACTGGGGCCACGCCAGGGATTATGTTGAGGGTATGTGGCGCATACTTCAGCAAAAACGGCCCGATGATTTTGTTCTTGCCACCGGAGAGCAGCATTCCGTAAGGAAGTTCGTTGACATAGCCGCCCGCAAAATGGGTATGGTCATGGAATGGAAAGGCAAGGGGCCTGCTGAGCTTGGAATACTTAAGGCTTTTAAAAAACCGGAACTGGCTGTTGAGTTTAACAAGCACGATATAAAGGCCAGGCCCGGCGATACCATAGTGAGAGTCGATCCCAAGTATTACCGCCCGGCTGAAGTCGAAACATTGCTTGGAAACCCGGCCAAAGCCGCAAAGATACTCGGCTGGAGGCCTAAAACTTCTTTTGAGGGGCTGGTTACTGAAATGACCCATGCGGATCTATACGGCGCTCTTCGCGAACTGCACTTAAAAAAAGGCGGCTTTAAAGTAAAGTCCGGGGAATAAAAGCTGTAAAAAATCAGGATTAAAGATTCAGACTGCGCGGCAGTCGCTGGGAAATAATCGATCGCGGAGGTTTATATGAAAGTCGTAATTCTGGCGGGCGGATTGGGAACCAGGCTTTCGGAAGAAACGGATTTAAAACCCAAGCCCATGGTCGAGATAGGCCAAAAGCCTGTGCTTTGGCATATAATGAAACTTTATTCCCATTATGGCTTTAACGATTTTGTGCTTTGTCTCGGCTATAAGGGCTATATGATAAAGGAGTATTTCACCAATTATTACCTGCATCAGTCCGACCTCACCGTTGACCTGAAAAACAACAGCATGGAAGTGCATCATTCCAAGGCCGAGCCCTGGAAAATTACCATGGTGGACACCGGTTTAAACACCATGACAGGCGGCCGCATAAAACGGGTGGAAAAATATATGGGGGATAAGCCCTTCATGCTTACCTACGGCGATGGTGTGGGGGATATAAACATAAAAAAACTTTTGGATTTCCACCGTAAGAGCAAGCGCAGCGTCACCATTACTGCCGTACAGACTTTGGGCCGTTTCGGCGCGCTTGATATAAGCGGGGAGCGGGAGGTGGTTTCGTTTCAGGAAAAGCCGCATGGCGACGGTTCCTGGATAAACGGCGGTTTCTTTGTGCTTGAACCGGAAATATTCAAGTACATAGACGGCGACGCTTCAATTTGGGAACGTGCTCCGCTGGAGGCTTTGGCCAGGAAAAAACAGCTTTCAGCCTATAAGCATGACGGTTTCTGGAAATGCATGGACACGCTTCGCGACAAGCAGGAGCTGGAAAATCTCTGGCAGTCCGAAAAGGCTCCCTGGAAAGTATGGAAAGACGGGCAATGAAAGACCGGTTCTGGACCGGGAAAAAGGTATTCCTTACCGGCAATACCGGTTTTAAGGGAAGCTGGCTGTCGCTGTGTTTAAGTAATATGGGCGCCGAAGTTTACGGCTACGCCTTGAAGCCTCCGACAAAGCCCAGCCTTTTTAACCTTTGTGCCATCGATAAAATAACAAATACGACCATCGCCGATATCCGCGACTTGAGCCGCCTTAAAAAAGCGCTTAAAGCGGCGGGGCCCGATATCATTATCCACATGGCGGCGCAGCCGCTGGTGCGCGAGTCGTACCGCGTACCGCGGGATACTTTCGAAGTAAATGTAATGGGTACCGTAAATCTGTTGGAAGCCGCGCGCGGGTGCGGCGGAGTACAAGCGGTGGTAAATGTCACCACCGACAAGTGTTATGAAAATAAGGAGCGTCCGGGCGCCTACCGCGAAGGCGAGCCTCTTGGCGGTTATGACCCCTATTCCTCCAGCAAGGCCTGCTCGGAACTTGCAACCTCGGCTTACCGCAATTCTTTTTTTAACGCCAGGGACTATAAGAAGCACGGCGTGGCTATAGCCTCGGCTCGCGCGGGCAATGTTATAGGCGGGGGGGATTGGGCCGAAGACAGGCTTATCCCGGATATAATAAGGGCGGCTTTGCGAGGCAAAAAGGTCCTGATAAGGAACCCCCGCTCAATAAGGCCATGGCAGCATGTGCTTGCGCCTTTAAGCGGCTATCTGCTTCTGGCCCAGAAGCTTTGCCAGAAGGGCCCTTCCTATGCCGAGGCCTGGAACTTCGGTCCGGCGGAGTCCGACGCCAAAGATGTGGAATGGATAGTAAAGCGCATGTTCCAAAAGTGGCACGGGGCCCCCGGTTATATTATCGACAAAGGCCGCCACCTGCACGAGGCGCATTATCTTAAACTTGATTCTTCAAAGGCGCGGCGTGAACTGGGCTGGCTTCCCCGCTGGAATATCGGCCAGGCGATAGACCGCGTTATTGACTGGACCGAAGCCTATACACGCAAAGAAGACATGCGGGAAGCGACTCTTAGACAGATAAAGGATTATCTTGCCATAGACCGTAAGTAGAAATCATTGCCATAAGCCATATGCCGTATGCCATAGGCTTTTAAGGAATGTCTGATTAGTTTGGGATATCGGAGTAAAACTCTGGTTTTTTTATGAAGTTGTAAAGTGTTGGTTTTGGCATTTTTTGCCTATGGCCTAAGGCATATGGCTTATAGCAACCGAGTAGCTTTATCATGGAAATAGTATTCCTTGGCACCAACGGCTGGTACGATACTTCCACCGGCAATACCGTCTGCGCCCTTATTAAAACAAAGCGCTTTGATGTTGTGCTGGACGCCGGCAACGGCCTGGCCAAACTTGACCGCTATTGCGACGGTTCGAAACCGGTATATCTTTTTCTCAGCCATTTTCACCTGGACCACATTATAGGCCTGCATGCTCTGCTGAAATTCAGGTTTCGCAAAGGCCTTACCATCTGCGCGCAAAAGGGCGCGCGCCGTGTGTTAAAAGCGTTCGTAAACGCCCCTTTTACCATGCCGTTGTCCAAATTGCCTTACCCTGTAAGGGTAGTTGAACTTCCAGTCGAAGCCCGGAAACTGCCTTTCAAGATAAAAAGCTTGCCGCTTGAACACGCAGACCCGGTACTTGGTTTCCGCCTGCGTCTTGACGGAAAGACGGTGGCTTATTGTACCGATACCGGCTATTGTCCCAATGCCCTTAAACTGGCGAAAGGTGCGGACCTGCTTATAGCCGAATGCTCCCATCTTCCGGGCGAATCCAACCCCGGCTGGCCGCATTTCAACCCGGAAACGGCAGCCAAACTTGCGCGTGAGGCGGGGGCGAGGCGCCTTGCGCTTACGCACTTTTCAGCCGACAGATATCCCGATATGCGCGGCAGGGCCATGGCCTTGCGTGTGGCCAGGAAGATGTTTTCGCGTACCGCCGCCGCCAAAGACGGAATGCGGATTAAATTGCGGTAGAGGTTTTAAATGCTATTTCAGAAAGTAAAGGCGGGAATAAAATGAAACGCGAAGAAATTTTAAACGCTGTCAGGGCCTACCACGCTGCCGCTTTCGCCGCTAAACCCTTCAACAGGGAAAAGGATACCGTCCGTTATGCCGGAAGGGTATTTGACGAAAAAGAACTTGTTGCTTTGGTGGATTCGTCGCTTGATTTCTGGCTCACTGAAGGGCGCTACGCTGAGAGTTTCGCCGAGAAAATTTCCGATTTTATGGGGGTTGAGAATGTCATACTCGCAAATTCCGGCTCATCCGCCAACCTGCTCGCGCTTTCGGCTCTTACCTCTAAAAAATTAGGCAAAAAAAGGCTCATGCCGGGCGATGAAGTGATCACCGTGGCCGCGGGGTTCCCTTCGACGGTGACTCCCATTTTGCAGAACGGGCTGGTTCCCGTTTTCGTGGATGTGGAACTCCCCACCTACAATATTAATATCGAAGCCCTGAAAAAGGCCGTTTCATCCAAAACCCGCGCGATCTTTCTCGCTCATACGCTTGGCAACCCCTTCAATGTGGAAGAGGTCCTGAAAATTGTCAAAAAACATGACCTCTGGCTTATAGAGGACAACTGCGACGCTTTAGGAAGCCGCTATAAGGGAAAATACACCGGCACATTCGGGCACATCGCCACTATCTCTTTTTACCCGGCTCACCACATAACCACGGGAGAGGGCGGCGCCGTGGTGACCAATAGCGAGCAGCTGGCCCAGATCGTCCGTTCATTCCGGGACTGGGGGCGCGACTGCTACTGCGCCGGCGGCGAAAACAATACCTGCGGCAAGCGCTTCTCCCAGCAATTCGGGACGCTTCCCGCCGGATACGATCATAAATATGTCTACTCCGAGCTCGGCTATAACATGAAAATGACCGATATGCAGGCGGCGATAGGTTCCGTCCAAATGGATAAACTTGAAATGTTCGGCGAAAAAAGACGCGGGAATTTTAAGCGTTATCAGAAGATCTTTTCCCGCTATTCGGGTTCCTTTCTTCTTCCCGAGGCGACCCCGGGCTCCGATCCTTCCTGGTTCACCTATATTGTTTCTGTCAGGGAAAACGCCCCCTTCACGCGCAATGACCTGGTGTCGTTTTTAAACGAGCGCCGGATAGAGACCAGGAATATTTTTGCCGGCAATATCCTCCGTCAGCCGGCCTTTATCGGCAGGCCCTGCCGTGCGCAGGGGGAACTCAGCGTTACCGACTTTATCATGAATAACACTTTTTTCCTCGGAACCTATCCCGGTATGACCGACGGGATGTTCGCTTATGTGGAAGACTGTGTCGCCGAATTCATGGGGCGGTTCCAGAGGCTAACAGCTTAGAGGCATAGCAATTTAGAGGGGTTTTTGAATGGCCATCGTTAAAAAATACAAGTCCGAAGTCGTTTCCGTAGAAAACCCCGTCGCGGATATCAGAACCGTCACCCTGCGCCCGCTTGAGAAAGCCTACAAATATAATCCCGGCCAGTTCCTTCATCTTGCGCTGGATGAATTCGATCCCGCCAAACCCTGGCCCGAATCGCGCTGCTTCTCCATGCAGAGCTCTCCGGATCAGGAGACGATCAAAATAACCTTCGCCGCTAAGGGGAAATTCACCGCGCGCATGGCGCGCGAACTCGCTCCGGGAAAGATCATACATGTCAAACTGCCCTATGGGAATCTTTTTTCGATAGAACATGACACGCAAAAATCCGTCTTTGTCGCGGGGGGGACCGGAATCACGCCTTTCCTTTCGCTGTTTACGGCCCCGGCATTTGCGGCTTATAAAAACCCCAGGCTTTATTTCGGGGTGAGAAGTCCCTCCCATCACCTTTACGCGGACGACCTGGAAAAAGCGCGGGGTGTTAATCCCTCGTTTTTCATCACGCTTTTGAACGAGGAAAAAGACGGCCGGCTTGATATTCAGGGAATTTTCAGGGAAAACGGGCCTTCCGCCGTTTATTTTATTTCGGGTCCTCCTGAAATGATAAAAAATTTCAAATTAAGCCTGGCTGACAACTGCGTCCCCGCCGAAAATATCAGAACGGACGATTGGGAGTAACTATTTGACTTGTTTCCGGCATAATGTGTCAGTCCGGAGCTGCGTTCGTGTGAATGTGCGAGAATAATGAAGACGAAACCGACGATTCTTTTGACCGGGGGCACGGGATTTTTGGGCAGCAATCTGCTGCGCAAATTTTTATCCGAAGGCTTTAATGTCGTGATCCTTGCGCGGGAGACCTCCGATTTTTCAAGGATCAAAGAGAATCTGGATAAAATCCGGGTTTTGTATGTTGAGAGCTGCGATTATGAAAAGATCTTTAAAGATTTCAGGGTTGATGCCGTTGTCCACTGCGCCACGAACTATGGCAGAAAAATGGAATCTCCTCTTTCAATACTGGAGGCTAATTTAACGCTCCCGCTGAAACTTTTACAGGTCGGAAAAAGCAATGGCCTTAGATGTTTCATTAATACCGACACAATTCTTGATAAGCGGATTGATTTCTATTCATTGTCTAAAAGCCAGTTCAAGGATTGGCTTAAATTGTATTCCGACAAACTGATGTGCGTCAGTGTTTCTTTGGAGCATTTTTACGGGCCCAACGACGACGATTCAAAGTTCGTGACCTGGGTCATTCAGTCCCTTATCAGGGGAATCCCGCAGATAGACCTTACCCTGGGCTATCAGAAACGGGATTTTATCTATGTCGACGATGTCAGCAACGCTTTTGCCGCGATACTTAGAAACGCGATATCTAAAGGCGGAGGGTTTCAATCCTACGAGGTGGGGGCGGGGGATCCTGTTTCAATCCGGGATTTTATCGGCCTGATAAAAAGGATAACCAAAAATACAAGGACCAGGCTTAACTTCGGCGCTATCCCATACCGCGAAAATGAAATTATGGAGTATAAAACCGATATCACCGGCGTTAAATCCCTTGGGTGGTATCCAAAGGTTTCTTTAAGGGAAGGCTTGTCCAAGACTGTCGAATTTGAGTTGTGCAGGAGATGATTAGATGAAATACCTGTTAACAGGCGGCTGCGGTTTTTTAGGGTCAAATATATCTTCTGCGCTTATACGGCGGGCTGCGGAAGTGATCGTGTTCGATAATCTTTCAAGGGCGGGTTCGGAAAAAAATTTGGAGTGGCTCAAGACAATGGGAGAGTGCCGGCACGTGATGGGAGACGTGCGCAATACTAACGACATTAATAACCTGGTTCAGGCGGAGAGGCCTGACGTGATATTCCATTTGGCCGGGCAGGTCGCAATGACCACCTCGATCGAAAACCCCCGGATGGATTTTGAAATCAACGCGCTTGGGACGCTTAATTTGCTTGAGGCTGTGAGAAAATATTCTCCCGGGTCGGCTATCCTTTATTCATCGACAAACAAAGCTTACGGCGACCTGGAATGGGCGAGATACGGCGAGTCGGACACCCGGTACATCGCCGTTGACTATCCAAAAGGCTTCCCTGAAACGATCTCGATAGATTTTCACTCCCCCTATGGCTGTTCAAAAGGAACCGCGGACCAGTATATGCTTGATTATTGCAGGATTTATGGCCTGAATACCGCTGTTTTCAGGCATTCCTCCATGTATGGCGGCAGGCAGTTTTCCACTTTTGACCAGGGCTGGATCGGCTGGTTCGTGCAGAAAGCTTTAGATATTAAATCGGGGCTCCTTAAAGAACCGTTTACGATTTCCGGCAACGGAAAACAAGTGCGGGATGTCCTTTACTCGGAAGACATGGTCGCGCTTTACCTTAAAGCCGCGCAGGACATGAAGACAATCAGGGGACACGCTTTCAATGTCGGAGGCGGGATGGATAATTCACTCTCGCTCCTGGAATTGTTCTCCATGCTGCAGGAAAAAGTAGGAGTTGAGCTTAAGTATGTTAAACTTCCCGCGCGGACGAGCGACCAGAAAGTTTTTGTGGCCGATATCTCTAAAATCGGCGGAATGACCGGCTGGGCTCCGCGTGTGGGGAAAGACGCCGGAATAGGAAAAATGATCGATTGGGTTAAAAATGGAAGATAATATCGATTTGACTGTTGTTATCCCGGCGTACAACGAAGCTGAAAATCTGCGGGTTCTGCTGCCGCGCCTTGCCGGCGCGTTGAAGCGCGCGGAAATTATTTCCGAAATACTGGTTGTGGACCGGGTAGTAAAAACTGACGCCACCCCGGAAATCTGCCGGACGAACGGAGCGGTATATATAAACAGGAAAAACAGCGATTTTTTCGGGGCCGCTATCCGCACTGGAATAGCGCGTTCCAAGGGGCGTTTTGTGGCGTTTATGGACGCCGACGGGTCCCACCCCCCGGAGTTCGTAACGGAGCTTTACCGGTTCAGAAATGACTATGATGTGGTCGTGGCTTCACGGTATGTCGATGGCGGCGGCGCGGAGAACACTAAGACGCTGATTTTCATGAGCAGGGTACTGAACCGGATATATTCGCTGGTTTTGAACATACACTGCAAGGATATTTCCAACAATTTCAAGCTATACCGGAGGGAACTCCTCGTAAATCTCCGACTCTATTGCGACAATTTTGATATAGTTGAGGAGATACTTTTTAAGATAGTCAAAAACAACCCCGGAGCGAGGATCAAGGAAATACCGTTTAACTTTGAAAAAAGAAAATTCGGCGAAACCAAGCGGGATCTTTTTGCGTTTATGATTTCCTTCGCCGTGACATTGTTAAAGCTGCGGTTCGGGCTGAAATAAACCGCAAATGGTGAAAACCACAATGGAAAAAGACAGGCGGTTTGAATTGAATTATATGGTGGTTTTGATCGTTGTCGGATTGTCGGTTTCCGTCGTGTTTCATTTTATCAAGGCTTTTGTGTTGAACTTAAATTTCTATCCGCATAATACCTTTCTTTTTATCCCCGCAGGTAGATTTCATGATTTCACTGATATCTATATGGCTACGGCCGGCCTTGACCCTTTTAAGTTCGCGGTCAGCGTTTATCCGCCTTTTACATACCTGGTAATGCTTCCCTTTACCATGTTTAAGCGGGATTTGGCGTTTGTACTTATGCTTGCCGGTTTTACAGTGTTTGCGTGGAGATATGTGTATAGAACTGTTGCGGAAATTGACTATGACGGACGATATTTAAAAACGATCGCTTTTCTGTTTATGAGTTATCCTTTTTTGTTCATTTTTGACCGAGCTAACCTGGAAGCAATAGTTTTTATGTTCCTGGCTTTATTCATTTATTATTACCGGCGAAAAGAAGATGGGAAAAGCATATTCTGTCTGGCTTGCGCCATCTCCATGAAAATATATCCCGGGGCATTTCTGCTTCTTTTTCTTGCGGATAAAAAGTATAAAAACATATTTTACACTCTTTCGCTGGTAGCCGGATTAACGTTTTTGAGCATGCTTGTTTTGAGAGGCGGGGTAACGGCGTCTTATACGGGATTTATTAGAAATATGGCGGGATTCAGGAACAGCTATTTTCTTACGGATACCGGCCTGCAGCACAATCTCTCTCTTTTCGGGGTTTTGAGGCTTGCCCACGGCTATTTTATGCCGGGCAGCGCGTTCCCTGAAGCTGTTTATTCAGCCGCGATGGCGGCTCTTTTTATCGTTATTTCTTTATATCTGGTGTTTATGGAAAAAGAATTGTGGAGATTCGTCGCTATAATAGTCCTGTATTTCTTGGTGGCTCCACAAGTGTCTTTTGATTATAAACTTATGCATTTGTTTATACCGATCACTCTTTTCCTTGTCAGGGACAACAAAACTAAAGGTTCCATATTTTTTGCTTCTGCTTTTGCTTTGTTGTGCGTTCCCAAAGATTATCTTATTATACGCAGCGATATCAGCGTGGCGGTAATTATTAACCCGTTAATAATCCTGGCTGTTTTAAGTGTCATTCTTTACCAGGGCTGCATGGAAAATAAACCTGGGTTTAAGAGTTTGCGGGGTTCGGCATGAAGCACCTTCTTACCGGCGGCGGATTTATGGGGAAAAATATCCCTGAGTCCCCTCTTGCCCACACATATGAAAGGCATATCCGGGAATGGGCACTGAAATGCTTGGTTATAGCGTGAAAGCCTTTAAGGTCTTTGCGGGGACAATGAACTAAATGATTTTGTCATTCAAAAACTTTTTAGCCGGCATGTCATCTTTGGCGAACCAAGACATGACCCGGCATACTGCTGCTCCAAAAGGCACTGATTACATAAAGGGGTTGTCGCTTAGTGTTTTAGCAGTAGGGGTTTTTAATTTGATTTGGTTCGATCGGTATTTTTCTGTTTGTGAGGGTTGGTTTTCCGCTTATTCACAGCGCTGGATTTCAGGGTATTTGCCATATAAGGACACAGCGCTGTTTCTCCCTCCTCTGTATCCGTTTCAATTAGTGGTCTGGACTAAATTGTTCGGGCCTTCTTTTATCGCTTTAAGGATTATGGGCGTTTTGGTTTTGATGCTTTTGACTTTTGTGATTTACTCAATATTCCGGCGCATCACATCATCTTTAGGGGCGTCTATTTCCGCATTTATTTCGGTGCTTTGTTTTGAGTCTTTTAACGTTTTTATCCCTTATGACTATCATTCGTTCGACACATTGTACGCTGCTGTTTCCGTCTTATTCGTTATGAACGCGTTCGACGCGTCTAACGCGAACAATAGGCCATTAAAGGAAAATCTGTTCGTCGCGTTGGCCGGTTTTTTTGCTTCCTGCTGCATATTGGTCAAACATTCCCTGGGGGGGCTGTTGATCTTAACGGTTTCACTTCTTTTATTTATGGCTTATTACCACGCTCCCTCTATCCGGCGCTTAAAGGCCGGTTGCTTTTTCGTTTTGGGTCTGATAATACCTATAGGGATATTCTGTTTATGGCTCTTTAATTTCTCAAGCGCGGCTGGTTTCTATAAAGCGGTAATTCTGGGAGTCGGCGCCAAAGGGAGTTGGATTTCGATCCTGTTCGGATTTCTCCGCTTTCAGTTAACTATTCCCTTTTTCGTCCAGATATTGCTTTCGCTGCTGATCCTCTGCTTCTTTTTGTGCTTTAAAGAAAAAACCGCGGATAAAGAGAGAGGAGAGGTTATAGGGTGGCTGCCCATATCCATCGTTATGTTTTTTGTCGTTCTGAATCATTTGCTGGTGCGTTGGCCTTTTCCTGTTCAATCCGCTGTTTTAGTCAACAATATTTCAGCGCCGGTAATTCCCCTGGCTATCATCGGAACTTTACTGGTCCTTGGCCGGATCCCCCGGCTGTTGCGGGATAACCCGGACAATTCCGCGTTTAATGCGCTTGCCGTCGCGTTCCTGTCCCTGTGCCTGATGTATTCAACGGCAATGTCCACGATGATCTCGGCTCCGGGCGTTTTTGTGGGATTAGGATTAGTGATATGTTTGCTGTACAACCGGCTGCGGTACGTCAAATGGGGGCTCATCTCATTGCTTTTCTGCCTTTTTATCTATACGGAAAGCCTCGTGTTCTCGAAATATCACCGGCCTTATTCCTGGTGGTATGTGGGCAGCAGCGATATCCGCGGCGAGCTGGAAGGTTTTAATCTGCCTTTGCTGAAAGGCATATATACGACCCGGGAAAATAAAGAGGCGATAGAACAAATTACCAGGACGATACTGGATGAAACAAAACCCGGGGAACATATATATGCCTATCCGTCAATACCTCTCTTTTATATTTTATCGGACAGATGGCCTCCGACATACTCGCTTCAGCATTGGTACGACACGGTAAGTGACAGTCTGGTGAAAGAGGATCTTGCTGCGCTTAAAGCCGATCCCCCTAAGATTATTGTCATGCTTGACTTACCCGAGGCCGCTGTCAAGGTACACGAGCTGCTGTTCCGCGGCGGAAGGCCCTGCGTGCAGAGAGAAATTATACGGTGGATATCTGAGCAGGCCGATCCTAAAACCGGGGTATATAGAACGCGGGCTTCTTATATTATAGGGAATAACGCTGTTTTGAGGGTTTGGAAACATGTGTAGCTGGTCTGGTCGATAATCGCAATGAACAAACGCGCAAAGATATTGCTTACCGGCGGCGGCGGGTTTATAGGGAAAAACCTCCTTGAATCCCCTCTGGCCCGAAAATATGAAATTGCGGCCCCGCGCCACGCGGAGCTGGACCTGCTGGATGAGGACGCAGTACGGAACTACATCAAAAGCGGCAATTTTGACTTTGTAATACATAGCGCGTCCAAGCCGGGGCACCGCAATGCCAAAGAGCCGGGAAAGGTTTTTTATGAGAATACCCGGATGTTCTTTAACCTGGCCCGCAGCTCGGAATATTTTAAAAAGATGCTGGTAACGGGTTCCGGCGCCATTTACGATATGCGCCATTACCGTCCGAAAATGAAAGAGGATTATTTTGACGGGCATGTTCCTGTCGATGAGCACGGCTTCTGCAAGTATGTCTGCGGCAAGTATATTGAGGGGACGGACAATATAACAGACCTCCGGGTGTTCGGTATTTACGGCAAGTATGAAGATTATGCCATACGGTTCATTTCCAACATGATCTGTAAGGCCGTCTGCGGCCTGCCGCTGACCATAAAGCAGAACCGCCGGTTTGATTATATCTGGGTTGACGACCTGTTGTCTGTTATGGAATATTTTCTGGAAAACAACGCCTGCCACAAGGCGTATAACGTTACTCCGGACAAATCTGTCGAACTTCTGGAATTGGCCGATAAAGTTCTGCGGATATCCGGTAAGGATTTGCCGATAAAAGTCGCCCAGCTCGGCCTTGGCCAGGAATACAGCGGTGATAATTCCAGGCTCAGGGCGGAAATCAAGGGTTTGTCCTTTACCCCGCCCGACGAGGCGATCGGGAAACTTTATTCATGGTATAACGCCAACAAGGATTCTATAAACAGGGAAACGCTGCTTTCCGACAAGTGAGACTGGCATGATAAAACTCTCGGACTATGTGGCTAAACGGCTGGTAGAGCATGGCGTAAAGCACGTGTTCATGATATCCGGCGGCGGCGCTATGCACCTTAACGACGCCGTGGGAAAATGTAAAGGGCTTGAATACATTTGCAATCACCACGAGCAGGCCGCGGCCATGGGCGCTGAAGGTTATTCGCGCGTCACCGACAAACTGGGGGTGGCGGTCGTTACAACGGGGCCCGGCGGTACAAATACTTTAACCGGAGTAATAGGGCAGTGGCTTGATTCATTGCCGGCTCTTTATATTTCCGGACAGGTGAAGTTTACGACCACGGTCGCATCCTGCCCTGAAGCCGGGTTAAGGCAGCTTGGCGACCAGGAAATAAACATCATAGATATCGTAAAACCGGTTACAAAATTCGCACAGATGCTTAAGGACCCGTACCAGGTTAAATATGTGCTGGATAAGGCCATACATATTGCCACAACGGGGCGGCCGGGTCCGGTATGGATAGACATTCCGCTGGACGTCCAGGCGGCCCTGATAGACGAAACTAAGCTTGCTGCTTATGAGCCTGAAGCGCCTATTCCATTCAGGACTGACCTTAAAATCCAGGCCGCTAAAACTGTTGAAATGCTGCGCGCGGCTAAACGGCCTGTGCTTATCGCCGGTCACGGCATAAGGATCGCGGGGGCCCAGGAGTTGTTTGGAAAACTGGCGGACGCTTTAAAAATACCTGTGCTGGCTACCTTTGCCGGTTTTGACCTTGTGCCGAACGATAGTCCGTGGTTTGCGGGCAGGATAGGCACAGTAGGCACCAGGGGCGGCAATTTCTCGCTGCAGAACGCGGACCTGGTGCTGTCGCTGGCCTCGCGCAATAATATACGCCAGGTCAGTTACGATTGGGCCAATTATGCGCGCAATGCTAAAAAAATAGTCGTGGATATAGACCCCGCTGAACTGGTAAAGCCTACTGTTAAGCCGGAACTGCCGGTATGCGCGGATGTGAAAGATTTTATGGCTGCCCTGCTTGCGGCGCTTCCGAAAGCCGGCGCCGGCGACTTCTCCGGCTGGCTGGCCTGGTGCCGGGAGCGCTCAGTTAAGTATCCGGTTGTCCTTGAGGAATACAAAAAACTGAAAACAAAAGTAAACCCGTATCATTTTATTGAAACACTGACCGGCATGTTAAAACCTGAAACTTCGGTCGTCGCGGGTAACGGCTCCGCCTGCGTCTGCCTTTTCCAGGCGGGGATAGCTCATAAGGGCCAGCGGATATTCTGGAATTCCGGCTGCGCCTCTATGGGTTATGATCTGCCTGCGGCTATCGGGGCTTGCTTCGGGAGCGGCAGAAAAGAGGTGGTTTGCCTGGCCGGAGACGGCAGCATTATGATGAACCTGCAGGAACTCGCCACGGCCGCGCATTACAAACTGCCGTTAAAAATATTTGTGTTGAATAACGAGGGCTATATTTCTATCAAGCAGACGCAGGATAATTTCTTCGAGGGCCGCCACGTGGCCTGCGACTCCAGATCCGGAGTGGGTTTCCCCGATTTCATGAAAGTCGGAGAAGCTTTTGGCCTGCACACCGAAATTATAGATAACGTTTCAGATATGAGCGGAAAGATAGCCCGGGTTCTGGCTGTAAAAGGCCCGGCGCTTTGCGATGTCAGGCTTCCCGCGGACCATAAATTCATGCCGAAGCTGTCCTCCGAAAAGAAACCGGACGGCAGCATGGTGTCCAAGCCGCTTGAGGATATGTGGCCTTTTCTGGACAGGGAAGATTTTAAAAGTAACATCATCGGCTGAATTGATGTTTTGTATCATATATATAATAAAAGGCGGTCGAATATGAATAATCTTGAAAGAAAAATGGTGGATGTGCTTCAGGACCTTAAGGAAAACCACAATGTGGCCGGTATTAAGGCCGAATTTGAGGCTGAAGGCACGCGTCTTGAGGAGGCCCTGCGTCTTAAGGAAGTCGTGACCCGCGCCGGCCTTGATCTGACTATAAAAATAGGCGGCTGCGAAGCCCTGAAAGACATGTACGACGCCAGATCGATAGGGGTCTGCAGGATAGTGGCGCCTATGATAGAGTCGCCTTACGCGCTGACAAAATACCTGAGCGCCGCCAAAATGGCTTTTCCCAAAGAGGAAATACAGCAGGTTTCTCTGCTTGTAAATATAGAAACAATAATGGGAGCCGAGAACTTTGATGAAATGCTGAAGATAGATAATATCGGTGAGCTGGACGGTATTGTGCTGGGCCGCGTTGATATGACAGGCTCTCTAGGTATGACACGGGAAGACATTAATTCCGAAAAAATATTCAACATTGCCAAAGACCTTCTCACGAAGGCTAAAAAGAAGGGCCTTGAATGCGTTATTGGCGGCGGGGTGGCAAAAGAATCCCTGCCGTTTTTCAATCGCCTGCCCAAGGGCCTGCTGGACAGGTATGAGACGCGTAAGGTTATTTTTAAATGTCCCGAAGCGCTGTCGGACAAAGCTCCCGCCGGAATCCTTAAAGCTGTGGGTTTTGAGTTGATGTGGCTGAAAAACAAACGAAACTTCTACGGCTCTATATATGCCGAGGACGAGCACCGCATAAACATGCTTGAAAAAAGGTACAAACGCCTTATAGAAGAAGCCGGGGTTAAGGGAGTATGAAAGGGCGGGTCGCCCTGGTTACAGGCGCTTCAAGGGGTATCGGCGAAGCCATTGCCGGCGCTTTCCGCGCGAACGGAGCCGTTCTGCTTACCCCGTCGCGTTCAGAACTTGACCTCTCTTCCAACGAGTCTATAGACAGGTATCTGGCCGGAATCGGGAAAAAAGTGGATATCCTGGTAAATAACGCCGGGATTAATCCGCTGGGCTCGGCGGAGGACTATTCCGACGCCGACCTTAGCGCCGTTATACAGGTAAATCTTACAGCGCCAATGCGGCTTATCAGGGGGCTGCTGCCGCCCATGCGCGAGAAGCGGTACGGCAGGATAGTTAACATAAGCTCCGTGTGGAGTCTTGTTTCAAAGCCGCGCCGGTTCGCTTATTCAACGGTAAAGGCGGCGATAAACGGCATGACGCGCGCCGCCGCCGTTGAGTGCGCGCAATACGGGGTGCTGGTTAACGCCGTAGCCCCCGGCTACGTAAATACCGAACTCACCAGAAAAAATAATTCAGAGAGCGATATCCGCGCTATAGCGCAGGCTGTCCCGGCTAAGCGGCTTGCAGAGCCTTCCGAGATCGCCGCCGTTGTGGCTTTTCTCGCTTCAGGGCAGAATACGTATATAACCGGCCAGACAATAACTGTGGACGGGGGATATAGTTGTCTTTAGATAACTTTACCGTTAGATCCAGGCTGACGGATTATAATGTTCTTTTCGCTGAACCGGCTGACTATCTTCCGCGGCTGGCCGGCGAGCCTAACTGCGTGTTTGCCGTGGACGAAAATGTCTGGCGCCTGCATAAAGGCTCCGTCCTTAAGCCGCTTGCAGGCGCTTCCCTGATAATACTGCCGATAAGCGAAGAGCTGAAATCACTGAAATCGGTACAGATGCTTTATGACCGGATAGTGGAGTTCGCCCCCAAGAAGAACATGCGCCTTGTCTCCATTGGCGGGGGGATAACGCAGGATATAACCGGTTTTGTCGCCTCGACCCTTTACCGCGGCATAAAATGGACTTTTATCCCGACCACCCTTCTGGCGCAGGCCGACAGCTGCATAGGCGGAAAAACATCGCTTAACTACAAAAACTACAAGAACCTGGCGGGCACTTTCTATCCGCCTTCTGAAATCTATATCTCCGCCGGTTTTCTTTCAACGCTGAAAGACAGCGATTATTTGAGCGGCCTTGGAGAGATAGCCAAGCTTTGCATAATAGGCGGAGAAGCCGAGGCGAAAGAATTTGCCGGAGCCGTTGAAAGGATGCTTAAGCGTGAATCCGCGCCGCTTCTGTGTTTTCTTCGAAAGGCTCTTGGGATAAAGAAAGGTTATATAGAGGATGACGAATTCGACTCGGGCCGCAGGAATATGCTGAATTTCGGGCACTGCTTCGGCCATGCTATAGAGTCCGCCACGGATTTTGCCGTGCCGCATGGCCTGGCGGTGGTTTATGGCATAATACTGGCGAATATGGTTTCACGCCGCAGAGGGCTGTTGTCAAAGGATTTGGAAATGTTTATGCGGGAACGGATCCTTTCCCCTATTATCCCGCCGGGGATGTTAAGCGCCGGTATCGACGGGGCTGCCGTTGTGCAAGGCATGAAAAAAGATAAAAAGCGCACCGGGGCGAAACTTGCCCTTGTGATGGCAATGGACGGCTTCCGGATGACGCGGGTAAACGATCTCGACGAAACGGAGGCGCTGGCGGCTGTTGCCGAGCTGTGGCCGGTTTAAATAATATTCCCCGTCCACGCCGGGCGGCGGTTTTTGTTATGGCTGATGCTCCTGAACTGAAAAAAGCCTGGGATAACAGGTTTATACGGTTTTTGATCGTGGGCGGGCTAAATACCCTTGTCGGGTATGCCCTGTTCGCGCTGTTGATATTTGCCGGATTGCATTATTCTTTGGCGGTTTTTCTCTCCACGCTCCTGGGGATCTTGTTCAACTTTAAAACTACCGGCTCTCTTGTCTTCAAGCATAGCAACAACAGGCTTATATTTAAATTTGTGTCAGGTTACGCTGTCGTTTATTTTCTGAATGTAGGGCTGCTTAAAGAGTTAAGCGTTTTAGGATTTAATATGTACGCGGCCGGAGCCATGCTGCTGCCGCCTATGGCGCTGGTTTCATATTTTTTAAATTCCAGGCTGGTTTTTAGGGGACATCCATGAAAACTATCAGTATCGTAATGCCCTGCTACAATGAAGAATTGAACGTTGAGAAGGCGTATAAAGCGGTTAAAGATATCTTTTCCACTTCGGGTGATTACAACTATGAGCATATTTTTATAGATAACGCTTCGGAGGACGGGACTTTTGCAATACTGAAAAAAATAGCGGTCGAAGATAAAAAAGTAAAACTGATACGCAATGTCCGTAACTTCGGGCATATCCGCTCCCCTTTTCACGGTTTGCTCCAGACATCCGGAGACGCGGTAATACTAATGGTAGCCGACCTGCAGGACCCTCCGGAGCTGATCGCGGAATTTATTAAAAAATGGGAGGGGGGAAGCAAAATAGTCGTCGGAATTAAAACAGACAGCGACGAAAACGGGCTGATATTCGGGATACGCAAGTTCTACTACCGGATAATGAACCGCATCTCCGAAGTGCGGCACATAGAAAACTTTACGGGGTTCGGCCTTTACGACAAGCAGGTCATTGAGATACTGCGCGGCATAGACGACCCATACCCGTATTTCAGGGGGCTTATTGCCGACATCGGTTTTGAGATCTCCCGCGTTGAATATATACAGCCGGCCAGGAAATCGGGAATAACCAAGAATAACTTTTACACTCTCTATGACATGGCCATGCTGGGACTTACGAACTATTCAAAGATCCCGTTAAGGATAGCCACGTTCCTGGGGTTTGCAATGTCCCTGATAAGCCTTCTTGTGGCGCTTTCTTATCTGGTTTATAAGCTTATTTACTGGCAGGAGTTCTCTTTGGGAATAGCGCCGATAGTGATAGGGCTTTTCTTTATGTTTTCGGTGCAGCTTTTCTTTTTGGGGGTTGTCGGGGAATATATCGGCTCTATACATACAAAAGTCCTTAAGCGCCCGCTGGTTGTGGAAAGGGAAAGAATCAATTTTTAACTTATGAAGCCGGCAAATTGTTCCAAGTACAGGCTTTTTGTTATCCAGTCGGTTATCGCCGCCTTTGGGTTTTCTGTTTTTTTGTGGAAGCTCGTGGATGTGTTCAGGCTGAAATTTATGGATGATATGTATGCCGGGGTAAAACCATGGGCGTACCCGTATTATCATCCATATAGCGGCGGGCTTCTTAATTACCTTTTTCTGTGTTCCGGAATAGGAGCTGTCGGACTGCTCCTCTATGTTTTTTTACCTAAATACTCCGGCGCTTTAAAAGCCAGGCTGGATTCGCTCGAAGACAGGGGTTTTTATACATTTTTTGGGTTTTCCTTTGTCGTTTTAGGTATTGTTTTAGTTAAGTTGTCTGCTTTGAGAATTATTGTTCCCGCTTTGTTGCTGTCCGCCATTCCGCTGGCGCAGTTTATTCCGCGTAAAATTTATAAAAAGTCCTTCTACTGCGCGCTTTTCCTGATGTTCGCCGTTCTTATGGTAGAGCCGCTGCGGCTTTTTGTCGGGCCGGTGCCGCTGATGAACGAGTATCCGGAGATATCCAGCGAGACGCGTCTGGACGGCCTATACGTAAAAAATAGCGACTTCCTCTCCAAACTTCCTGAACTGTCCCGCGATCTGAAACTGCACGAAAAAATTCCGGGAGAAGAGGGGTTGGATTTCCTGATAAAACTAAAAAAGCCGGAAATCCAGGCATGGGGGAATGCGTTGGCTTCCGGCTCTCCCGTAAATTATTCGAAGTTGTTGTCGTTGCAGGCTTTTGTTAAAGCCAATGCTTTGGAATATGAACATCAGGTTATGGGACGGGGGCAGATCAACCATATAGGATATATTCTGAACCCTGTAAACGAATATGACCTGGGAAAACCATTAACTAAAACATACATGCAATATGGGGTAGGGAACACGCTTCTGTTCAAGCGGACCATGCAGGCCTTTGGCGGGGTTTCGATCGCTAACTATTATAAATGTTATCTGTATTATTTCGTCTACTATGCGATATTCCTGGCAATGCTGATATATGTTTTTCGGGATATAACTTACGTATTGTGCGGATTTTCCGCGGTGGCTTTTATGCATTTTTCGTACAATTATATCGCTTTCGTCCTGGCTCCCGGAATTATTCCGACTATACATTTTTTTGACGCCGCCTTGATTCTGGCGCTGGCCGCGTTTTTAAGGAACCGGTCCAGGTGGGGGTGTGTTTTGTTTTCCGGTTTGTTAGTCGCCTGCGCGATATTTCTCAACAGACAGTTCGGTGGAATGCTGGCTGTCTCATGGGTGGCGGCCATGGCGGTTTATGGCCTTGAGAATAAGGCCGGTTCGCTCAAATATTTATGGCTTCTTCTGCCGCTTCTGGTTACGGCTCTCGCTGTCTGGCTTACCGGCGGAGGTTCAGGGGACGGGGCAGGCGGAATACTGAAATCTTATTTTTACGGGTTTTTTTCCTGGCCGCCTAAAACGATCGTTGTCGCTTTCACAATGGCATATATTGTGCTTTCCTATCTGTTCCTTATCCGCATACGGGAAAATCGCAGCGACGCCAAATACCTTTATCTGTTCAGCTTCTTCTACTCGCAGGGCCTTTTTGTTTATTTTTATTGGTCCGGTCTTTTAAACCACTTGCCGTTGCTGTTCCCGTTCATAACTCTGCAGTTGCTTTTTGCCGCATTATTGATCGAGAAAAAAGGATTTGGCGGCGGAGAACAGTTATGGAAATGGGTCTATAATGTCAAACCTGCGGCGGTTTTATTTTCGGTTTTGCTTGTGGCCGTTTCTGCCTTATATTTTTATCTTGCTCCAGCCGGGCAGAAGGAATTTTACGACAATTTTAAAACCCATAAGTGCTATAACTGGACCTTTAAAAACGCTAAGCTCGTATCGACAATTAACCCTGATCTCTTTTCCGGGGCTGTCGCGCTGATACAAAAATATTCTGAGGGCAAGGGAATATACATAATTTCCAAGTATGACAATATTCTTCCGTTTTTAAGCGGCCGCTACAGCCTGATGCCGCATTTTGAAATGCCGTGGTACATGATAAGTGACAAACTTGGTGATGAAGTTTTCGCTAAACTGGAAAGCATGAAACCCGAATACCTTTTTGCCGATTCCGACATGAATGCCGCAAATCCTGATCCGTGGGCTGCTGTGTACGCTTTACCACTCCTGAAAACCGAGCGGCCTGCCAGGGCAGGCAGGCTTATGGAGCTGCGTGAATTGTTCAATAAAGAAGCTCCGAACTATAAGCTTGTCGAGGCCGGCAGCCTTATGTCAGTGTATAGAAGGATCGCATCAAAGTCTGAATGATAAAAACCGCCCTGAAGAACATCAGCGTTTCCCATATGTTTACCGCTGTAAACCAGTTATCAAAGACCGCCTATGTGGTGATGATGCTGGTTCTTGTCCCGCTTTTTCTCAGCAAGGCGGAGCAGGGGTACTGGTTCTCGTTCATGAGCCTTTCCGCGCTGATGATAATAGCTGATTCCGGTTTTTCCACCATCATTTTGCAGTTCGCCGCCCATGAATTCGCCTTCCTGCGGTTTAACGCTTCAGGAGCTATAGAAGGGGAGGAAAAATACTTAAAGCGCCTGGGCAGTTTTTTCCTTTTTGCGTTTAAGTGGTCTGCGGGGGTGGTGGCGATAGCCTTGCCGGTAATTTTCATGGCAGGCTGGTATATAATGTCGCGCCGGCCGGCCGAAGCCGCCTGGCAGGCGCCCTGGCTGCTGTATGTGATCGGCTCTGTTTTCACTTTTATGAACAACAGCTTTCTTTATTTTTTTGAGGGCTGCGATTGCGTGCCGAAGACACAAAAAATAAGGGCGCAGATAAATCTGGCCATGATAGCGGTGCTTTGCGCCGGTTTGATCTCGGGATTAAAACTTTATGCGCTGGCGCTTTCCGCTATTGTAAGCGCGCTGGCCGGCGCGGCCCTGCTTTTTAAGGTTTTCCGTCCTGCCGCGGGTAGTTTGCTGGCGGCTGCCAGGGGGTATGCGCATTCCTGGCGAAAAGAGTTCCTGCCGTTGCTGGGACGTTATTCTTTAAGCTGGGCCAGCGGCTACTTTATTTTCCAGATGTACACACCGATAATGTTCCATTATTACGGCCCCGTGGAGGCCGGAAAAATAGGCATAAGCATAACGCTTTGGACCGGGGTGCTGACGCTTTCCAATATCTGGCTTTCCGTGGTTACGCCGAAAATAAATATCCACATATCAAAAAAAGAATGGCTGCATCTGGATAAACTGTTTTTCAGAAATCTGGTTTTTTCAGCCGCCACCTTTCTGGCCGGCGTCGGCTGCGTATTCTCGCTGTTCGGGCTTGCGCGTGGGCGGTTCGCGCTTGCGGACAGGTTCGTTAGTCCGGTTTCCATGCTTTTTCTTGCCGGCGGCTGGTGGCTGCAGGTTATTGTTAACGGCCTTGCCCTCTACCTGCGGGCCCATAAGGAAGAGCCGCTGGTCGTTCCGTCGGTGTTTTCCGCTGTATACATAATTGTCGCTACTTATTTTTCCGCCCTGTTTTTGTCCCCGGACTACTTTTTCCTTGGTTTTTTTTCCAGCTATATCTGGGGCCTGCCATGGATAATATGGATTTTCAACAAGAAACGCGCTAAAGGTCATTTAAATGAACAACCCTGCACCATTGCTTACAATAGCAATACCGACATATAACCGCGCGGCTTATCTGGATACTGCTTTGGCTCATATTGCCGGGCAGATAGGCCCTGTGGCGGACTTAGTTGAGGTGCTGGTGTCGGATAACTGCTCTACGGATTCTACTGAGGTTGTGATTAAAGCCCGTACTGCCGCGGGGCTGAAGATAACCTATCTGCGCAACGCCTCTAACATGGGGCCGGACAACAATTTCGTGCAGTGCTACAAAGCTGCCGCCGGGAAATATTTCTGGCTTCTGGGCGACGACGACATAATCCTGGATGGCGCCATCGGCCGCGTAATCGACATCGTGAAAAACGGCGAATACGGGGTGCTGCACCTGAACTCCTACGGATTTAGGAAAAGCTTGGAGGACGAACGGCCGGCGGGCAATCCTTCCGGGTACGAGGTGCATTCGAACCTGAACGCTTTTCTCGGCAGAGCAAGCTATTTTCTTACATTCATCTCTTCGAACATCATAAACAAAGATCTCGCGGGCGCGGATTTAAACTTTGACGAATTCCGAAACACGAACCTTATACAGCTTTGCTGGACTTTTGAGGCCGTTTTCAAAGGGAAGCCGAACGTGTATGTGCGCAGCTACTCAGTAGCCGCCAAGGCCGACGCTTCCGGCGGTTATATGCTTTGTCAGGTCTTTGGAAAGAATTTCCTGGACGTATGTGGGATCTATATCCGGAAGGGCGTCGAGCCCGCCTGCTTCGAGATAATAAAGCGGCGCCTGCTGCTTAGATTCTTTCCCGCCAACATAATAAGGGCAAGAAAGAACATCCTGGCCACGAAACCTGAGGACTATTTCGGGGCCCTTTACCCGCTTTACCGGCGATACCTGTATTTCTGGATCTTTACGATGCCCGCCATAATGCTGCCGCTTTGGCCGGCCTTTATGATATTCAAAGCCGCGGACTGGCTGCGGAAAAAATAAGACGGCACGCCCGGGAGGGCCAATGCTCGCAGAACTGCTGAAAAAAGACCTTGAACGCCTTTACTATTACGCCGGCCAGGCTGACCGGAAAGCCGGGCTGACGGACGTACTGTGCGGTGTGTTTAACCCGCGGTTCACGCCCGTGGTAATATTCCGTGCGGCCCATTCCCTGTATCTTGGGAACCATTCTATACTTTCTCGGCTGGTCTCGCTGGCTAACTTCCTGTTGTTCGGGATAGAGATGGCGGCGCGCTGCGAGGTAGGGCCGGGTCTCTGTTTCGCGCATACCTACGGCATAGTCATCGGCGCCCGCAAGATAGGCAGCAATGCGCTTATTTACCACGAAGTCACGCTGGGGGCTAAGGAAATGGATGTGGCCTATACCCCGGAGAAGCGGCCGCTGCTGGGGGATAATGTGGTGATAGGCGCCGGCGCCAAGGTGCTGGGCGGTATAACCATAGGCGACAACGCCGTTATAGGGGCCAACGCCGTGGTCACGCGGGATATCCCGCCTAATTCCGTGGCCGGCGGCATACCGGCCAAAGTAATAAAGCAAAGGACCGTAAAATGAGCGGCAGCCCGGCCGTCACTATTTCCCTGGTCGCCCTGAACCAGCGCCCGGACCTGGAGCGGCTGCTGCCTACGCTTATGCCCGCGGCCGGGAGGGCGGATGCCGAGGTGCTGCTGGTAAATAACAGGTCCACGGACGGCACTAAGGAATTTCTCGCCGCAAATTACCCCGGGATAAGCGTGGTGGAGAACCACGACGCGGCGGGCTACGGCGAGAACCACAATATAAACCTTAAGCGTTCGGCGGGCCGCTACTTCGTGATAATGAACTCCGATATGACGGTGCGCCCGGATACCTTCGCCCTGCTTAGGGATTTCATGGACGCTAACCCGGATGTGGGCGCGGCCTGCCCCAAAGTGCTTAACCCGGACGGCTCAATACAGGGGCTTAATAAGCTGCATCCCACGGTATGGGACCTGTTCCTGCGGCGTTTCATGCCCCGTCCGTTTAAAAAATATTTTAAGCGCCGCATGGACGCTTTTGAAATGCGCGACGTTGGCTACAGCCACAGCTATTATGTGCCTTCCGTCAGCGGCTGCTTCATGTTCTGCCGCGCCGGCCTGCTTAAAAAGCTGGGCGGTTTCGACGAGAAATACTTCCTGTACTTCGAGGACACTGATCTCTGCCGCAGCATACAGAAGACGCACCGGACCATGTACCTGCCGGAAGCGGAGGTGACGCATTTCTGGGCGCGTTCCGCGCATGTCAGTTTCAGGGCTATGGTCCGCTTCATCCACAGCACTTTCCGATATTTTAATAAGTGGGGCTATAAACTGTTCTGACCCCGCGACCGCGGGATCCGCGTCAAATTAGTATAATTCCTGCTAGTGTATTGTTTCGCAAAAGTAAAGCTATTTGCGAGATAATACACTAGAGGTTTGAGGCAAATGCTCATATTCAGGTGGCGGCGGATATTACTTTTTCTGGGCGACCTGGCGCTTTTTTATGTCGCGCTGGGCCTGGCTCTTATCGTCCGGCATTTTGCCCTTATAACTCCGGAATTCTACCTTCATAACGTCAAGGTCTTCTCTTTGCTCGTCCCTATCTGGGCCGGGGTGTTCTATGTGGTGGGTCTTTACGATATACGACGCGTAAACAAGCTGACGAACCTTATTAACTACACGCTGCTCGCCCTGGTCGCCAGTTCTTCCGTATCGGTGGCTGTCCTCTACCTTTTTTCGCTGCAGATAGGCACCAGCCCCAAGATCAATTTTATGGTGGCGTTCATACTTATGCACGCGCTGGCCATGCTGTGGCGGCGGATCTGGACGCGATTCTTGCTGGCGAAAGTGCTGGCCCAGCGCGTGGCTTTCCTGGGGAGCAACCCCCTTATCGAGGAAATACGCCGCGACCTGGAAAATAACCCCCATCTCGGCTTCTCCGTTGCGCCGCTGCCCGAATTAGCCGCCCGCAGGAACGAAGGCGGTTTGCCGGCGCTCGGCAGGCGCGCGGGGGGGGGGGCTTTTTCGGTGGACGTGCTTGTGGTGAATTCTTCCGATGCGGCCAATAGTTCCCTCTTCGAGAGTCTTGTGGTTTCGACTGCGGTAGCGGAGGATATCCCGGTTATCTCCCACCTGGATTTTTACGAAGACCTTTACGGGAAGATACCGCCGGAGCATGCGGCCGAATCAGGCTGGCTGTTCCGGAACGTGCTTAGCCGGGACAAGAACGTTTATCTGCTGGTCAAGCGTGCAATAGACATATGCGTCTCCGCCGCCGGGCTGATAGGCGGATTTCCGTTCTTCGCCGCCGTGTATGCCGCCCTCAAGATCGCCGATGGCAAGCGCCATCCGGCTTTATATTTTCAGAAACGCGTCGGCTACTTGGGCAGGAAGTTCGTTATCTGGAAGTTCCGCACTATGGTCCCCGGCGCCGACAAGGCAGGGCCCCTTTATAAGGCCATGCAGGGGGATTCCAGGATAACCGCTTTGGGGAAGTTCCTGCGCCGCACGCGCCTGGATGAACTGCCGCAGCTTTGGAACGTTTTTAAAGGGGATATGTCCCTGGTGGGGCCGCGCCCCGAGTGGACGCAGGAGGTGCGGCTGCTTGAACAGGGCGTGCCGCACTACCACCTGCGCCACCTTGTAAAACCCGGATTGACCGGCTGGGCGCAGATAAATTTCAGGGCCACCTCCAATGAACAGGAATCCGTGGAAAAACTCCGCTACGACCTGTATTATGTCAAGAACATTTCGCTTGCGCTGGATATAGGCATTATACTGCGCACTTTACGCAGGGTTTTCCAGAAAGACGCCTCTTTTACAGTCAAGAAAAGCGCTGAAGTAAAATAAAAAATGACGGAAGCATCAAAACTATCCCTGCCGGAGAAAATTCTTGAATGGACCGTGTATGTTTTCGCGGCTTCCGTCCTGCTTTCCATAACTTTAAGCCAGGCGGCCGTATTAGTTATAGCCATATCGCTTATTTATCTTGCCGCGAAGGATAAAACTAAAGCTGCCGCATACCTTGCGCGGATAAATGGCAGCGGTCTCGTTCTTCCGTTTTTGCTGTTTTTTATCGCTTATGTTTATTCCTCCATACTCGGAGTGGACAGGGCGAACAGTTTCTCCTTCCTGAACTCCGAACTTATAAAAGCACTGGCCTGCTTTGCTCTTATAGCGGCTGTGCCAGGTATAAAAACCGCCGCCGCGGGCGCGTGGTATGCCGCCGGAGCGACATTAATGGGGGCGCTTGGCATCTGGCAGTTTATTCGCGGACATATGCTTTCAGACGGTCAGGATACAATCCGGGCTCACGTAAAGATGCATGCCGTTACCTACGGCGAAACAATGGCCGTGGCGCTGATATTCTCTTTAGTGGGTTTTATAAATTCAAAAAAAGGAACCTTCGCGCGAAAAGCGTATTTTGTCTCTGCGATCGTCCTGGTTGCGGCTTTTTCCCTGAGTCTGAGCCGCGGCCCCGCCATCGGACTTGCCTTTGCGCTGGCCATGCTGTATTTCCTTGAACCGCGCTCGCGTAAAATGCTGCGCGTGGCCGCGGTGGTCTTTTTTGCGGCGCTGGCCGTCACAGTTTCCGCCGTTCCGTCTTTCAGGCTTAGGCTGGTCTCGATCCCGCGCGTTATGGTCCAACTGGTATCCGGGGAAAAAAATACAGCCGCCGGTGTGGACGAAAGTTCGTCTATACGCGTGGAGCTGTTGAGAGTAGGCGTGAAAATAATCCGGGACTATCCGGTAGGAGGGGTCGGGCCGTATAATGTAAAGCGGGTCTTCGGCTTTTATCATCCCGGGCTTTTTGACAGCAGATACGACTCAAACGATGTTCACAACCTTTATATGGAAAAGGCGGCTGAGTACGGCCTGGCCGGCGGCCTGATATTTATTTATCTGCTGTTCTCGTTTTTGCGGCTGGTTTATGGAAATTACCGCGCTCTCCGCAGCGCGGAAAGCCTGTGGGCTTTTACGGCGCTGGCGGGATTTTACGTTATGATGCTTACGGATTCATCCTATCACCTGCCCAGGGTGGCTATGAGCCTCTATTTCATGTTGGCGCTTTCCCAGGCCCCGGACACACCTCGCGCTGAAGCGCTGAAGCGCTGAAGAAAAAAATACAGGCTTCCAAGCTTTAACCCTTCATATATTCCAGAACTTCAGACTTCAGCGCTTCAGGCTTCAGAACTTACCAAGCGGGTAATTTGTTATAATTAATCTGCGCCTTGGTATGCGGAACGCGCGGCGCTGAATAAAATTTATTGAACCTTAACAACATACGGAGGACAATCATATATGGCGCTTAAAGTAGGCATAAACGGTTTTGGCAGGATAGGCAGGCTGGTTACAAGGGCTATCCTTGAACGGAAAGACAATTCCATTGAGCTGGTGGCCGTAAACGATCTTACCGACTCAAAAACCAACGCGCATCTGCTGAAGTATGACTCGGTGCACGGCCGCTTTCCCGGAGAAGTAAAGGCCGTCTCGGAAGAGGAAATTTCAGTTGACGGGAAAATAATAAAGGTATTGAAGAAAAAAGACCCGGCCGAACTTCCCTGGAAAGACCTGGGCGTTCAGTTGGTGGTTGAATCCACCGGACTTTTTACCATAAAGAAAGACGGCGTGAACAAGAAAGGCAAGGAAGTGAAAGGCGCCGAAAACCACATCACCAAAGGCGGGGCGAAAAAAGTTATTATCTCGGCTCCGGCCGAGGGCGAGGACATTACCATAGTAATGGGCGTTAACGAAGGCAAATACGACCCTAAAAACCACCATGTGGTGTCCAACGCCTCCTGCACCACCAACTGCCTTGCGCCTTTTTCAAAGGTCATAAACGATAAATGGGGCATTGAAAAGGGGCTGATGACCACCATTCACGCCTATACCAACGACCAGAAAATCCACGACATGGCGCACTCTGACCTGCGCAGGGCCCGCGCGGCGGCCATCTCCATGATACCCACTTCCACGGGCGCGGCCAAAGCCATAGCGCTCGTGATACCGGAGCTTAAAGGGAAGCTGGACGGATTTGCCATACGCGTGCCCACCCCCAATGTCTCCGTGGTGGATCTTACCGTTATGCTTGCAAAACCAGCCACCGCCGAAGAGATAAACGCGGCTATAAAAGCGGCGGCCGAAGGCCCGCTTAAGGGCATACTTGAATATACCGAAGAGCCGCTTGTTTCCATAGACTTTAACCACTGCCCGCTCAGTTCCATTGTGGACGGCAAGAGCACCAAGGTCATAGGCGGCAATTTTGTTAAAGTGCTGGCGTGGTACGATAATGAGTGGGGCTATTCAAACCGCGTGGTTGACCTGGCCCTTTACATGGCAGGGAAAGGGATTTAGTCAGTGAAAAGTGGATAGTGTAGAGTGGATAGTGGATAGAAACTCCGCTTACTCTCTGCACTCTCAACTCTACACTCTACACTATCATTAAGGAGAGCTGATATGGCAAAAAAAGTTCTGATAATGGGAGCGGCAGGCAGGGATTTCCATAATTTCAACGTTTATTATCGCGACAACAAAAAATACGAGGTGGTGGCGTTCACCGCTTTCCAGATCCCGAATATAGCGGGGCGTAAATATCCCGCGGTTTTGGCGGGAAAGCTATACCCGTCCGGCATACCTATTTATGAAGAAAAAGAGATGCCGGCGCTTATAAAGAAACTCAAGGTGGACGAAGTTGTGTTCGCCTATTCGGATGTAAGCTTTAATACCGTTATGGCCAAAGGGTCCATAGCGCTCGCCTGCGGAGCGGATTTCAAGCTGCTCAGCGGCGACCACACGTTCATAAAATCAAAAAAACCGGTCGTGTCGGTGTGCGCCGTGCGGACCGGCTGCGGCAAGAGCCAGACTACCCGCATGATAGCCGGCATGCTTAAAGAAATGGGTAAGAAGGTCGTGGCTATACGCCACCCCATGCCCTACGGCGACCTGTCCGAGCAGATCTGGCAGAGGTTCGCTTCGCTGAAAGATCTGGAGAAACATAAATGCACCATTGAAGAAATGGAGGAATACGAGCCGCACATAGCCGCCGGCTGTATCGTTTATGCCGGCGTGGACTACGGCAAAATACTTGAGGAGGCCGAGAAGGAAGCTGATGTTATTTTATGGGACGGAGGCAACAACGACCTGCCTTTCTATAAACCCGACCTCCACATAGTGGTAACCGATCCGCTGCGCCCCGGACATGAGGAGATGTATCATCCGGGCGCCACGAACCTGCGCATGGCCGATGTCGTGATAATAAACAAGGTTGACACCGCCGAGCCGGATGCCGTTGAAAAAGTGAAGGACAACATCAAGCGCATGAACCCCAGGGCCAGAATTATCGAAGCCGAGTCCCCCGTTATTATAGAAAACGAAAACGGCCAGGTAAAAAACAAGAAAGTCCTGGTGGTGGAAGACGGCCCCACGCTCACTCACGGAGGAATGGAATACGGAGCGGCCTATGTGGCCGCCAAACAGTACGGCGCCGCTGAAATAGTCGACCCGAGGCCCTACGCCATCGGAACCATTAAAAAGGTTTTTGAAAACTTCCCGCACCTCGAAGACATCCTGCCCGCCATGGGTTACGGCAAAGAGCAGATGGAAGAGCTTAAAAAAACCATTAACGCTATACCGGCGGACCTGGTGCTTGTAGGCACGCCGATAGATCTGGCGGAACATCTTAAGTTCAACAAACCGTCGGTGCGCGTCACCTATTCGCTGAAAGAACGCACCACTCCCGGCATGAAAGAAGAGCTGAAGGTGATGCTTAAGAACGCCAGCAGGCTGGTAGGCGTGTAGGACGACCGGCTTTCTGGATGCGTAGAGGTATAGATGCGTAATTCGGGGCTATGCCTCCACGCCTCTAAGTTGCTATGCATCAAAAAATATCGAGGTTCTTATGACCGTTGAAAATAAAACCGTGCTTAAACTGGCGAAAGTGCAGGACGCGCATTTAAAGAATAAAACCGTGCTGGTGCGTGTTGATTACAATGTGCCCATGAAAGACGGGGTTATCAACGACGATACGCGCATTCGTGAAACGCTTAAAACGCTGAAACTGCTGCTTGCGGCAAATTGTAAGGTGGTTCTGATCGCGCATCTTGGCCGCCCCAAGGGTAAGCCCGATCCCAAGTACAGCCTGGGGCCCATAGCCCCGCGTCTTGAGGCGCTGGCCGGGGTTAAAGTGCGTTTCGCGGCCGATTGTGTGGGTCCGAAGGCGGATAAAACGATAGCCGACGCAAAAAACGGGGAAATAGTTCTGCTTGAAAACCTGCGCTATCATACCGAGGAAGAAAAAAACGACGAAACTTTCGCGAGGCAGCTCGCCGGGCACGGGGAATTTTTCGTGCAGGAGGCTTTCGGAGCGCTTCACCGGGCGCACGCTTCAACCGCGGCTATAGCCAAATTTCTGCCCGGAGCCATAGGTTACCTGGTGCAAAAAGAACTGGAATACCTTGACAAAACCATGGTAAGCCCCGTGCGGCCTTTTGTGGCCATTATCGGGGGAGCAAAGGTGTCGGACAAAATAAACGTGCTTTATAGCCTGCTCGACAAGGTGGATACCCTTATTATCGGGGGCGGTATGGCTTACACTTTCCTCGCGGCCCAAAACACTAACATAGGCAACTCGCTTTTGGAGGCTGATAAAGTGGACGAGGCGAAGGCTATAATTCTGAAAGCTTTCAAAAACAATGTCGAAATGCTTTTGCCGGCGGACCACCGCGTGGTGCGCGAAATAAAACCGGATGCCGCGCTGGAAATAACCCAGGCCATGGCGGTGCCTGATGGCTGGATAGGCGTGGATGTTGGCCCAAGAACGGAACTGCTGTTTGCCGACAAGATAAAGGGAGCGAAGACCATTTTCTGGAACGGTCCGGTGGGCATTTTTGAAATCCCCGCTTTCGCCGGCGGCAGTATAACCGTGGCCAGGTCCATGGCTGAAGCCACAAAAAGCGGAGCCACCACGATACTTGGCGGCGGCGATACCCTCTCCGTGCTGAAAACGGCCAAGGTGGGCGCTGAACAGATGTCACATTGCTCCACCGGGGGCGGTGCGAGCCTTGAGTTTATTGAAGGCAAGCAGCTGCCCGGCCTGGTGGCGTTGGCGCAGAAATAGCTGCCATAAGCCGTAGGCCGTAAGCCATACGCAATAAGGAATTCCTTAAAATCCTATGGCCTAAAGCTTATGGCGTAGGGCAAGCAGTAATTATCTTTGGAGGAATAATAAATGTATACCTTTCTTTTGGTGACTCATGTTTTAGCCGCTTCGGTGCTGATACTTTCCATAGTGGTATTTCAGACCAGCAAAGGTTCTGCGCTCGCGATGTTCGGCGGAGGGGGGGATTCTCTTTTCAACTCCGCTACCGGAACTTCATTTATTAAAAAGTTCACTATCACGGTAGCGGCGGTATTCGCGGCCACCTCGCTTTTGCTTACGGTGTTCGCTTCTTCAAACCGCATGCGCTCAGTGGTGCAGGAATATCCTCTGCAGACCCGGCCTCAGCAGCAGGCCCCCGCGGCGCCGGCGGCACAGCCCGCGGGCGGATCTCCCGCTTCGGCCGCGGCTCCGGCGAAAGCCGCGCCCGCGCCTGCGAAGAAATAGTCTAAGAGTCCAGGAGTCTGAGCGTCGTGGAATAAACAGACGTAAAAACAAAGAAACCTCGCGCAATAACGCGGGGTTTCTTTGTTTTGTGTGACTCTAAGACTCTTAGACTCCTGACCCTTAGAACACTTATTTCATAACCTTGTTTTCAAAAGCTAGTACTATGTCAAGCAGCTGGTCCGTTGTTTTGGCCGCAAACAGGCGTTTGCGCAGCGTAAGGTTTGAGATAAGGCCCGATAGCTGGGAAAGGATGTTAAGTTGCAGGGTCGGCTCGTTAAACGGGGTGAGAATGAGAAAAATCACTTTAACCGGCTGGTTGTCGGGGGAGGGAAAATAAATGCCGTCTCTGCTTTTTCCCACCGCGAGCAGCGGTTTTGAAAGCGAGGCCAGGCGGGCGTGGGGGAAAGCAGTCTGGTGTCCGAGCGCCGTGGAGAAATTGGTTTCGCGCTTTATTATGGCCTTAAGGGCTTCGTCCTTGTCAAAACAGGGGGCCGCGGCGTGCAGCTTTGCAAGCACTTCACCTATGGCTTCAAAACGGGAGGTTTCTTTAAGGTCCAGAGCGCAGGCTTCTTTTATAAGGGCGTCGTTAAGCAGCAAGCGGGGAGGCTGGTCAAATTCATCTCTTATTTCCCCGGTGAGTTCCTCCACGATGTCTTCCATGGTAAGCAGCCCTGTGGTTTCGCCCGCTGAATTTTTTGTAAGCGCCAACTGGATGCGTTGTTCCTGAAATTCCCTCAGCGCTTTCTCGACGGTTATTTCTTCCGGGATCCGGCGCAGCTCGCGTCTGAATTTAATAAGCTCAGGGCCCTGGGCGCCGCCGCCTTCCTCAAAACAGGCTATGCTGAGGTCTTTTAAATGCACAAATCCGGATTCCAGTTCCTGGGGGGCGTCGGACAGCGGATAGCGGGAAAATTTCTTTTCACGGATGATTTTTAGGTTTTCCGCCCAGGTTTTTCGGACCGACAGCCAGGCGATGGCGCTTTTTGGCGTCATTATTTCTTTCACACTGGTCTTGCCGAAATCAAAAAGGTGCTCGAACATCATCAGGCGCCCCAGCGAAATTTTTCCATATTCCTGCGACTGGCCGAGTATCATGCGCAGTTCCTCGTCCGAATGCAGGAGGTCGCTTTCGCTCGCGTGGATCCCAATGGCGCGGGTGACAAAATTGGCGCTTTTGTTTATTATAAGCACGGGGTAATGGGTCAGGCGGTAAAAAATATTAAGCGGCAGCGCCACCGCGAGCGCCATCTTTTCAGTCATAAGTATTGCCGCGTATTTGGGAACCAGTTCGCCTAAAATAACATGCGCCCCTGTCATCACAATGAAAGCGGCTCCGAATGAAATGGAATAGGCGGCGGTCGTCGAGAAAGGCAGGTTCAGCGCCGTGAAGACGGGGGCCAGCAGGTGAGCGAGCGCCGGCTCGCCTATCCAGCCAAGTCCGAGGCTTGCCATAGTGATGCCGAGCTGGATCGAAGACAGGTATCCGTCGAGGTGCTTTACCGCGTGTTTGGCCAGATCGGCCCGCTTATTGCCTTTGGCTGAAAGCTCCTCAAGTTTTGTATAGCGCACTTTGATGATGGCGTACTCCGCCAGTACGAAAGCGGCGTTCATTACCAGGAAAACCAGCGCTATCAACAAGTCGATTATGTATTTCATGGAATATCGAAGTTGCTCAAGGTAGACAGAATTCAGAATAGCCGGCGATACGAATAGGTCTCCAACAGTATTCTGACTCCTGGATACCTGAGCAGTCACGTTATTTTACCATTCGTGTCAACCAATAACAAAATATATCCGGCGCATTTTATCGTCCCGGCTTAAAATGATAGAATTTAGCCGATGAAAACCATAATAGTTTTGCCGGCCTACAACGCCGAGAAAACCATAGAACAAACCATAAAGGACATACCTGAAGGAGTTATCGATGAGGTTATCCTGGTGGATGACGCTTCTTCCGATAAAACCGCGGAGTTGGCCGAAAAATTGGGTCTTAAGGTAATAAGGCACACGAAAAACAAGGGCTATGGCGGAAACCAGAAAACATGCTACACGCAGGCCCTGGCCGACGGCGCGGATATAGTAATAATGCTTCACCCCGATTATCAGTACAATCCCAAAATAGTACCCTATCTGGTCGGTCTGATAGAAAACGATATCTGCGACGTTATTCTGGCTAACAGGATACGGACACGGAAAGAGGCCCTCGGCGGAGGGATGCCTTTTTATAAATATTTATCGAACCGGTTCCTGACTTTCGTCGAAAACCTGGCGACCGGGCAAAATCTCGGGGAATGGCACAGCGGAATGCGCGCGTATTCTTCCAAAGTCCTTTCAACTATTCCCTGGCGGGAGAACTCTGATGATTTTGTGTTCGATACCCAGTTTTTGATCCAATGCGCCAGCGCCGGTTTCCGTATCGGGGATGTTCCCATACAGACAAAATATTTTGAAGATGCGTCCTCGATAAGTTTTACAAGGAGCCTGAAATACGGATTTACCAGCCTGTATGTCCTTTTCAGATACGGCCTTCATAAACTGAAAATTTTAAAATATCCTTTGCTTAAATGACTTTCCTAAACCGCCTTTCCGATAAGATAAACCATGCGGCCGGCACTGACATCGTTTTTTCAAAAGAAAAACGGGAGCAGGACCTGAATATATTTTATTTATTCCTTTTATTCATCCTGATGTTCGTTAAGCTTGAACCGTATATATTGCCGCAACTGGACGATATGACCCATGCCTCCATGGGGATTTCGATCCTTCAAACCGGAGACTGGTTTACAATGCACGAGGGCAATCTGATAAGCTGGCTCAAGCCTCCGCTTTATTTCTGGATGGAAGCGGTTTTATTCAAAATTTTCAAAGTCTCCGAATACTGGGCCAGATTCCCCGCCGCCTTAACCGGGTTTTTAGCTTTTCTTCTCTCTTACAAAGTAGCGTCAAAACTTTTCAACAAAAGAACGGGTTTCCTGACTTTGTTCGTCCTGTCCACAAGTTTCTATTTTTTGAGCTATACTCAGAGAGTAATGCTTGATATGCCGGTAACTTTCGCCGTTATTTTAAGCATTTTTTCCGTTGTGAAGGCGGAAAAAGAAAATAACGATAAGTTCCTTCTGCTCTACGGCCTTGGCCTGGCTTTTGGATATTACTTTAAAGGGATACAGGGGCTTTACGCTTTGGGTATTATCCCCGTGTATTATATTCTCACAGGGCAAATCAGGAAATTGTTCAATATTTATTTTTTGCTTTCTGTTTTAAGCGCTATTTTTTTAATAGGTTTGTGGTTCGTGCCCCAATACATAACCCACGGTAAAGAGTTCCTTCTGTCACAGTCCGGAATAGGGCCCCTGGTCAACGGCGGCCTTGCGGGCCATGATAATCCTTTTTATCGCCCCTTCAAAAACCTTTTCAGGATGTTTTACTGGAGTATCCCCGCTTTTTATGGAATACTGCTTGGTTTTAACGGGCTGAAAAATAAAAACGAGCGCAATGGTTTTATTCTTTTGTTTTTATGGTTTTTTGTCATAATTTCCGCCTTATCCGCGAGCAGCGTTTTCGGCGTCAGATATCTTATTCCGGCCTTCGCGCCCGTGGGGATATTCGCAGCGTTAGCTCTTGAAAAGCTTATAAAGCCCCTGAAATTCCCTTATTTTCAGCATGTTGTCTGTTCGATCGCCGGTGTGGTTTTGATCTTCGTAACAATATTTCCCATGCCTGCCCCAAAGGAAGGGAGTGAATATATGTCTCTTTATCACTGCGTAAATAATATAGTGCCCGGTGACAGCAAGCTGCTTTTATACAAGGAAAGATCCTATATATTTAATCAGGGTTTAACTTTTTACAGTCTCCGGCCTTTAGACAAACAGGTAAACAATATTGAGGAACTGCTGTCGGAAATCCGGAAAAACGATAAGGAGGCCTTTATAATTTCAGACGCAAAAGATTATGAAGAAATAAAGGAAGCGGTTCCAGCCGCTAAATTATTTAAATTCGCCTCATCGGATAAATGGGTCTTATCCCGGATACATCTTTAAGAGAACTCCCTTAATCAATCCCGATATTCCGCCGCAATTTAAAAAATACTATAATATCAAAGTTGCGGTTTTATGTAGCCCCTTGCCGACCGCAATGTCCGGCGCGCGGGTGGTGGAACTGGTAGACACGCACGTTTGAGGGGCGTGTGCCTAACGGCTTGGGGGTTCGAGTCCCCCCCCGCGCAGTTTTTCAAAAACTCCCTGTTGCAGTTGGGGGGGGGAATCGAACACCCGGTTCGGGTGGGAGTCCGCCTAAGGCGGACGGACACAATTTGCTGTATCATTGGTCCCCCCCCGCGCAGTTTTTCAGAAACTCCCTGTCGCAGTCGGGGGGGGAAAACAGCTTTCAGTGTTGCCATAAGCTATAAGCCGTAGGCCATCGGCTATAAGGGGTTCCATATAAAAGCTTATGGCATAAAGCCTATAGCCTATGGCGCGGCGGCAAAGCCGCCGCAGTATTGCGCCGCCTCCATGTCCAACCTATTCCCTCCAAAGCTTGTAAAAAAAATAATTAAAAAGACAGGAACGCCTGTTTACATTTATTCCAAAGCTAAAATACTTAACAACCTCGCCGCTTACCGCAAAGCCTTCTCCGAACTTGATTTTGTTCTTTGTTACGCCATGAAGGCCAATTCAAGCGGAGGTATCGTCAGGCTTTTATCGGAAAAGGGGGCGGGGGCCGACGTGGTAAGCGGCGGAGAACTTTACCGGGCGCTGAAAGCGGGTTTTAAACCGGAAAAAATTATTTTTTCAGGGGTGGGGAAAACCGCCGGCGAACTGGCCTACGCCCTGCGTTCCAAAATACTGCTGATAAACGTGGAATCTTTTGAGGAACTGCGGGCCCTTAGCGCGGTTGCGGCACGGCTCAGGCTTAAAGCCCCCGTTTCCGTAAGGATAAACCCCGATATTGACCCGCACACTCATAAATTTATCACCACGGGCAAGCTGGGCACTAAATTCGGCGTGGATTTCAAAGAGGCCGGAAAGCTTTACGCTTTTGCCGCGGCCGACCGCAACCTTGTTCCGCTGGGGCTGCATTTCCACCTTGGCTCGCAGATAGATTCGCCCCAACCATATATCCTGGCTCTGGGCCTTGTTAAAAAATTTATATTTTCATTGCAAAGAGGGGGGATAAACCTTAAATATCTCGATATCGGCGGAGGCTGGGGCGTTAAAGAGGGGTTCGAGATGCTGCCGCTGGAGCGGCTCGCAAAAGCTGCGGGTTCCGCTCTCAAGAGCCTTCCCGGAATGAGGCTTATAATTGAGCCCGGCCGTTCCCTTGTAACCTCAGCCGGCGCATTGGCGGTAAGCGTCCTTTACCGGAAAAAAAGCGGACATGTTTCCTATGCCATAACGGACGGCGCAATGAACGACTTTATAAGGCCGGCGTTTTATGGCGCCAGGCATCCTATTGTTCCGCTTGAGAAAAGAAAAGGCCCGGCCGTCAAGCTTGATATCGCCGGGCCTATATGTGAAAGCGGTGATTTTCTGGCCAAGAATGTGAAATTGCCCCTTCCGGAGCGGGGCGATATACTGCTTGTGATGTCCGCCGGAGCCTATGGATTTTCAATGAGTTCGAATTATAATTCCCGCCCCCGAGCCCCGGAGGTTCTTATAACCGGGCCTTCCTCCTGGAAGCTTATAAGAAAAAGAGAAACTTTCCGTGACTTAACAGCCAGGGAAATATAACAGCTGTCTTTATTGAAGTCCGTACTTAATCAGGATCTTTTATAGAGTCCAGCAGTTGTCTGAGGACTTTTGTCTCGGCCGGCTGGGGAGCGAAAATCAAACCTTTAAATTCGGGCATTCTGGCGTAAAGACCGTCGCCCGGACAATCGGTCTGGCCTATTTCGCGATGGGCGTAGAAACTGCTTACTGAAACGGCGTAGGTGTCTTTCATATACCGGCCCAGGGTTACAAAAGAAGACACTATTTCGGGAGTGACAGGGGTGGAAGCGGGGGGATGATAATTGCCCATTATTGAAACCCCCACATTGCCGGGATTCCGGTATAGTACATGCGCGCCCACAACGCCTATCGGCCTGCCTTCAAAAATGTCACCCTGCGGGCTTATCAGGAAATGGTAGCCTATGTCTATCCAGCCCTTTGCGTTCTGATGATAATCCTGTATAAACTGTATTTCGGCCACGGCCTCGCTGTAGTTTTTGGGGTAATGGCCGGCGGTGTGGTGTATGGTAAATATCACTGGCGAGTGAGGGGTGTAGGGTTCTTTGGGCGCGGCCGCTTTCCAGTCGGCGCGCCTTGTGATCTTGAACGGCGCGTTATCGGGCAGATAGAGCGACGCATCCGGTGTGTAAGGCGCCGTGCTTACGAGCGTTTCCTCCTTAAGCAGCGCTTCTTTCGCTAATTCAACGCTGTAAATTATCAGCGTGCCGCTGGACTTTGAGCCCAGATTGGTGACGCTTAGCTTTACCGGCTGGCGGGTCAGCTGGCCGGCCTGGTATTTAGCCCAAAATCTGCCGTTTGGAAAACGCCTTAAAACCAGCTGCCGGAATTTATCAAAGCCGGCAGGCTGGGTCTTTGACTGGATCGAAATTTCAAGAAGAAGGTCGGGATCCGGCATTTCGCCCTGTACTAGCACAGTGTCGTAGTCGCAGGAAGGCGGTTCGCTCAGCTTGCTTTCAAAAATCGGTGTGCCGGTTTTATCATTGGCGCTGAAGTTTATGGTTATCGGATAGACAGAATTTTTAAATTCAATTGTGTTTTCGCCCTCCCCGGCCAAGGCGGCGAGGGGAAAAGAAAACATTACAAGAACGGATAAAAACGGGGATTTTGACACCGTCGGCATCATATATAAATTATAAGCGCACATCAAACAAAACAAAGGGTCTAAAGACCTGCCGGTTGATAGGCCGAAAGGCCTATCATGTGAAAAGCCGGGGCGATTGGCCGCGGCTTTTTTTAATAAATTCTGAGCGGGCGAAATTCAAGGTTTTAAGGTCCCGGAGAGCGGTTAATACGCCCGCTTTCCCGTCTAAAATCCCGAGTTTAACCACCAGGGAATTAAAGAGTTTTAAGTAGGGCCTGATTACGGAGTAAAAAACGCTCGTATTGTTTTTAAAATAGTTTTCCGAAACGATCGCTCCGTAAAACTCCAGCTTTCGGTTGAAGTCCGCGTCGTCCGAGCAGGGGTAATGAAACAGAGGGTTTGTTAATTCGCCGGTAGCACCCGAAATTTCCAGTTTTTCGTGCACCAGCAGAGGCTTGTATCTGGCCAGGTTCTTTTTAAACAGCCGTATCTGTGTGTCCGGATATTTCCCGCCGTGTTTAAGCCATTTTCCATAGTAAAAATTCTTTCTGGGCAGCTTAAAAGCGGCGCAGTGGCCCGGATCCGAGATCTTTTCCCGTATTTCGGCCGCCAGGGCCGCCGTTATCTCTTCGTCCGCGTCAAGAATGAAAATCCAGTCGCAGGATGCCTGGTCCATGGCGAACTGTTTGTTTACGTATACGGCCAGGCTATTGGGCCTCTGGAAAATTTTCACTTCCCTTTTTTGAGCCAGAGCGAGGGTTGAATCAGTTGAAGCGCAATCCACGAATATTATTTCATCGGCCCAGCCGGCGCCGGCCAGCGCCCGCGGCAGGTTTTTTTCTTCGTTATGAGCGATTATTACTATTGAAATGGAAGGCATATAGGGGCGGCAAACAGAGAATAGCAAATAGCGATTAGGGAAGGAGCTCCTTTATACCCTTTGCCGCATTTTCAAATACGGCGTTTGTGCGGTTTGCGAAAACTTCGGGGCTGAAATCACGCGCGGCGTGCGCGCGGTTGGAGGCTCCGATTTTAAGCAGGAGTCCGGGCGCAGCCAGCAGCGTCTCAAGCTTAAGCGCCAGAGCCGCCGCGTCTCCGGGGGACACCAGATATTCGGGCGCGATGAATTCGCCCAGACTGCCCGCCCGCGAAGCTATTACGGGCCTGCCCGAGGCCAGCCACTCAAGAGCCGCGCGTGAAACGGCCTCGCTGCCGAGCGATGGAATAACGCCTATGTCGCAGGAATTTATGAATTCAAAGCCATCCGGCACCCTGCCGTGAAACACTGCGGCGGCGCCAAGGCCCAGTTCGGTCGCCCGCTTTTTAAGGTCACTGTATTTTATGCCAGCCTCATAGCCGGCTATATGAAATTCTGCTTTCACCCCGTGTTTAATAAGCTCCGCGGCCGCTTTCAGAAAACAATCATGGCCCTTTACGGGGTCAAGGCGGCCTAAAACGCCGATTTTATAGGGGGGGACCGGCCTGCCGGCCTCAATAGCGGGGCGGCTTATGCCCTGATATACGAGTTCCATTTTTTCCGGGGCAAAGCCAAGTTTCAAATAACCATTCCGTATATAATCTGAAGCCGCGACTATTTTTGAAACTCTCATGAAAGTGAAGCTTTTTGAAGGCGGTCTGGCGTCGGCCTTGGTACGTATAAGGGCGGGTCTTTTGGCGGAGAAAGCCGAAAGAAAAAAAGCCAGGGTCTGGGTTTTGCCGGTATGGGCGCTTATTATATCTATGCGTTCGGCGGCCAGTACCTTTTTTAACTTTAAAAACGGAAGGCGCAAAAACGGCTCTTTCCTGTCTGGCAGTGGGAAACAGGCCAGGCCCTCTTTACGGGCGAATTCCCAGGCGGCGCTGGCCGGCGGACAGGCAAAATAAACTTCATGCCCGGCGGTTTTAAGCGCCCTTGCCTGGTCAAAGGCGTAGGCCGCAAGGGCCGAATTCCAGGGGATATCAATCAGGTTTAAAATTCTCAACTGCTTCTTCATATATTTTAAGGGTGCGTTCGGCCATTTTTACCGAAGAGAAATATGCAAGCCGCCTTCGGCCCTCAGCGGCCAGACTTTTTGCGAGTTCAGGGTCGTTCATAATGCGCAACTGCGCCATTGCGAGCGCCGGGGGATCCTCCCTCGGGGCAAGCAGGCCGTTCTTTTCGTTTTCAATAACATCGGTTATGCCGCCTGCGGCGGTGGCCGCTATGGGAACTCCGGCGTGCATGGCTTCCAAAAGCACGCTGCCCATTCCTTCTTCGCGGGAGGACAGTACAAAAAGATCAAGGGCCGAAAGTATTTCATAGGGTTCCGGGTAATAGCCGAGAAAATGGAAGTTGTTCTCCAGCCCCAGGGTTTTTGCCAGCTTTTGCGCCCGGCCGCGAAGCCTGCCTTTTCCGGCCAATAAAAAATGCGTGTCCGGTTTTACGCTCAGCACTTCTTTAGCCGCGCGGACAAAATTAAGCGGGTCTTTATGCGGCACCAGCGCTATCAGGGAGCCTGTCCAGAAGGCGTCTTTCTTTATGCCGAAAAGGGCTGAGATCTTTTCGCGCGAATTTTTTCTATAGGCTTCAAAACCTGTTTTCCGCCAGGGAGCGGCGCTCAGGTCTATGGAGCTGTTCACCATCGCTATTTTGTCGGGAGGGAGACCGGCTTTAATAAGCATTTCCCGCACCGCCCTCGAAATAGCTATTACTCTGTCGGCCCGGGCATATTTAAGGTCGGTTGAAATTCCCCTGCAGGAGGTGAAATCCACTCTGCGATGGACTATGCGGACGCAATTAAGGCCAAGCCCGGCCAGCCAGGAATGCGCAGCCGTGTGTGAGGTGTGGGAATGCAAAATAGCCGGCAAGGCCTGATTTTTGAGCCCGGTCTTTATTTTATGCCTTAAGATCAGAGCGGAAACAGGGTCCCATTCAAAAAAATAGGGCAGAAAAAAAGTTTTAAGCTTCAGGCGGGCGGCTTCCCCGCTTAAAGGGCTGTTTTTACGGCAGATGATGATGTTTTTGTGGCCCAGGGCGGAAAGTTCTTTTGCCAGGTTAAGCAGCTGGCCCTGGCCGCCGCGCAACTCTCTGCCGTCGTCGAGGTGAAAAATAGTAAATGGGCCCTTTGCCGCAGGGATATCCGGACATTCGGGTTTTATGGGACGCAAGTTAAGGGAATTGAGCATTTTCCCTGCCGCCTTAAAAGCGTTGTCCACGGTAACTTCGTTCATGCAATTATAACGCGTGCAACTATTCTTTTCACAGCGCAGGCAGTCTTTTCCGCCCGGGGAGAGCACTATGTTCATGCCGTCACCGTACGGCCCCCATCGCACGGGAGAGCATCCTCGTATGGGCGGAAAAAATGAGAGTGTGGGAATTCCTAAAGCGGAGGCAAGATGAAGGGGCCCCGTGCTGTTTGTTATGAAAATCCTGCAAAATGAAATTGCCCCGATAAACTGCCGGAGAGGCATCGGCTCACGCAGAATAAAAGCTTTTTCGGTCATTAGCGAGGAGATCTTTTTCAGGAGGGGGATCTCAGCGGCGGAGCCGGTCAGCAGCACTTTAATGTTGAATTCTTTCAGCAGTTTATCGGCCAGCCCGGCAAAATTTTCCTCCGGCCAGTTAAGGGCGGAGCCATTGCTGCCCGGATGTATTCCCGCAATAAAATCTTCTTTTTTCAGTCCCAGCTTATTCAATATCTCCGCGGAACCGCCCTTTTCCTCCGCGGTTAAGGTTATTCTGGATTTGCGGCGACGGGTGTTTACACCCAATACTTCCAGAAGTTCCAGGTTATAATCCGCCTCATGTTTTTCCATTCTTGAACGGTGCTGGAAAACAGGCTTATTAAGAAAAACAGACCATATTTTTGACGCGGGGCCTATCCGGAGCTTGATCCCGGCTAAAAACACCAGGAGGGCGACCTTAAGATTCAGAAAAATAATAACCGCAACATCAAATTTCCCGCTTCTGATTTCGCCCAATGTGTGGAAAAAACCGTTTTCAGTTATTATCTCATCCAGATCGCTGTTGTTTTTTAATACATCGCGGGCGTAGGAACTTGTAAGAACGGAAATATGCGCATCGGGATACTTTTCCCGCAAAGCGGAAATGGCGGGCGTTGTAAGCGTAAGATCCCCGATCCTGTCGGTCCTGACAAGTAATATCCTGGTTCTTTTGTCCATTACCATATAAAAAACGCCGCTTTAGGGCGGCGTTTTAATGATTCCAGTCGCTTGCTTCCGGCTCAGGCGGCTTTCGACGCCGCGGTACATCTAAATCTGGTGGACGTGACAGGGATCGGCCACAACTCTCGGCTCACCGTAGTTCACCTCGGTCGCGGCCCCGGCTCGCGGTTCCGCCTGCTGACGGAACAACGCTCCGCCTTTCGATCCCACAGCGAGCCAAGCAGTTGGCCCGCTGCACGCCCGATATTTCATCGGTACATCTAAATCTGGTGGACGTGACAGGGATCGAACCTGCGACCTCCTCCATGCCATGGAGGCGCTCTCCCAACTGAGCTACACGCCCATCCCTTTTGCCTCAAAAAGTCCCGCTCCTCAGCGAAACTTTTATCATACGACGCGCCCACCTAAGGCAAAAGGGATGGGCACGCCCTTAAATCCGTCAACCGGTGATCAACCACCGGTAACCATAAACTTATTGTAGCAAGTTCGGCGCGATTAAGGCAAATACCGGCTAGAAGCTGATAGAAAGTGTTCAATAATATACGGGCGGGTCAAAGTTTTGTAGAATTAACGTACTTAACAGCGTGGAGTCAAAAATGGAAATAAAATCTTTTAATGTCATCCCCAACCTTCCGGAAAATTTAAAGGCTCTTGAGGAGTTGTCCACCAACATGTGGTTCACCTGGAACTGGGACGCAATAATGATGTTCGTGGGCATTGATGATGAGCTTTGGCACCGCTCCCACCGAAACCCGAAATGGATACTCGGCACCGTGCCCTCTGAGCGGCTTGACGCGCTGAGCAAAGACGGCGCTTTTCTTGAGCGCCTGGGAGAGATAAAGAAAAAATTCGACGCTTACATCGGTTACAAAGACACCTGGTTCAATTCCCACTCGGATGCCCAGGACAAAGATATGCTGGTGGCTTATTTTTCCATGGAGTACGGCATTGGAGAAGGGCTGCCTATCTACTCAGGCGGCCTCGGTATGCTTTCGGGCGACCATCTTAAATCCGCCTCCGACCTGGGTCTGCCCGTAGTGGGCGTGGGGCTGCTTTACAGGAAAGGCTATGTTCAGCAGGTTCTGAACCGCGACTGCTGGCAGGTGGAGCGCTATCCTGAAAACGACTGGTATAACATGCCGGTGCAGGTGGTAAAAAATGCCGCCGGACATCCCCTGCAGGTGGAAGTGCGTCTGGACCTGGAAACTGTAAAAATAGGGGTTTGGAAAGTACCGGTGGGCAGGACCTCGCTTTACCTGCTTGATACCAATCTGCCGGAAAATTCACCCAGGGCCCGCGCCATTACTGAGCAGCTTTACGGCGGAGACAGGGAAAACCGCATCAGTCAGGAAATAGTGCTTGGGATCGGCGGCGCGCGCGCGCTTGAGGCGATGGGTCTTAAACCCACTGTCTATCATGTCAACGAGGGGCATTCCGCTTTCCTCCTGTTTGAAAGGATCCGCCAGCTGATGGTCACGCGGAAATTGTCCTTCAAGGAAGCGCGGGAAGCCGTGTGGGCGTCTTCGGCTTTTACCACGCATACGCCGGTTATGGCGGGCAACGAGTATTTTGATTTTGACCTGGTGCGTAAGTACATGGAGAGCTATTCGAAGGAGCTTGGCCTGACCTTTGCCGAATTTCTGGAAATAGGCAAAGAAGAACGTTCGTCCATGGGATTCTGTATGACGGTGGTGGCGCTCCGGCTTTGCGCTTCCCTTAACGCGGTCAGCATGCTGCACCGCGATACCTCGCGCGATATGTGGCATAAAATCTGGCCGGGCCTGCCCCGTTATGAGATCCCCATAGAAGGCATAACCAACGGAGTGCATACCACCTCGTGGATCAGTCATGAGCATTACAACCTTTACAAAAAACATCTTCTCTGTGAAACGTCCGAGACCGACGGCGTACCCGATAAATGCGACTGGGCGAAAATAGCCGCCATTGACGACAGGGAACTTTGGGAAACCCACATGGTGAGAAAGGAGAAACTGGCCAAGCTTGTGCGCGAAAGGCTGAAGCGGCAGTACCAGCGCCAGGGCGCCGACCGCACCGTGCTTGAGTCGGCCGAAAAGGTAATTAACTGCGATTATCTCACCATCGGCTTTGCCAGGCGTTTTGCCACCTACAAGCGGGCCACCCTCTTCATGCGCGATCTGGAGCGGCTGCTTGAACTGGTAACCAACGAGGCCATGCCCGTGCAGTTCCTTTTCGCGGGAAAAGCGCACCCGGCCGACACCATGGGCAAGGAATACATAAAAGCGGTCGCCCGCCTTAGCCAGGACAAGCGTTTCAAAGACAGGATAATATTCGTTGAGGACTACAATATGAATGTGGCCCGCTACATGGTACAGGGGGTGGATGTCTGGCTCAATAACCCCATACGCCCCTTTGAGGCCTCGGGTACCAGCGGCATGAAGGCCAGCATAAACGGGGCGCTGAACCTTTCGGTGCTTGACGGCTGGTGGGGGGAGGGGTACTTGCCTGAAATCGGCTGGGCCATAGGCGGCGCCTACGCCTATAACAGCGATTCTGAGCGGGATGCTGTGGAGGCAGAGGCCATTTACAATCTGATACAAAAAGTGGTGGCTCCGCTTTATTACGACAAAGGCCCGGACGGCATACCGCATAACTGGGTGAAAATGATGAAGGCCTCCGTGCAGAAACTGGTGCCGCAATTCAACACCAACCGCATGATCAGGCAATATTATGAAAAGTTTTATTCACCCGCGCATCGCGCGATGAAAAAATTCAGCGACAATTCAAAGCTTGTGGAGATCGCGCGCTGGCGTAAAAAGATAGAGGATAACTGGCCCCGCGTGCGGGTGACGCTGGATCAGTTCAAGCCGGAGATGGAAATACGCTCAGGCGCAAAATTGCCGATGCGCGCCATGGTGTGGCTGGGCGACTTGTCCCCGGAAGATGTGGAGGTGCAGCTTTATGTGGGTGTGGCCGACGGGGAAAGCGTTTTCAGGGAAGGTTTTGCCGTCGCCATGGCGCGCGATTCCCAGCTGGGAGACGCCCATCTTTTCCACGGGGAGATATCCGCCTATAAAAGCGGCCGCCACGATTTTGCGGTACGGGTAATACCAAAGCATCCGGACGCGGTAAATGTCCTCATGCCGCCTTTCGTGAAATGGAACGGGGAATAAAGGGGTTGCCGTAGGCCATAAGCCATGCGGCTGTTCCAGCCGCGCCATAGGCCGTAAGCTTTAAGGAGTTCCTTTTAAGCCTATGGCGTATGGCTTAAAGCTTAAGGCAGCCTTTTTGCATATGGCTTGCGGCTTTCGTTCCAAACTGTTATTCGGGACGAAAAAAATATATAATATTTCTGCCGGCCGGAAACGGCCCGGAAAGCAGTAATAGTAATTAAAGAGAGGAAATTAACAAATGGCAAAAGGCAAAGTGAAGTGGTTTAACGATAAGAAAGGGTTTGGTTTCATCATACCCGATGATGGTTCAAAGGATCTCTTTGTTCATCACTCTTCAATTCTTGGCGACGGTTTCAAAACCTTGGCCGAAGGACAGGAAGTTGACTTTGAAACTGAGAACACGGATAAGGGGCCAAAAGCCGTTAACGTGCAAAAGTCACAGACTCCGAAAGCCTGAGGCTTATAAATTCAAAGCCGGCCCCGTTTTGAGCGGGGCCGGCTTTTTTTAAAGGAGAAACTTATGGCGGAAAATAAACCGGAACAGGCTAAACCCATGCAGTTGCAGGTGGAAATGGACGACACGACGGCTCAGGGCATTTATGCCAATCTGGCCGGAGTTACACACAGCGAAACGGAATTTATTTTTGATTTTCTTTTCCTGCAGCCTAACCAGCCTAAGGCAAAATTGCGCGCGCGCATTGTTTCAAGTCCCGTGCACACCAAGCGTTTTATGGCGGCGCTTGTGGAAAACATGAAGCGCTACGAAGAACGCTTCGGGCCCATACCTGAGCGCGCGGTAAACCTGACCCACGGGCACAGTTAAAGGGGAAGCGAATAGCGAAGAGCAAATAGATAATAGAGCCGGAATAAGCGAAAGCCCGGAGATTCTCTCCGGGCTTTCGCTTTCTGGTGACCAACCCCTCTCCCCTATAGGTTCGTCCCTATTGATTACCCTGCAGCAGAAAAAATGTCTTTTCCTTCGGGAGATGGCAGTTAAGGGCGTAGCCCTTTGCCTGCACCCTGGCCTTGGCGGCCGCAAGCATGGCGTCCAGGTCATCGTCTGAATAGTCGGAACTTGCGTGAAACAGCACCAGGTCCTTTGCGTTCGCCTTTTCGGCCGCGAAATCAACCGTTATTGTAAGGCCGGAATGTCCCTCGTGTTTTCTTTGTTCGTAATCCTTGTCCGAGTAGGCCGCGTCATGCAGAAAAAAATCCGCGTCTTTCGAAAAGTGGGACAATTTCTCATCATAGTCCTGAAAGGCGGTAGCGTCTCCCCAAATTTCACTGTCGGGGCCATAAACTATCTTTTTGCCGAGCATCTCAAGCTTATAAACAAGCGAACTGGTGGGGTGGTTGGCGTACATTGAAGAAAGTTTTATCCCGGGCATAAGCTCATAGTTGTCTTCCAGGATCTCGTAAATATTGATTTTAGCCCTGGGGGGGCGTTTGGTAAGCGAGAAAGAACTGTAAAAAGTGTCCTGTGCCACGGTCTTAAGACCCTTTTCAGGGTCATTCGAGCCGATAAGATGTATTGAGAAATCGGGGTCGTCCAGCGGCAAAAAATTGCCAAGCCCCAGAATGTGATCCATGTGGAAATGGGTGAGGCAGATCCAGATATCTTTATAGTAGCGTTTGCGCGCCGCTATTTCCCTGCCAAGAGCCACAATGCCTGTGCCTGCGTCAAAAATAAAAAGATGGTCCCTGCTTTCCACCGACACGCAGGAAGTCTGTCTGCCGTAGCGGGAAACGGTGTTGGGTATTTCGCCGGAAAGCCCGCGGGAACCCCAAACTGTAATGCGCAGCTGTCCGGCTGCAAGGTCGCTTGACTGCGGAGCGGCGTCGTCTTCGCGCACTATTTCAATTTTCGCCGAGGGAGGCGGGGGCGGAGTTTTGGAGGAAGAACCGTCCATAATGCTCTTGACGGTATTGGAAAAGGTTTCCACATTGTAAGGCTTTTGAATAAAAAAATCGGCTCCGAACTGGAAGGCGCGCTGTTTTTCCACATCGTAGGATTTTCCGGAAACCACTATTATTTTTATATTTTTCAATCCCGGGTCCGTTTTTACCGCCTTGCAGATGTCAAGTCCCGTGATGCCGGGCATCATGATATCGGTTATTATCAACCGGGGTCTCTGGGCTTGTATGGCGGCCATGGATTCCATGGAATCCTGGATGAGCGATACCGTATATCCGGCGTCCGTCAGGAGGTCGCGCGAGAGCTCTCCCACCATAGGGTCGTCGTCAATTATCATTATTTCCGCATTTTCCATATACAGTTTCTTTTCAGCTATGGTGCATGGCAAGCCGGGAAAACCGAATATTCGGGCCAGTCATTTTATTCTATAATACATTATAGCTGTTTTGAAATTAACAAATTGTTTCGCCAAGGTTACACTATGATGAGAGTAATAGCCGGCTCAAGAAGAGGCAGAAGCATCTTTTCCGTGCCGAAACACAAGTTCGTCAAGCCGATTTCGGCCCGGATCCGGCAGTCGCTTTTTGACATACTGCGGCCCTATATCACTGGTTCGGTCTTTCTCGATCTCTACGCCGGCGTGGGAACGGTAGGCCTTGAGGCGTTGTCGCGCGGGGCGGCGAAGGCCGTGTTCGTTGAGCTTGACGGGCTTTGCGTGAAAACCATAGAGAAAAACATTGAACATCTGCAATTTTCGGAACAGGCGAAGGTCTTGAAAGCGGATGTGCTTAGCGGGCTTAAGTGGCTTGAACATTACAGCGATTACCAGGGCTATGACATAATTTTTTTCGGGCCGCCTTACAGAACGGAGGAAAATCTGCCGCTTGCCTATAGCGCCCGGACCCTTGAACTTATGGCTGAAGGCGGAATACTCGCAGCTTCTGGTATGGCTGTCGTTCAGCATCACAAAAAAGAGGCGGTGCCGGCTCCCGCGGGACTTGAGCGGGTGCGGCAGGAAAAATACGGAGACACTCTGGTGGATTTTTTCCGCCTGGTGAAAACAACTGAATAATTACACAGATTAGACTGAGATTACACGGATTAGACCTGGTCAGGGCTGATTAATCTTGTAACAGATCGGTGCGAGCTTCCCATTCCCCTATGCCATTTGATCCGCTTGAGCTTAATTACAGCAAGGTTAATGCCTACCTGGATTGTCCCTTTCTTTATAAATACATCTATACGGAGGGGCGTTTTCCCCCGCTGAATCCTTATGCCTCCCTTGGGCTTTCGGTGCACGGGGCGCTGGCCCGCTATCATGCCTCCGGCGGAGACCTGAGCGACTTGCTGACATATTACGCGGATTCATGGAATAACCGCGGTTACTCCACAGCCCAGCAAAGCATGGAGTTTTATAACAGGGGGGCAAAAGTACTTGAAAATTACTGGTTGGCCGCTCAGGCCGAGAAAAGCCGCACCGTGTTTTCGGAAAAAATATTCCAATTCGCTTTTGAAAAGTGGCGGGTGCGCGGTACTATAGACAGGGTGGACCGGCTGGACGGGGATTGTTTTGAATTGATAGATTATAAAATGGGATTTGAGGGGAAAACTCCGGCTGACGTGGCGCAAAGTCTTCAGCTTGCCATTTACGCCCTTGGGCTGAAACGCGCTCTGAATATTACGGTCACAAAAATATCTTTTTTCGTTTTGAACGGCCCGTACAAGGTGTCGGCCGGGTATGACGGGAGCGGAGACGAAAAAACTCTGTCCCTTCTGCGTGAGACCGGGGAGAAAATACTTGCTATGGACCTTTCGCGTACAGGAAACTGTACGCGCTGCCCGATAAAAAATCTGTGTCCGCAGTCCGTTTTGAAGAGCCTCGCCCCTGATACGGCACAGCCCTAGTCCCGCTCTTTTGGATTAACGCTCAAACCAAAAGGGCGGGGCATAGACCAGTCAACCGCTAAGGAAAGAACCAGGCAGTGCCAATCTGAAAAAACAACCAAATTTTTTCCGGTCAAGAAGCCGGATTCCTGTCTGACTTCCGATTTCCGGCTTTTGATTTTATTTGGGTAACTGCCCAGGTGTGACGGGCGCTTCCTGGCCGGCATCCCGGCTGCCTGAAGCGGCTTTTTTGGTTTCCTTGTAGATTTGCAGAAAAACGATAACGCAGGAAATTAAGAGCGGCCCGAGGAAAATACCCAGCGGACCGTACACTTTTATGCCGCCGAAAATGCCCAAAAACAGCAGGAAAATAGGAAGCTTCGCCTCTTTGCCTATCAGTATCGGGCGCAGAAAATTGTCCAGCAGTCCAACCACCAGCCCTCCCCAGGCGAGTATGAAAATCCCGGTGTTGAAGCTTTTATAAAAAACAAAAAACAGCCCAAGCGGCAGCCAGACCAGGCTGGTGCCCACAAAGGGAATTAACGCGGCAAAACCGGTGAGCATCCCCAGCACCGTCGGCGAAGCCACGCCGGCAAGGTGGTAGCCCACGGTCGCAGTCAAGCCCTGAATGGCGGCAGTCAGCAGTATTCCGCGCACCACGGCTATGGTGGTTATATAAAGCTGGTTTGCCACGCGGTGCTTGGAATCCCGGTCCATCGGTATGATGTCGATAAGCCAGTGCAGGAAGTGTTCTCCGTCCTTGAAAAAAACAAAAAGCATGGCGATGAGCACGATGAAGTTGACCGCGAAGAAAAAAATATTTTTTAACAGTTTGCCGCTGGAATTCATAATGTTCTCGCGCAGGTTCTGTATGTTGCTGTCCACTATGTCCTGCAGGTCTATATCCCCGAACGAACGCAGTTGCGGCGGGAGCGAAAGCTCAATTCCGTTCTGGGAAAGGTTTGAAAGCCATTGCGTCGTCTGCGGGTAAAGGTGTCTGGCTTCTCTCATCACCAGCCAGCCGAAGAACAGCAGCGGCAGTATGACCGTTATAACGGCGGTAAGCGTTGAAACGGCGGCCGCAGCCGTTCTATTCTTGATTAAGCGTTTGTTTATCCAAAGATGGAGCGGGTAGAAGATAAGAGTTGTCATGGCCGCCAGTATAATGGCGCCTGCAAACGGGGAAAGCACGCGCAGCAGCTGGTAAAGAAGAAACAATAGTATGCCGAAGAAAAAAAAGCTGAAAATCTGAGGGTGGTCGAACTTTAGGAGCTTGCGCAGTTTTGGTTCAATGTCCATGGTTCAATTATACTATAGCGAACAGTGAATAGCGAACAGTGAATAGTGAACAGCGAATAGTGAACAGTGAATAGCTAATTAATGAATATTTAAACTTGTTTAATGCGTGCCCAGCCGGCGGAATTATTCATGTATGGCATTCGTGTAATTCGCGTGCGGAAAATGGTATATTCGTTATTGGGGATATGAAAAAACACATCAGAGCGCTTGACCGCGGCGATATAAGCGGTTTTTCCAGGAATTCGTACGAGATGGTGTTTTCGGTCTTTATGATCGCCATCGCGTATCTTTTCCGCAGCAACCCGCAGATAGAATACCCTGAAATTCTCTATTTATTTCTTCTGCTTCTTGCCTCTAATTTTATTTTCAATCGGCTTTTGCGCGCGCGCTCCAAAGTAAACCTCTGGCTGCTGGATTTGATCCTGTTGTCCAACTTCTGGATTATAACCGGGGTGCTTTACTATTCCGGCCGGGGTGATTCTTATTTCTGGGTGCTTTACCTGCTGCCTATTTTCGCATCGGCCCTGATGGCCAGTCCCAAGGACTCCGGCGGCGTGACGTTTTTGTGCTCCCTCGCGGTAATACTTCTAAGCTGGCCGCTTGCGGTGGAAGATCTAGCCGGAATATTGGCGCTGGCGGTTAAAATTTCAGTGTTTGTCCTTTCTTCAGTGGTGGTTCACCGCACGGCTAATTCCAGAAAAAAGGCGGAGGCCGGTCTGCTCGCCAAAAGGCATGAAGTGGAAAAACTTTTAAAAGAGCTTTCCACAAAAGACATGGAAATAGTCAGCAACGCTTCGGCCGGGGAAGTGGGAAGCCTGGTCAGCGGCATCATGCACGATCTGGGTAATTCCGTCTCCGTTATTCTTTTAAGCGCCCAGATAGCTGTAGAGGATGAAAAACCTGATAAATCCGATTTGGAACAGATCGTGAAGGCGGCGAAATTCGCCAAGGATGTTATAACAAACGCTTTAAGCATAGTGCGGGAGCAGAAATATATTTTTGAAGCTGTTGACCTGCGGGAGCCGCTCTCCAATTCCGTTCTGATGCTTGACTACAGCGCCAAAAGCCGGAAAGTGCGCCTTGAAACCGACTTGCCTGAAAGCATGCCCCGGCTCCGCATTAGCAAGGTGCATATGGAAAGGGTCTTTATCAACATCCTCTCAAACTCCATTTCCTTCGCCCCTGAAGGGGGTTTTGTAAGGGTAAGCGCCGCGCTTGAAAATGACGCGGTTGCGGTTACAGTGGCCGATAACGGCCCCGGTTTTCCTGAAAAGATGCTGAAGGAAGGAATAAAGGCTTTTAATACGACCAGAAAGGCCGAAGGCGGCACCGGCCTCGGGCTTTTTGTCTGCGCGCAGATAATTAAAAAACACGGCGGTACGATGAAGCTGGATAATTCTCCCGCCGGCGGCGCCAGGATAACTATTTTTTTCCCGCTCGGCGGACCGGCGGAGAATTGACGGGTTTTGAAAGCTGCCGAGTCCTGGAGGCCGGAAATTCCGTAACTTCCGAAACTCCTTGAATTTTCTGAACTTCCAGCTGTCCCTTTATCTCCAGAACAGCCAGAATATCGCGGCGCCCAGGATCACCCTGTAAACCAGGAAGGGCGCCAGGGTGCGCTTTTTAATCCAGGAAAGGAAAAGTCCGATCACGGCCAGGCCTGACAGGAAGGAAACAACCAGGCCGGTAAGGAAAGCCGCGTCCACACCGGAAAATCCTATCTTTCTGGATTCCATAAGGGCGGCGCCGAAGATTATAGGAGTGCTGAGCAGGAATGAAAGTTTCGCCGCCGAGCCGCGGCTGTAACCCAGGAAAAGCGCGGCCATGATCGTCATGCCGGAGCGGGAGGCCCCCGGCAGTATGGCGAGCGCCTGCGCGGAGCCGATTATCAGCGCATCTTTAAGGGAGAACGATCCCTCGCCGAGCGTCTGCGCCGGTTTCCTGTCGGCCAGATAGATGAGGAACGAAAAAAACACCAGATTAAAGGCTATCCAGCGCGGGTCTCTGAACGCCGTTTCCGCTGCGTGGTTGAAGAGGAGCCCCATTATTGCGCCCGGTATGGTCCCGGCCGCCAGCAGCCAAAGCAGGCGTCCTTCCTTTTCCCCGGGGCGCGTAAGCGCGTCCCGGAATATTTTCAGCCAGTCCGCGGCGAAATATGCCAGCACCGCCGCTAGCGTCCCCAGGTGCAGCATCACGTCGTAGCCCAGTCCCGGGTCCTGCCAGTTGAAGACGCGCGGCGCCAGGGCCAGGTGCGCTGAACTGGATATCGGCAGAAATTCTCCCGTACCCTGCAGCAGTCCCAGAACAGCCGCTTGTATTTCAGTCATATCCTGTCTCCGTTCCGGGATAATAATGTTTCAGTATCTCCCGGTATTTAAAGCCTTTGCGCGCCATCCCTTCGGCGCCCCATTGGCACATGCCCACTCCATGGCCGCTGCCTTTGCCCTCAAGAATTATATAATCTTTTGCGCAATATACCTCAAAAAGCGAACTTCGTACGGCCTCCCAGCCGGCGCGCCTGCCGAAACCGTGATAAAACTCCGTGGCCGGAATTTTCACGATTCTGCACGCGGTGTAAAATTCCAGCTCGTAGGCGCGGCCGGACATGCCCCTTTTGCTGATCCTCATGCTCCGCGCTTCTTCGTCCGGCTTTATCCAGGATGCCGCGCGGGCAATGCGGGTAAGCGCCTTTAGATATATTTTTGTCTTCCATCTGAAAGAGGGCGCTATGGAGCAATAGGGGCGGCCTTGAGGGCCGTCCTTTACGGACACCAGGTAGGGCATATCGGCGTATGACCAGACAAAGGCGCTGGTTTCCGTACTTCCCCCGCAGATGGAATGGTAAAAAGTGGAAGCGAGGGACCCCTTGTAAAGCAAAACCTCTCCTCTTGTAAGGTCCACGGCTATTTTGGCTTTTTCGTTCAAAGCGCCGAATCCGGCGTAAAACTGGCAATGCGTGGAATCACATGAATTAAAGCCGTCTTTAGCGTGACTGTTTATGTTTTTCAGAGTATAGGTTCTTGCCGCTACGGCCTGAGCTTTATAGGCTTCAAGCTGGGACAGATCTCCGGCCTCACCGGACACCACGCTTGCAAGGTATTCCTCCAGTTCAAGTTCATTGACTATTTTTAGCCGTCCGCCGCGCGCGGTGAAAATAAGCTTGCCCCGATACAGCCGCCGCGGCAGCCCCGGGCCCGATAGCCAGGCGCCTTTGCCGTAAGACATTATTGTGACGGTTTTTTCGGGACCATTTTCCGGCAGCTGAAAGGAAGACTCAACGCGTTTTTCCCCGGCCTTAAAACCGGTGACACGCGTATTTACCGATCCGGCAGAGGCGGTTATGGTTACGCCTGTTTTAAGCGGGTAAACGCCGATTAAAACGCGCGAGTCTTCCGGTTCCACACTGACAAGCGTCGGCCTATAAATGCGGTAAAGATCTATTTTTATAGGTTTTGAAAAGGCGCAGGCAGGTTGAACAAGAAGTACGAAGGCCAGTGCTATATATGTCAGTATAATGCCTCATTATTCCCGGCATAGTCACGGTCTTACCGGGGGAAAAAATTCCACAAGTTCGCTTTCAGCCGCGGACAGTCCGCCTAAGGCGGAGCAGGCCAGTGTCACGGGCGGGGCCGGCGGCAGCCAGGCAGTTTTCAGATATATAAAACCACCGGGTGCAAGGTTGAAACTTTCGCGCCTCAGTAAAAATCCGCCAAGTGTTCCAAGGAGCGGCTGGTGTCCCACTATCAGCGCCGAAGCGGCGGTTTTAAGCTCCAGGGCAAGCAGTTCAATGACGGCCGAACTGTCGCCGCAGGCAAGCGCCTCGCAGTTAAGGTGCCGCGTTTCCGGGAAAAAAGAGGAGGCAATTGCGGCAGTTTCGGCCGCGCGAAGATAGGGGCTTGCTATTACTATTTCAGGCAGAAATTCCAGTTCCAGCAGTTTTTTAGCGGCGGCGGCGGCCTGGTCTTTTCCGGTTTCAGACAGCGGTCTTTTTGAATCTTCTCCTGTGCCGGACTCGGAAAAGCTTAAGGCCTGTCCATGGCGCAGTAGAACTATTTGTTTCATAAAATTAAGGGAAAGATTACAGCGATAAAGCTGAGATTACAGCGATTTCTGATCGGAGCGGTATCTCTGTCATCGTTCTGCCATCACTGTAATCACGGGCTGCCGGCCTTTGCCGGCAACCCATATATTTTACAAGTTGGGCGGACTTTCCGCCACATATTTCCGGCGGATCCGGCAAAGCTGTCCGTGGTAAATCCCGGGAAAAATGTTTTTTCCCCGCGTTCCCCGTGCGGCGGTTATTAATTTTTCTTATTTCCGAAAAACATATTTCCGTCTTTGCGTCGGCCGGGGCTTGCCGGACTTTTTTTATGAAGGCTATAAGATTCAATTATACCCCTGCTGTGCAATTATCGGGGCAACGTTCCTGTTTATGAGGAAAAGGACCGGCTTTTTGACTATAATATAATACGAGTACGGAGTATTAAAGCAACGTTAATTTTGTCACGGAGGTCCAAGCGCGTGAACTATCATATACTTAACAAAGACGGGCTTGACGGATTTATCAAGAAACTTTCAAAAAAGATGAAGGTGTACGCTCCCGTTTCCAAGGGACACGGCAATTTCGCCTTTGAGGAAGTCTCTTCCGGCGCCCAGGTGGCGCTTAAATACATTCCCACCATACTGCCCCCGAAAAAATATTTAATGCCCCAGCGGGAAAAAATGCTGGAATTCGACGTTACGGGAGAGCGCCCCGTAGATACGGCCATGCTTGAGGCGGAGGAAATTGCGCTGTTCGGAGTGCATACCTGCGACTTGGCCGGCATACAGTGCCTGAACATGGTTTTTTCCGAGCGTCCCCGGGATTATAACTACCTGCTTAGAAAAGAAAAGCTCTTTATTATCGGGCTTGAATGCAATACCTATTGCGATGAGCACGCCAGCTGCGCGCTCGTGGGAAATCAGCTCCCGAACGGCGGCTACGACCTGTTTTTTACCGACCTGGGCGAATGCTTTATAATCCACGTAAACACCCAGAAAGGAGAGGATCTATTGGAGGATATGGGCCTGCCGAAGGCCTTTCCCGCCGACATGGCGGAGCTTACCCGCGTGCGCGAGGACAAAAAAGCGATTTTTAAAAATGAAATCGGAGTGGAGCCCAAAAAACTGCCGGAAATTTTTGAAAAAGCCATGAACAGCAAGGTTTGGGAAGAGCTGGGCAAACGCTGTCTTTCCTGCGGCAACTGTACCAATGTCTGCCCCACCTGCTATTGCTTTGACATGGCCGACACCGTAAACCTTGATCTTAAAACCGGGGCCCGCAGCCGCACCTGGGATTCCTGCCAGTTCTCAACTTTCGCCGCCGTGGCGGGGGGGGAGGATTTTCGTCCGGACAGGTCTGAGCGCCAGCGCCACAGGTTCTCCAGGAAATTTAAATTCCCGCTGGACAAGTTTTACCGGTTTTTCTGCACCGGCTGCGGCCGCTGCACACGGACCTGCATGGCCAAAATAAACCTTAAGGACACTTTAAAGGCCCTGGCCGCCGAACAGCGCTAAGACTAAGGGAGATTTATGAAAGAGGAAATAAAGAATTCCAACTGGAAGTTAAGGAAAGGAAGAATAATAGACGCCAAACAGATGACGTCCGCCGAAAAATGGTTCGACATCAAACTTGAAGACGGCGGACTGGACCATGAACCGGGCCAATTCGTTCAGGTGGAGCTTTTCGGCATAGGCGAGGCCCCGATTTCAATATGCTCGTCCCCCACAAAACGCGGCTCTTTTGAACTGACAGTGCGCGCGGCCGGGCGTCTCACCAGGGCAATGCACGCGCTCGGCAAGGGCGACTGGCTCGGCATACGCGGGCCGTTCGGCAAGCCGTTTCCCGTAAAGCTGATGACCGGCAACGATCTGCTGTTCGTGGCCGGCGGGCTTGGCATAGCGCCGCTGCGCTCGCTGATCAATTATGTCATGGACAATCGCCGCGAATTCGGCAAGGTGGACATACTGCTTGGCTGCAAGACGCCCGAAGATATGCTTTTCGGGGACGAAATTAAAAAGTGGCAGAAACGGCTGGATGTAAATTTCTCCTGCACCGTCGACCGCAGCGCTCCCGAGTGGAAAGGCAATGTGGGACTTATTACAAGCCTCATTCCGGGCGTTACCATGAACCCGGAAAGAACTTTTTCCGTGGTCGTGGGCCCGCCTATTATGTATAAATTCGTTATTGCCGAGCTTTTAAAAAAGAACATACCCGAGCGACAGATAATTCTTTCCCTTGAGCGCCACATGAAATGCGGCATGGGCAAGTGCGGTCACTGTCAGATAGACCACCCTAAAAACTACTACTGCTGCAAAGACGGCCCCACTTTCACCTACGAAGAGGTGAAAGCCGCCAGGAAACTTTAGAAACTGTAAGAGAGGACTACAATGACAAAGGCTAACGTGAGCACAAAACCGAAAGTGGCTTTCTTTGATTTTGCCTGCTGTGAAGGCTGCCAGCTGCAGGTGGCGAACCTGGGCGAGGCCCTGCTTGACATTCTTGGCGCCATCGACGTGGTGGAATTTCGCGAGGTGATGAGCGAGAAGTGGGATAAGGATTACGATGTGGCGATAATTGAAGGCTCCATTACCGACCATCACGCGGAGGAGCGGATAAAAAAAATACGCGCGCGCTCCAAAGTGCTGATCGCTTACGGCGCATGCGCTTCCATAGGCGGCGTAAACGGCATGAAAAATTCTTTTGCGCTGGATGAAATACGCCAGTCCGTTTACGGGAAGGATTACAAGCTTTTTGACAGCACCCCCACAAGGGCCGTCGGCCAGGTGGTAAAAGTCGATTACACCGTGAATGGCTGCCCGATCTACCCTCCGGAACTCATAGAGGTTATAAAGTGCGCCCTTCGGGGACTCCCCTACACCGTGCCGGACAACCCTGTCTGCTCGGAATGCAAGCTCAACGAGAATGTGTGCATGTACGAACGCGGCGTGGCGTGCCTTGGCCCATGGACCAAAGCGGGCTGCAATTCCTGGTGCGTGAATAACGGTAATATCTGCTACGGCTGCCGGGGGCTTGTAAAGCATCCGGCTTCCGGCGCGGCCGAAGAGGTTATCTCAAAATATAACCTGAAGCCGGAATTGATAAAGAATAAATTTGACATGTACAACAAGTGCGGCGAAGCCGATGCCGCCTTGTCAGCGAAAGGCCGAAAGTAAAACCGATTTCTGCTTTAACAGGAGACCAAAATGGCAACGGAAAATAAAGATCTGGATATAAAAGTCGAATACCTCACACGGGTGGAGGGCCACGGCAATATTGTGGTTAATGTGAAAAACGGAAAAATCGAGAAATGCGAATTTCACGTTGTGGAATCTCCGCGTCTTTTTGAGGGCATGCTGCGCGGCCGTTCCATATTTGAGGCGCAGCATATAACCTCCCGTATCTGCGGTATCTGCTCCTGCGGCCATTCGCTCGCCTCAATACAGGCGGCGGAAGACGCGCTGGGAGTGGTTCCGACCGTGCAGACCGTAAAACTCCGCAAGCTGCTGCTGGACTACGAGTTCCTCGACAGCCATATCCTGCACTTCTATCTGCTGGCCGCCCCGGACATACTGGGCGCGCCCTCGTTCGTGCCGCTGGTCGAGACCCATAACGCCATGATAAGGCGCGCGCTCAGGATGAAAAAGGCCGCGAACGACGTCTGCGACATCCTGGTCGGCCGCCACGTGCACCCCATCTCCGCGATAGTCGGCGGCTTTACCAAACTGCCCCGCCCGAAAGACCTGTCCGCCATGCTGAACATACTGGAGGGAATGAAAACGGACCTGGCCGACACGCTTAAGCTCGCCGCCAGCCTTAAATTCCCTGATTTCCGCAGGGAAACGGAATACGTGGCCCTGGTTTCCGACGACGGGGAATACCCGCTGCTTGCGGGCGATATCGGCTCCACCGACGGCAAGCGGTTTAAAAAGGCGGACTATAAGAAGGCGACCAACGAATTCATAGACCCGCGCTCCTCCGCGAAGTTCACGAAGCTGTCGCGCGACTCGTTCTTCGTGGGGGCTCTCGCGCGGTTCAACCTTAATTACGATAAGCTCCACCCTGAGGCCAAAAAAGTCGCCGAATCCCTCGACTTCAAGCCGGTCTGCCATAACCCTTACCTTAACACGGTGGCGCAGGTAGTGGAGATAGTGCACTGCTGGCATCACGCGGTAGAGCTGATAAAGGACCTGAAGAAGAACGGCCTGGATTACGAGGAAGAGATAACGGTCGGCCTGAACGAAAAAGGCGCGATCCCCGTGCGCGCCGGCAGCGGCGTGGGCTCGGTTGAAGTGCCTCGGGGCATTCTTCACCACCATTACGAGACAGACGCGGCCGGTATGATAAAGCGCGCCGACTGCATCATCCCGACGAACCAGAACATCAACAACATAGAATACGACTTTCAGAAACTCCTGCCCGAGATAATCACCCTGCCGAAGGACACCATACGCCTGCGGCTGGAAATGCTGGTGCGCGCCTACGACCCGTGCATCTCCTGCTCGGCGCATTACCTTGATGTCAAATTCGTGGAGTAAGGGCTCGTGACAGAATAATATGAATAATTTGGAGGCCCGGCTTTGCGGCAAATTCTAGGCGCGACGAGTGAGCATAGTGGGTCTATGTGAGTGAGGAGCAACGACGAATTTGGCCAAAGAGGGGCCTCCCCCCCGGGGGCCATGGCGCTATTGGGCTGCGGCTTCGTCACTCGTCACTTACAAACTCCCGGTATGTGCGCTTCTCGTTCCTCGTCTCGCTCCAATTTCGCCATGGCAAATTGTCCATATTATTCTGCCACGAACCCTGAGGTGTCCGCGGCGCTCGCCCCCAAGGTGCGAACGCTGGTGGTAACGCTTGGAAGCGCTTTAAGGGCCGACGACGGTGTCGGCCCTTTTATAGCCGGTCTCGTAAAGTTCACAAAACCCGCTTTTCGCCTTATAGATGCCGGCACCACTCCCGAAAACATCGCTCACGACGCGATAAATTTCAAGCCGGACAAAATAATAATCATAGATGCCGCCCGCTTCGGCGGTTCCGCGGGCGAACTTGCCGTTATCCCGCTTGAAAAAATAAGCCAGCATACCGTTATTTCCACACACAGCTTTCCGCTGGGAGTCATCTTTTCAATTATAAAGCAGGACACGGGAGCTGAACTTGCCGTTATAGGCGTGCAGCCAAAATCGCTTGATTATGCCGAGGGACTTTGCCCCGAGGTTAGAGATTCCGCTTTAAAGCTTGCCAATTATTTTAATACTATAGGTAAAGCTATAACTTAATTGACTGCCGTAAGGCTTATGCCATAAGCCGTAAGTTATAAGGAATTACTTTAATTGCATATGGCATAAAGCGTATGGCGTATGGCAGTAATTATCGCCGTAACTTAAGGATAAACTAATGTCCAATCTTTTTAAAGTCAAATCCGTAGACGAGATAATGGCCGAATCGCACGAGCACGGCCATAAACTTGTCAGAGTCCTGGGCGCTTTCGATGTGACGATGATAGGCATAGGCGCCATTATAGGCGCCGGCATTTTCGCCATGGTGGGCGAAGCGGCGGTCGGCGCATCCAGCGGCTATCCGGCGGGTCCCGCGCTCATAATTTCTTTCATCCTCACGGCTATCGCCTGCGGTTTTACCGCGCTTTGCTACGCGGAACTGTCAGCCATGGTGCCGATATCGGGCAGCGCCTACACTTACGCCTACGCCACTATGGGCGAGCTTGTGGCCTGGATAATAGGCTGGGACCTTATTATAGAGTACGCCATAGGCAATGTAGCGGTCGCCATAAGCTGGGCCGGCTATTTCAATGATTTTTTAAACAGCGCGTTCGGCATCAATATGCCGCTTTGGCTGAGGATAGATTACAGGACTTTTTTCGCAAAATCGGCCGCGCTGTCCGCGGCGGTGAAAAGCGGGAACCCCGCCCTGGCCGAGACCCTTAAAATGTTCGATCCCTCTTTGATACCCCATGTGTTCGGCATACCCATAATTTTTAACCTGCCGGCGGCGCTTATAGTGTTTGCCCTTACGGCGCTGCTTGTGATAGGCATAAAGAAAAGCACCAGGTTCAATGACTTCCTGGTGATTATCAAACTTGCCGTGCTGGCCCTTTTTGTGGGAGTGGGCTTTTATTATTTCAATATACATAACTGGACGCCATTCGCGCCGGGCGGCTGGAAAGGCATTCAGGTGGGAGCCGCCACCATTTTCTTCGCCTATATCGGTTTTGACGCGGTTTCCACCGTGGCCGAAGAGACCCGCGATCCAAAGCGGGATATGCCTATAGGCATCATCGGTTCGCTTATCATCTGTACCCTCGTATACATACTGGTAACCGTGGCGCTTACCGGCATGATGCCGTTCATGGAATTAAAAAACAAGATAGCCGAGCCGCTGATAGCGGGGCTTGATTACAACCACGCCGCCAGATGGATAATTGTAATAGTATCCCTGGGCTCCGTGGTGGCGCATACGGCCGTTCTTCTTGTTTTCCAGATGGGGCAGCCGCGGATATTTTTTTCCATGAGCCGCGATGGGCTGCTGCCGCCCTATTTCGCCACTATCCATAAAAAATTCAAGACGCCTTATATTACCACCATCTGGACCGGTGTTATTGTGGGGGTTCTTTCGGCATTCTGCAATATAGACGAGATGGCCAATCTCTGCAATATAGGCACCCTTTTCGCTTTCGTGCTTGTCTGCGCGGGGGTCATTATTTTGAGGATAAAAGACCCGCACCGCGTCCGGCCTTTCAGAGCCCCCGGAGGCCTTGTCACGCCTATTCTCGGAATAGGATTCTGCCTGTTCCTGATGCTGGGGCTTGATAAGATCACCTGGCTGAGGTTCTTTGTGTGGCTTATTATCGGGCTTATTATCTATTTCATGTACGGCTATAAAAATTCCCGCCTGCGCCGGGGAGATCTGGCAATCAAAGGGACAGTAACCGGTAACCAGTAGCCAGTAACCGGTAAACAGCTACGCTTCGTAATGGAGAAACTTATGTTCGATAAAATAAAAGATCTGATGGAAATGAAGAAAAAGATGGACGAGATCAAGAAGGAACTTGACGGCATGACGCTTGAGAGCGAGGATAATCTGGTGAAAGTCACTATTACCGCCTCACAGGAAATAAAAGCGGTGTCCATAAAGCCGGAACTCGCCGGAACCGACAAAGCAAAACTGGAGGCCTCGCTGGTGGAAACGGTCAACAGGGCGGTGCGCCAGTCGCAGAAAACCGCAGCGCAGAAAATGAGCGCACTAACCGGCCTCGGCCTGCCTGGCCTTGGCTGAAAAGGCGTAAAGGGCGTCAGGCTGGAGGCTGAGGGCTGAAGGTAAGGAAGCGGAAAATTTATGTCTTTGTCCTTTAATCGCTGTTTACTATTCGCTATTCGCTGATCGCTATTATCTATCTACTATGCACGAATGGGCTTTAGCTGAATCGGTCGTTAAAACCGCCGCTGAACACTCCAAAAATGAAAAGTTGAAAAAACTTTCCGAGGTCGGCGTCGTTTTCGGGGAACTGCAGGCCATTGACCAGGAAATATTTTCCTTCGCTTTAAAAGAACTTGTTAAGAATAATGACAAAATTTCAGCCTGTAAATTCAAGGTTATAAACGAGCCGGCGGCCTTTAAATGCAAAGTTTGCGGCAAAGAGTTCTCGCTTAAATCCCTGAAAAAAACCGATGTGGAAGCGGAATACATACATTTTATCCCGGAAATGGCCCACACCTTCCTTAAATGTCCTAAATGTGCCAGCCCCGATTTTGAAATTACCGCGGGGCGGGGCGTTTATATTAAGTACCTTAAGGGCTTGCAGTGAAATAATATGAACATTTGGCTGAGTCGATTTTGGAGCGAGCCGAAGCGGCGTGAAGTGACGCGTACTATATGTACGTTAACGGAACGCCGCAAAGGCATAGCCCATAAGCGGCCAGCCCCCTGGGGGAGGCCCATCTTTGAACCGGCTACCGCGTTGCTCCTCAGTCACATAGACACCGCTATGCTCCCTCGTCGCGCCTTGTATCCGGTCCAAATCTGGGCCTCCAAATGCTCCTATTATTCCATTGCAAGCCCTAGGGGCGAAAAATGATCCTTGACCCTCGGCCTTCCGTTATAGACGAGCGCCTGAAAAAAGTCAAGCGTGTTATAGCCGTTACAGGGTGGAAAGGCGGTATAGGCAAAAGCGTAACCGCGGCCGTTCTGGCTCTGATACTCGGCAAAAAAGGGCATAGGACCGGTCTGTTGGACCTTGACTTCGCCGGGGCTTCGGCACATGTCGTTCTGGGCACGGACGGCATTTTTCCAAAAGAGGAAAAAGGGCTTGAGCCGCCGCTTATAGCGGGAGTCAGGTTCATGTCGGTTTCGTTCTTCTCTAAAAGGAAAGCCGTGCCGCTGCGCGGAGCCAATATTTCGGACGCCATCATAGAGTTGCTTGCCATCACCCAGTGGGGGGAACTGGATTTCCTGATAATAGATATGCCGCCGGGCATAAACGACGCGGCGCTGGATATCATACGGCTTATCCCCAGAACCGAGGTGCTGGCTGTCACCACCCCGTCGGTAATGGCGCACTCGGTGCTTGCGCGTTCGCTGGAATTATATGAACGGCTTAAAGTTCCGACGCTCGGCGTGATCGAAAATATGCGCCAGGGTTCCGGAAAACCCGCTGGTCCCGCCGGGAGCATACGGCTGGATCCGAAATTGGAAGCGGCTCTCGGCTCTCCGGAAAAACTACTGAAAACAGCTTTCGCCTCCGACCTCGAAAAGATCTCCCGCGCTATCCTTTAGCCAAATTGCGGATACCCGTTTTTTTAGGACAGACCAGGACCAATGGACCTAATTTTATCTGGGCCTTATGCTTTTTTCGGGTTGGGCCTTTTGGCTCTTATGGTGGGGAACGGTTTTTTTGTTTACTGATAGTGTGAGGGGTTATATCGTGCGGCACCGATATACTAAATAAAGGAGAATGTAATGAAACGAAGAGTATTCGCGGAAGCGGGCGTTTTAGCGCTGATGGTACTTTTGATCGGCTGCGATGAGATTAAATTCCACGGTATGCTGAACGTCCATGAAATAATGACATTCGCAAAATCGGACGGGAACGTAGTTGTGAACCCGGGCCAGTTCCAGACAAAAGTTACGTTGGGACTGGTTAACCAGCAGAAGCAGATAAAGATGGAAGTGGCCAATGCCTCAAAACCGACAGTTATTGAATTAAACTTCGACAAAAATATTCAAACCAACGACCATTTCGTGCTCACGGCGGCCCAGCTTAATCAGAATTTTGATTTAGCGGGTGACATCGTGACAAAAGTAACTCAAACTCCGGAGCAGTCCGGAACGGAATCCTGCACGTATCAGACGCAGGAAATGGTTTGCCGCGGGGTGGAAACGATTAAAAGCGCTGACTCCGATTCCCAGGCTTTGCGCGACCTGACAACGGCTGCCGATGAACTGGGCCTGAAAAACGGTCCCTATCCCGGCCCGTATCCCGGTCCCTATCCCGGCCCCATTTGTCATCAGCAATGGGTCACCAGGCCCGGTTACCAGTACGTGCGTTTCTACTATGAGACGACCACAAAGGATATCACGGCTAAATTCGTGCAGGGTGATAAAAATCTTGCCGACTATCAGGGACAGGCTTCCGATACTCAAAAGGTATACACATACCAGGACATGTGCCATTAACATCAACGCGTTACAGCGGCAGAAGTAAAAAAAGCCGGGCTCTCTTATGAGGGCCCGGCTTTTATCTGTTTGGGATTATTGAACGCGGGGAAAAAAGCGGGAATTTTTTTACAAAGAGGGGTGTTTTAGGTAAAATATAAATATGCTGATAGATTTAGACGCCGTAGAAGCTCGTGTGCTGGGTTCGCTGGTAGAGAAATCGCTTACCACCCGGGAACAGTACCCGCTCACTTTCAATGCTTTGCTCAATGCCTGCAATCAGAAGACCAGCCGGGAGCCAGTTATGGCTCTGGATACGGACACGCTGGGCAAAGCCGTAAAGACGCTTATAGAAAAAGGCCTGGTGGAGCGCCTGCAGGCCCCGGGCGACCGCGTTCCAAAATTCCGGCATGACATTTATAAGCTGCTGAACGCGACAGACTCAAAACTGATCGGCGCTATAACTGTGCTGCTGTTGCGCGGCCCGCAGACGCCCGGCGAAATAAAAGGGCGCACGGACCGGCTTTGTGAGTTCGAAAGCACCGCGGAAGTTGAAGGGCTTTTGCGGGAGCTGTGCGCGAGGACCGAGGACCCCTTAGTGGCCCGCCTTCCCCGCCAGCCGGGACAAAAAGAAACACGCTACCGGCACCTTTTCTCAGGCGGAGTTCCCGCCGCCACCGCCGTGCAGGCCGAACCGCCCGCCGGGGCTTCCGCTCCGGCGGACCGCCTGTCCCAATTGGAAAAACGGGTGGAAGTATTGGAAGCCCTGGTGAAAACCCACGAAGAGCGCCTCGCTAACCCGAATCCTGCAGTCGGATAGTGTTTCCATACACCGTGAGGGGGAAAATTCAACTAAATTTTTCGGGCTAAACCTGATCAAACAACACAGAAAAAAGGCAGGAGCCTTTTTTTTATTCGGCGATAATATTCTACAAGACCGTTAGAATCGAGTGGATACCGGAAGTTGCGGTGCGGCTTACCAGCGGCTGCTTATCAGATATCTGTTTGCTTATGACGGGGGAGGGTGAAGCGGAAAATGCTTCCCTTCCCTTTTTCGCTTTCCACCCAGATGCGCCCGCCCTGCCCTTCTACAAGCGTCTTACAGATATGCAGGCCCAGGCCCAATCCTCTCGTGCCTTTTCTTGCAATATTCGCGGTCTGGTAAAGCCGGTCAAAAATCTTCTCAAAGTCCGCTTTTTCTACCCCCTGGCCCGTATCAGAAACAGAAACCTCCACCATATCCGGAGTGTCCGGCGCGTTCCGCATGGCCAGTTTCACCCGGCCGCCCGGAGGCGTGAACTTGAAAGCGTTATCTATAAGGTTGCCTATAACCTGCCGTACCCTTACGGGGTCCGTGTTTACAGGCGGAAGGCCGGCCGGCGTCTCAAGCTCAAAGCGCAGGCCTTTGTTCTTCGCGGAAGGCGTCAGAGCGGTAACCATGTCGGCGGACAGCGCGGCTAAGTCCGTCTTTTCCGGTTGTATGGAAAGTTTGCCCGTTTCGGAGCGGGTAACTTCCAGAAGGTCCTCCACCATGCGGTTCAGGTTACGCGCACAATCCAAAGAGTTGTTCAGTATTCTGGACTGTTCGGCGTTAAGTGTTTTGCCTATTTCATCCTGCAGGTAGCTCAGGGCCAGCATCTGGTTGGTAATGGGCTGGCGCAGCTCGTGATTTATGTGATGTGTAACCTCGGTCCGCATTTGCTCCAGTTTTTTCTGCGGGGTTATATCGATATACTTCCACATATGCCCCACAAAACGCCCGTCCTCAGTGTAGATAGGCACGTAATCCTGCGACAAGACCCGGTTATCCTTTAAAAAAAGTTCGGCGCCGAGCGTAAGCTTGCGGCTTTCTGTCTTTTCCCGCAATCCGGCCATAAAAGCTTCAGGGTCCTGCATAAGCGCCTTGCTCTGCTCCGCAGACGCATAGCGGTCGGAGCCTATCAGTGTCGTCGGCGGGACGGAAATAGAAAACATCTCGCAGAATTTGCGGTTTGCGAACATGATCCGGTGTTCGGGGGTTTCCGCCAACAGGCCGGCCTGCATGTTTTCCATCAGGGTAATCAGCTTGGCTGTTGTTTCTTTAAGTTCCGTTTCTATGCGTTTCCGCTCGGTGATGTCCCGCGATATTCCAAGAAGGAACCTCGGCTCCCGGTTTTTACCGAGTATCGGTATTTTTTTCGTATGAAGTGTCAGCAGGCCGCGCTTTGTATCTATCGGCTCTTCGGGTATTTCGTGCAATTGTCCGCTCTTTAGTACTTCTCTATCTTTTTGGATGAAGAAGTCCGCCTGCTCCTTGGGGAAGAAATCGTAATCGTTCTTGCCGATAAGGGCTTCCCGTGTATATCCCAGGAGTTCTTCTCCGGCCTTATTGAATCGGGCAAACCTCAACGTCTCGGCATCTTTGACAAAAATCATATCCGGGATGTTTTCGATGATCTGTGAGAGGAATTCCTCGTTCTCAATTAGTATTTTTTGCGCGGCCTGCTCCCGGAGGCGGAGAATATAGTAAAACAATCCGTAAAGCAGGCCCGCCGCCAGCAGTATCAGCGCCAGCTGCATATATTCCTTGTCTTTTACAGGGGCAAGTATTGTATCCTGGTCGATCTTGGTTATAACCGCCCAGTTTGAGTTTTCAATATGGGTTATGGCGCTGAAAACTTTCACGCCCCTGTAATCTGTGCCCTCAAAAAAGCCCGAGTAGTTTTCTTGAATGGCTTTTGCGGCCGGCAGGTTCTTATCTGAAAGCGGAAGCTTTAATTTAAGGGCCGCGCTTTTGCGGTAGTCGAGCTCGTTTAAGAAAAGAACATCTTTTCCTTCCTTTCGGACCAGCATCGTTTCAGCGGTCGTGAAAAACAAGGGCGACGCTTTCAGCATGGGATAAAACTCAGTTTCCGGGTCTATATTTATAAGCAGCACGCACAAGGGTTTTCCGCCGGTCCTTCCCCAGGCGGAAACGGGGATAACCATTGCCATGCCCGGCCGGCCGTTCGCGGCCAGGGAAAGGTCGGTAAGCAGCACTCTCGCTGTTACTGAAACATTCGCGATGCCCCTTGTAAAGTGTTTTTCAGTTCCGGCGGCGTAACCGGGAGTTGCCATAATGACGTCCCCCTGCGGGGACAGGAAGGCCAGCGAGGCGTAACGGTGGGCTATCAACTGTCCTTCAAGCCAGGCGTTCAGCTGAGCGCGTTTTGAGCCGGGTTTTGCTATTTCTTCTGAAACTGCCCCGCTTAAGAGAGGATTGACTCTGAGCCGTGCGGCTTCCCGGATATGATCTTCGCGCCAGTGGGCTATCTGCGCGGCTTTGTCAGTGTTTATGGTTATAAGACTTCTGCTTATTTCTTCAGTCGCCGCCATTTTGCTCCGTCCGGAGATAAAAAACCAAAGACCCAGCGCCGCCGCCAGCATAAGCAGCAAAATGTTTGTGTTTGTGACTAAAAAATGACTCCCGGAAGAGGACCGTACGGTTGTGTTTTTAATGGAAGGATTCCCGCTTCTGTCCATCGGCCCATCCGGCTTTTTCCCCGGTTCTTCCGGTTTTTGTTCAGTCATGATTTTTTCTGTAAAACATGCGTCTATATCCGGTACGGCGTTCCTGACGGCTTATTTCCGCATGCGGTTTTAAACGCGCCTGAAAGAATAAAACGGTCGTTAACTGAATCCCTCGCTGCTCCAAGGCTGAAGGCGTCCGAGCGCCTGTCTCTGATGTTATGATATCAAAAAAAACGGGCACAGTTAAACGCGCTTACGACGCGCGAAGGCCCGGGCGCAATATTATGTACAATTTACCAGCATGAAGAATATATTCAACACCTTACTGTGCTGTTCCTTGTTTGGGGTCTGCGGCTGGGCCGGAAGCGTTCAAAATATCGTGAAAACGGGGATGTCAGCGCCGGCCCGCGCCCCGCTTTATAAAGACCCCCGGTTTTCGCCTGAAAAACGGGCCCGCGACCTGCTTGGCCGTATGACCGTGGAGGAAAAATTCGGCCAGCTACAGCAGCTGGACGGAAATTACGACGGACCCTACCGCAAAGAACACCTTGAGCTCGCGCGCAAAGGGCAGCTCGGCTCCACTCTGAACGTGCGTTTCGCGAAGAACGTCAACGAACTGCAGAAAGAGGCCGTGGAAAACTCCCGTCTGGGCATTCCGATACTGTTCGGTTTCGACGTTATACACGGTTTCAGGACCATTTTTCCCATACCTCTGGGCGAAGCCGCGCAATGGGACCCGCAAATGGCGGAAAAGTCGGCCGCCGTCGCCGCCGCCGAGGCTTACGCTTCGGGGCTTAAATGGACTTTCGCGCCGATGGCGGATATAGCAAGGGACCCGCGCTGGGGCCGTATAGCGGAAGGCTCAGGTGAAGACCCGTATCTCGGTTCCGCGCTCGCGGCGGCCCGGGTGCGCGGCTTTCAGGGCGCGGATTTCGGCGCCCCCGGCAAAATAATGGCCTGCGCCAAGCACTGGGTCGGCTACGGGGCCGCCGAGGCCGGGCGGGATTATAACTACACCGATATTTCCGAATCAAGTCTGCGCAACATCTATTACCCGCCTTTTAAGGCCGCCGTGGACGCGGGGGCGGCCACGTTCATGAGCGCGTTCAACGACCTGAACGGCGTTCCGGCCAGCGCCAACCGGAGTACAATAGGTGGGGTGCTGCGGGGGGAATGGAAATTCAGGGGATTCGTGGTCAGCGATTACAACTCCGTGCAGGAACTGATAGCGCACGGTCTGGCTTCCGACGAGGAAGACGCGGCCGTAAAAGCGCTGTCGTCAGGCGTGGACATGGAAATGGTCAGCACGCTTTACCGCGGTAAAGGCCCAGCCGCCCTGTCAGCCGGTAAAATTTCAGCCAAAACACTGAATGCTTCGGTCCGGCGGGTGCTGGAAGCAAAATTCCGCGCGGGGATATTTGAAAACCCATATATCGCGCCGGAACTGGAAACAAGAAGCTTCAGGACGCCGGAAAACCTGGAACTGGCAAAAGCGGCGGCGCTTGAATCGCTGGTGCTGCTTAAGAATGTCGGCGGACTGCTGCCGCTGGACCCCGCCACACGTAAAGTCGTGGTTATCGGGGCGCTGGCCGGAAGCAGGCTTGATATGCTGGGTTCCTGGTCCGGGGACGGAAGGGCGGAGGATGCGGTTACGCTTCTGGAGGCGGTAAAAGAAAATGTTTCCTCAGGGACGATAGTGGCGTATTCCACAAGCTGCCCGGTGACCGGCTGGACGGACGAGGAAATGGACAAGGCCGTCGCAGTCTCGTCCGACTCCGATGTTATAATAGCCGCGGCCGGCGAAACGGCGGATATGAGCGGCGAAGCCGCCTCGCGCTCCTCCATTGCTCTGCCGGGCCGCCAACTGGAACTGCTGGACCGTCTTAAAAAGACCGGCAAACCGGTGGTTGTCGTGCTGTTCAACGGCAGGCCGCTTGAACTGGGCCGCCTTGACGCCGATATTCCGGCAATACTGGAAGCTTGGTATCCGGGCACGGAAGGCGCGCGGGCCGTAGCGCGGGTCCTTTTCGGAAAGGGAAATCCCGGCGGAAAACTGCCGGTGACGTTCCCGCGTTCCATAGGCCAGGTGCCTATTTACTATAACCACCGCAGTCCGGGCCGCCCCGCCGCAGCGTCGGACAAATATACCTCCAAATATCTGGATTCGCCCGTTGAGCCCCTGTATCCTTTCGGCTACGGGCTGAGCTACAGCTCTTTTACGCTTTCCGCCCTGTCCGTATCGCCAGCCAGGATAAAGCCGGATGGAAGCGTTAAAGCGCGGGTTTCCGTGGAGAATATTTCTTCAAAGACGGGCGACGAAGTGGTCCAGCTTTATATCCGCGACGCGGCCGGTTCCGAAACAAGGCCCGTGCGCGAATTGAAAGGTTTTAAACGGGTGACGCTCGCCCCCGGAGAGAAAAAAATGCTTGAATTTGAACTCGGGCCGAAAGAGCTCGGGTATTATTACGCCGGCGGCTTTGCCGTAGAGCCGGGTGTTTTCAGCGTTTACGCGGCAACCTCCTCGGTCGGCGGGCTGGAATCTTCGTTCGAGGTAAACGATAAATGAGACAGATATTTCTGCTGTTTTTTTCCGGTACGCTGCTGATAACGGCCGCGCGCGCGGAGGTTAACCCGGATTCGCGGAGCGGCGCTCCGGGATATGCCCTTGCGGATCTGGACGCCTTAATTGCCATAGGTCCCGATACGGAGCCTGCGCAAGTCCCGCCCTTTTGGCTCCAAAGCAGATCCAAAAAAGCGGGGCAAGCATTAATGCTCATAACGCCGGATCCAAAACCCGCCGATGATGCCGCCGCTGAGAACGGCGTTTTCATAGAGGATCTGTCCCGGCGCTCTTTCCGCTATTTTCTTGATAACTCCGACGCAAATACCGGCCTCGTGCCGGACCGGGCCCGTGCCGACGGTTCGCCGCTTGATCCGGGGCACCGCAACATCGCCAGCCTGGCTTCCACCGGTTTCGGCCTTTCGGCTTTATGCGTTGGTGCCGGCCGCGGCTGGCTCTCTTCCGACGCCGCCGCCTCCCGCGCGCGGAAGACGCTTGAGTTTTTAGCTGAAAAGGCCGTGCAGCAGCACGGCTGGTTCTATCACTGGATGGATTCACGCAGCGGCAGCAGGGCCTGGAACAGCGAGATATCCTCCATAGACACCGCGCTGTTTCTGGCGGGAGCGCTGAGCGCGAAACAATGCTTTTCCGCCTATCCCGATATCGGCCTTCTGGCTGATAAAATATACCGGCGCGTGGATTTCCAGTGGATGCTCGCCGGAGATAAAAATATCCTTTCCCACGGCTGGACTCCCGAGAACGGATTTCTCTCCTCCAGGTGGGACACCCATAGCGAAATGATGCTCCTTTATCTGCTGGGTATCGGCTCGCCGGCCTTTCCGCTGCCGGCCTCTTCATGGAACGCCTGGAAACGCCCGGTAGTGAATTACGGGGATTATTCCTATATAAGCGGCGCCGAGCCGCTTTTTATACACCAATACACCCAGGCCTGGGTGGATTTCAGGGGGAAAGCGGACGGGGGAACGGACTGGTTTAAAAATTCGGTCCTTGCCACGGAAGCCAACCGCCGTATGTGCGTTGACTTGTCGGCCAAGTTCCCCGGTTACGGCCCCGATATGTGGGGGATAACCGCTTCCGACGGGGCTTCCGGTTACAAAGCCTGGGGCGGTCCTCCGGTCACGCCCGATATAGACGGAACGGTGGTCCCGTGCGCGGCCGGCGGCTCACTGATGCTTACGCCGGATATAGCGCTTAGCGCGCTTAAGCGGATGAAACTCCTTTATAACGGACGTCTTTACGGCATTTACGGCTTTGTGGACTCCTTCAACCCTTCCACCGGCTGGGTAGACAAGGATGTGATAGGCATAGACACCGGCATCACTCTGCTCAGTGCCGAGAACCTGCGCAGCGGCTCGGTCTGGAAATGGTTCATGGCAAACAAAGAGATTTCAGCGGCGCTGGACAAAGCCGGCGTAAAATAAAAAATGCTATCATAGACAAACACGCAGAGGAACCCGGTGCGATTCCGGGGCTGCCCCGCAACGGTAATACCGAAAGGTTAAGCCCGGTCTACTGCTAAAGCGCCCAAACGGGCGTTTATTCCGAGGGGAAAACCGCTTAAGTCCTTTTTCCCCTGGAAAAAGGACTTTTTTATTTGAAGAGATTCCACGGATTCGGTAGCGATTGCACAGATTGAAGAAAATATGGAAAAACAAAAATCGCAAAATAAAAATATCCTGTCTCTTTGCGCCTTTGTGCCTTTGTGCCTTTGTGCCTTCTCCTCGCCCGCGCAGGCAAGGCGGGTCGTATCTCTAATGCCCTCCTATACCGAGATAATATTCGCTCTCGGCGCGGGAAGCGAGCTGGTCGGAGTGACAAATTTCTGCGACAGACCGCCTGAAGCCGCAAAAATTGAAAAAGTAGGCGATTATTTGCGCCCCAACGCGGAGAAAATTTATTCCTTAAAGCCGGATGTGGTTTTTACCGGACGCTGGAAAGGTTCGGGGCTAGCCGCCAAACTTTCGGCCTTGGGGCTTAAAATGGTCGAGATCCCGCCGGAAGCAAAGGTGGCGGATATCGCGCGCAGCGCGCGCATAATAGCCGCGGCTCTCGGGCGGAAAAAAGAGGGGGAAAAGCTGGCTTCCCGTTTTTTAGCCGGGCCCAAAAAAGCTTCAGCAGACAAGACCCGCACTTTTTCCGAAGGGGCCAAGGCGCGGGGCAAGCCCGTGTCCGTTTACCTGGAAGCCGATGAAGGGCTTTGGACAGTGGGCGGTCTTTCTTTTCTTTCCGACGCCGTTGAACGCGCCGGAGGGAAAAATATTTTTTCGGCTGAAAAAAAAGATTATTTCCAGACTTCCTGGGAGGAAATAGTAACGCGGGATCCCGACGCTATCGTGCTTCTCTCATCGTCAAAAGAAGAGTTCCTCAAAAGGCCGATGGCCGCGGGCCTGAAAGCCGCGCGCGGCGGCCGGATCATAACCTCTTTGGACCGCAATGCTTTTACCCGGCCCGCGCCGGGCATCCTTGGTGAAATTGAAAAGTTAAAGACCCTTCTGCGGCTTAAGGATTTAAGACATGATAATTGAAGATTCAAGATTCCGGAATTGAAGATTGTCTTCTAATCTTGAATCTTAAATCCTGAATCTTGGATTTTTTTTATGACTTCCACTAAACTATTCTGGCTTTTAATCATTCTGGCCGCGGCTTGCGCAGTCTCGCTGATTTTAGGCCCTGCGGGCCTTTCCATACCGTCTATTATCCTTGACATACGGCTGCCGCGCACCGCCGCCGCCGTAATCGTAGGCGCGGGACTGGGGCTCTCGGGCGCTATTTTCCAGAGTCTGCTTAAAAACCCGCTGAGCGACCCTTACATTCTGGGCACTTCCTCCGGCGCAACGGCGGCCGCGGTGCTTTGCCTCTCGCTGGGAGTGGAGCGCAGCACGCTTATTTTTTACGCTATGGTTTTCGCGGGGGCTTTTTCCGCCACTTTTATTTCTTACGGCGTGGCGCGTTCCGCCCGCAATCTCTCGGAGGCGGGGCTGGTGCTTTCAGGCATCGTGGTCGGTTCATTTATAACCGCACTTGTCATGCTGTTTTTGAGCCTTTCAAAAGAACGCTCTTTTTCCATGCTTTACTTTGTTATGGGAGGGATTTACTCGGCAGAGCCGGGGCTGCTCGCCATTTCAGCGCTTATAGTCCTGGGCGTGTTTCTTGTGTCTTTTTTTTCCTGGCGGCGGCTGGATCTGTTTTCGCTGGGCGAAGAAAAAGCCTATCATCTGGGCGCGTCACCGGCGCAGGCGCGGCTGTTTTTTTTCGCGCTTGCGAGCGCCGCCACCGCGGGCGCGGTGGCAATAGGCGGCACCATAGGTTTTGTGGGGTTAATGGCTCCGCATATAGTCCGCCTGGCTTTCGGCGCCTCGAACAGAACACTCCTGCCTGCATCGGCGCTTGGCGGAGCGGTTTTCCTCTCCATAGCCGACACCATCGGACGCACGGTTGCCGCTCCCTCTGAAATACCCTCAGGCGTTATTACCGCCCTTATAGGCGCGCCGTTCTTTTTATGGCTTTTATGTAAAAATTCAAGGGGGCGCGCATGAGAACACTTCTTAAAACCGAAGGCCTTGTGTTCTCCTACGGCAGGGAGCCGCTTATAAAAGACCTTTCCTTCGAAATTTTGAAAGGGGATCTGCTGTGGGTGCTGGGCCCTAACGGCGCCGGAAAATCCACGCTTATAAAACTGCTTACCGGTTATTTAAAACCCGCTTCCGGCTCCATAAGGCTTGAGGGGCGGGAACTGGGTCTTATTCCGGTCACCGAATTGGCTAAAACGCTTGCCTATGTGCCAAGCGAAATTCACCTGCCTTATGAATTTTCAGTTCTCGAAACGGTGCTGCTTGGCCGGGCTCCCCACGCGGGCTGGTGGCGCGATTATTCAAAAGAGGACAGGGCCGCCGCCTCCTCGGCCCTTGAGGAAACTGGTGTGGCCGCTTTTTCAGCCAGACCGGTTAATTCTCTCTCAAGCGGGGAAAGGCAGCTCGTTTTTATCGCCCAGGCGCTGGCCCAGAACCCGAAACTGCTGTTTTTAGACGAGCCCACCTCGCATCTGGATGTTAAATATACTGTGGAAATACTGGCGCTGCTTAAAAAACTGGCTGTTGAAAGACGTCTTGGCGTCTGTCTTGTTTCGCACGATATTTCACTTGCCGCCGCTTCCGCCTCCCGCCTGCTGATTCTGAAGAAAGGAGGGGGAAACCTGTTTGGAAAACCTGAAAATCTGCTTAAATCGTCTATTCTTGCCGGTATTTACGCGCTTAAAGAAGAAAGCGTCCGCCTTTTTCTGGGAGCCGCGGCAGAAAGACCGCCATACGCTCGAAGCCATACGCCATAGGCAGAAAGGCTGCCATAAGCAGAAAAATCGCCCTACGCTTTAAGCCATACGCCATAGGCTTGTAAGGAAACTCCCCTAAAAAGCATATGGCTTAAGGCATACGGCATAGGGTGCGGCTGGAACAGCCGCAGGGCATATGGCTTAAGGCAGAGAATGGGCCTTTTGGCCTGGTTTTTTGGGGTCCATTGGCACTTGACGTCAGTTCTTTTTACCATTTGCCTTCCGGTTGCCGAATTTGCTATAGTCTTTATAGTCAAAGGTCAATGGGGGACTTTGAACCTTTTTGCGTCCATTGCGGTACTATGCCGCCAAACCCCTTCCAGCCATACTGCATCCGGCTGGTCCGCTCTGGGCGGAAGCTGTAACGACACGGAATTAAGACCATCTTAAGGAGAAACGATAATGACCTCATCCGGTCAGATAAATAAGGATAATATTAGCCCGGGTTCTGATTATAAATCGCTACCTGAGGGTTACGGCAGCACCGAAGCCGTATTGCTTCCCAGGGACCCTAACTGGATGTTTATTTACTGGGAAATAACCGCCAATGCCAAAGCCGAAGTCTGCAAGAAACACGGCGCGGACATCTTCCAGAAATCCAAACAGATAATCAGGGTTTACGATGTTACCGCCACCGGTTCCGTAGACGGGGGCGACCAGAAATATTTTGACATCCCGATCATGGTGGACGCTAAGAACTGGTATATCAATGTCCAGGAAAGCGGCAGGACTTATTGCTGCGAAGTCGGTCTGGTTACCCCGGACGGCCGTTTTATAGGGCTGGTGCGCACTAATCCGGTTAAATTGCCCGGTGGAATGGTGTCCGATGTCACCGATGAAAAGTGGATGTCGGTTTCCTCCGACTTTGAAAAGCTGCTGCAGCTTTCCGGAGTGGAATACATCGGCAAAGGTTCGGGTGAAGTGGCCAAATCTCTTGCCCAGCGTTGGGAAATGCTGCGCGCCGTGTTTTCACGCGCGTCCTCCTGGGGCGTCAGCTCGCTGTCTTCCCACGCCCTCGGCAAACAGCCTTCCGTCAATAAGAATTTCTGGCTGGTGGCCGATTGCGAACTTATCCTTTACGGGGCCACCGAGCCGGACGCCTGCGTAACGGTCTCGGGCCGCAAAGTAAAATTAAACACGGACGGCACTTTCTCCATGCGTTTTGCCCTGCCGGACGGCAGCATGGGCCTGCCCATAAAAGCTGTTTCAAACGATGAAAGCGATACGAGGGAAATAGAGATCAAAGTTTCAAGAACCACCCACACCGATGGCAAATAACGAAAAAGGCTACCTGGCTTTAGTGCTTCACGCCCATCTTCCTTTCATACGACATCCCGAGTATGAGGATTTCCTTGAAGAAGACTGGTTTTATGAGGCCATGTGCGAAACTTATCTGCCGCTTTTGGACATTTATGAACGTCTGACGCGGGAAAACGTCGATTTCCGCATTACCATGTCGCTTACGCCGCCTTTATGCAATATGATGGCGGACCCTCTTCTAAGCAAGCGTTTCCAGCGCTATTACAACCAGCGCCTGGAACTTTCCGAAAAGGAAGTCGTGCGTACGCGCAATACGCAATTTTACGACGTAGCCAGGATGTACGAGCGCAAATTCAAGCGCATCAAGGAACTTTACGAGGATTACTATCATTGCAATATACTTGAGGGATTTAAGAAATTCCAGGACATGGGCAGGCTTGAGGTTATAACCTGCGGCGCCACCCACGGCTTTCTGCCGCTTGAGGTGCGCAAGGAAGCTGTTTACGCCCAGGTAAAAATTGCCTCCGATGATTATCGCAGGCATTTCGGGCGGGGGCCCCGCGGTATCTGGCTTGCCGAATGCGCCTATAATCCCGGCGACGACGTGTATCTGAAAGCCAACGGCATAAGGTTTTTCTTTCTTGAAACGCACGGCATAATTTACGGCAGCCCCCGGCCCCGCTACGGAGTGTACGCCCCGGTTTACTGTCCGTCCGGCGTAGCCGCTTTCGGCCGCGACATGGAATCGGCCCAGCAGGTATGGAGCGCGGAAACGGGCTACCCGGGCGACCACCGCTACAGGGAGTTCTACCGCGACCTGGGCTATGATATGGAGTATGAATACATAAAGCCCTATCTGCACTCTGACGGGGTGCGGCGCAACATAAGTATGAAGTATCACCGCATTACCGGCCGCGTGGGCTTGAACGAAAAGGCGCCCTATAATCCCCAGGAAGCGCGCGAAGTAGCCGCTTCACACGCGGGTAACTTCATGTTCAACCGCGAGCGCCAGATAGAGCACCTGAACGGTTTCCTGGGCCGCAAACCGATAGTCGTGTCCATGTACGACGCGGAGCTTTACGGCCATTGGTGGTACGAGGGTACGGATTTCATAGAATTTTTCCTTAAAAAGATCCACTACGACCAGCAGACTGTCAAGCTTGTAACCCCCAGCGAGTACCTGGGCATTTACCCCGACAACCAGATGGTGCAGCCCTCCATGTCAACATGGGGGGATAAGGGCTATAACGAAGTGTGGCTTAACGGCACCAACGACTGGATGTACCGGCACCTGCACAAGGCTGTGGAGCGCATGGTGGAAATGGCCAACCGTTTTGAGTCGCCCGACGGCCCGCTTAAGCGGGCGCTGAACCAGTGCGCGCGGGAAGTGGCGCTGGGGATGTCTTCGGACTGGGCGTTTTTAATGACGGTGGGGACGGCTAAAACCTACTCCACCAAGCGGTTCGTTGAGCATACCCACCGCTTTATCGCCCTTTACGAGCAGATAATGGGGAACCGCATTGACGAAGGCTACCTGAAGGACATAGAATGGCGGGACAATATTTTCCCCGCCATAGACTACAGAGTGTTTTCCACGGCCGAAGCCGATAAAGCGGCCAAGAGTTGATCTTCGGCGAACGCAAAAATCCCGCGGCTTTTAATAAGCCGCGGGATTTTTTTTATCTGAGCTATTTTTTCAGGGCTGAAAGTTCCTCCAGCCTAAGGTTGAACCTTTCTATCACCATCTCCGAATTCTGATAGAGCTCTTTCAACTGGGCCGCCATGGGAGCCCAGCGGAGATCTGTTCTTGCTTCAAGGAAAATTCCCTCGAGCGAGTTCTGCAGGTGAAACAACAATTCTCCCGCGCGCAGGAACCGCGCGGTTTTTAAAAGCAGGGTCAACTCTTCCAGGTGTTTTGAAGACGGATCTTTTTTTACTTTGGCCGCGCAGGAAATGGCGCAGGCGGCGGCTATCGCGGGCGCGGGGGAAAACTCAAAATCCGCCTTAATAGTGCTCAGCCTTTTTGAAAGTTCATAAAGCTTTTTAAAAGTTTCCCCGCTTTTGTCGCGCAGGACCATATCAAAAAGCACGCCGAGCGCTTCGCCCGCGTAAGTATTGATGCTGCGTCTGAGTGTTTCGAACACCGCAAGCTGAGTCCCCGGATTTTTTTCAAAAACATAAAGCAGGTCTTCAAGCACGCTTAAAAGCTGTTTGGAGTGTTTCGCCTTTATTTCAGCGACCACCAGTTCGAGAAAGGCGCTTTTCTCGTCGTGGGTCAAGTCTTCAAAGCCCACGCGCTCCGCTCCGTGTTTTTCCGTCAGCGCGAGCCCCGCCGTTTCCAGGTCCCCGCTCTTCAACAGCGGCTCAATGGGTTCTCCGTCCTTCAGGCGGGGGAAAAAGAACACCGGAAATTCCCCGTCCCTGCGCAGAAAAACAAAGGAGAGGCCGGTTTTTGTGTCCGTCTCGGGTGAGTAAAAACTTACGCGCCCCCAACGGCAGTGAAGTTCGCCGAAAACAGCCGACCCGGCGGGCTCGTGGGAGAATAAGAGCTTTGTCCGGCGCCCTTCGCCGGGGCGCAAAAACAGTTCAAGCAGATAAAGCGTCGCTATCTTTTCAGGGCCTGGGGCCGCGCCGCCGGCAAAATGCGCGTATAGCTGGGCGCCGTTCTCAAAGTCCTTATGGCTGGATTGCGCCATTTCAAGCAGCGAAAGGAACCTGCGCCGGGCGTCTTTAAAGCCCAGAAATTCAAGGGTTTCCACGGCCTTGGCCGCGTATTTCAGGTTTTGCAGGGCTTCGATCCTTGAAATGTCCGAAAAAAACCACCCGCAGCTGGTAAACATCAGCAGAGTGTTTTTTTCCAATTCCAGAAGCAGCAATATTTTCTTTTTTTCCTCTTCGCCGAGAGGTTTGGCCGCCTGTTCATTGAAAAAAGCCTCTTTCGGTCCGGGGCCGGGCTCAAGCAGCAGGTTTATATAGTCGTTCCTTGCGCGCCAGGGGTCTTTCAGCAGGCCCGCGCTTTCCTCAAGATAAATTTCAGCCGCCGTGTCCCTCAGCGCGTTTAAGGCCGCGCGCAAAGGCAGGCGCCAGTTAAGGCTGGAGTTGCCTTCTTTGCCGCATTCGCAGCCGCCTTTCCACCGCCTTACTCCGTGGGCGCAGCTCCAGGCTGTCCCGTCTCCGTCGGGGCCTTTTTTTATAAGCGCCTCCTTTTTCGGGGGATGGGTATCAAGGTAGGTGGAAAAATTCACGACCTCTATGCGGTGTTTTTTCAGTTCGTGCCTGAAACAGTGGGCCAGCGTCATATCGCCGAACTTGTGATGATGGCCGAAAGTTTCCCCGTCAACGGCCGCGCTTACGAGCTGGTCCGCGCGCGGGGCGGCATGGTAACATGAGTTGATCCGCTCGGAGAGCGCGCCGGAATCCTTAAGCACGTTTTCAAAGGCGATAGCTTTTGAAAGCGGACCGTTATAAAAGAAAATAGCCAGACTGCGGTTCTTGATTGTGGTTTCGTCGGGAGCGCGGTCAAACCAGATATAGGGCTCGCCGGTGTCAAAAATACCGAGGGGGACGTCCGTCCATTTATCCGAGTCGAGCGGCCTTATCTTTTCGGCCTGGTAGGGGGAAAGTATGACGTATCGCATCCCGTGGTCTATAAGCAGGCGCAGCGTGTCGTCGTTGACCGCGGTTTCCGCCAGCCACATCGCTTCCGGCCTGAAGCCGAAGCGGAATTCAAAATCCCTTATGCCCCATATAACCTGGGTGAGGCGGTCGTTAAAAGAAGCGAGCGGCATTATCAGATGGTTGTAAACCTGCGCTATGGCGTTCGAGTGGCCGCAGGTTTCCCGGCTGCTGATGCCTGCGGCTATCACCTTGGCGTAATAAGCGGGGTATTTCCGCTCCAGCCAGGAAAGCAGCGTGGGCCCGAAATTGAAATTAAGATATTCATAGTTATTTACAAGCTCCAGCGCCCGGCCCATTGAATCGTTAATGCGGGAATAGGCGTTCGGGATATAGCATTCGCGGGCTATGCGTTCGTTCCAGTCGTGGTACGGCCAGGCCGAACTTTGGTGGTCGATCTCGCCGGTCCAGGGATTTTCCCTTGGCGGCTGGTAAAAGTGGGCGTGCACGGCTAAAAATTTGTTGCGGCTGTCTGAAGTGGTCATTCACAAATTATAGTCATTGCCGGGCGCGTGTTCAAGGAGAAAGATGGGGGAATGGGCGGAGGCGCGAAGGCACAAAGTTGCAAGGAACTTTTCCGGCAACGGTTCAGCCGGATACTTTGCCAAAAGGGCGCGGCCAGCCCCTTCGTCCGCGCCGGAAGAGCCGGCTCCGCGAAAAGATTTTATGGATGATATCGGGGGGCGGCGGCGGGACCGGCGGTTTTTCCGCCGAATTGGCGGCCAGAACGCGGAACAAACAGCGCCGAGGAAAGATCGCCGCGCCGCCTGTACTCGGCCCTGACAAATTTGTTTTCCATGAAACGACTGTTCAGCCATCCATCATAATCCATTCCCCCGGCGCTTATGATCACCGCGCCGGCTTCCCCCTGCTCGGCGGTTTTTATACTCTCCAGAGCGTAATTTTCGGCCGCGCCGGAGTACGTTACCGGAAGAATTATGATCCGGGCGCCGACAGGATAATAGGACAGCGGAGCGGCCAGATACCCTGCTTTCTCGGGATCGTAAAGCCAGGCGGACTGGTTCGATTCCACGTATGGGCTCACCAGCATCACCGGGGCGCGGAACTGCCCGGACCGCGCGGCGGCCCATTGCGCGGCCAGGCGCCAGTCCTCATTGCTGTGAGCCGTGCGGCCGTAGGACAACAGGGCTGCCGCTGCGAACGCGGCGGCAGCCAGCCTGCGCATTTTCCCGGTCTCCAGCGACCGCAGGAATATCCCGGCGCACAGGGCGGCGCCGGCCTGCGAATATAAAAAGTATCTTGGCACCCATATCCCGAGCCCGGCGAGGCGTGACACGGAAAAAAATGCCAGCGGCGGCAGGAAGGCCAGTCCCGCCGCAAGGGCAAGGGCTGAAGCCGGGATGGGTTTAAGCCTTTCCGCCTGAGATCTGACACCCCCGGCCGCCAGCAGTCCCGCCGCTATTGCGGCCGCCAGCGCTGACGGGATAGCCGTGGAGATCAGGGCCGAAGCGGGCGGAGGCCGGGAGAACATGAGCAAGGCCGCCCTGGCCAGGATGCGGCGCGCCGGACCGGCCAGCGGGAGCAGGAACAGGAAGACTAGGCTGTATGCCGCGGCTAATTTCGCGGCAAAGCGTCTTTCCGTGTAATATCTTCCGCCGCAGTAAAGCGCGTGTATCGCTAGCAGAGCCGCGAACATGATATGTGAATAAACGGCGAGGACCGTGAACAAGACGTAAGCGGACATATTCTTTGTCTTGCCCTCATCCAGCAGCGCCGCAAGGTTAAGGGTCGACAATATCGCGAACGCCAGCGCCGCCGAGTATGGACGCGCGTCCGCCGCGTGGAAAACCATGGCGACGGAAGAGCAGAACACCAGCGCCGCCAGGAGCCCTGTTTCCCTGTCCCTGAGCCTTTTACCCAGCAGGTAGACCGCGTAAGCCGCAATCGCGGCCGCCGCAATGGAAGGCAGCCGCAGGGCCGCCTCGCTTTTGCCGAAAGCCGCAATCCACGCCTTCATGAACAGAAAATAGGCGCCGGACCATTCCTGAAAAGTAAAGGCGCGTTTAAAAGTTTCGGCCCAGCCGTCTTTTATTACCCAGTATGTTATCGCTTCGTCGCGCCACAGCGAGGAAGCTGCGCTGGGCAGCCAAAGAGCCGCCGCGGTCAGGATCGTCAGCGACGGCAGAAATTCATCCCGCTGCACGAACCGCCAAAAATATTCTTTTAACTTCATGATTTAGTTGCCCAGGCCCTTTGCCCGAAAAGAGCGGGGCACGCTTTGTATTATAGCCATTGGAGCGCCGTTTCGGCAATTATGTTAAAATTAATTCTAACCGGCAGGAGTTACAACCAGAAACTGGAATATGGACCGGAGGAGGGGGAATTTGTCCTTATGATAGGTTCTTCGGCGGCCGATATAAGATTGAGAGCCTATTTTGAACTGGTCAAAGGTGTATAATTGAACCGCCGCTAAACTATTTAAGGGGTGCGCGTATGAAAAGAACTATTTTATCTTTGTGCCTGCTCATTTTGGCCGGGTGCGCCCGGCAGCCGGACGGGCCGGCGTTTTCAACCTGGAACAAAAAAGTCTCGGTTTATATCACCGCGGACAAGACCGAATACCGTTTAAGCCCGGAAGGGGCTTTCGCCTTCAAACCTTTCAGCCAGCCGCTGGAAACCGAACCCTGCGTTTTTGTGGACCCCTCCAAATTATTTCAGGCTTTCGTGGGCATAGGAGGGGCCCTGACCGATGCCGCCGCCGAGACTTTCGCGAAACTGCCCCTGGACAAGCAACAGGAGGTATTGACCGCGTATTTCGACCGCAAGGCGGGCATAGGTTATTCCCTGGCGCGCACGCCCATGAACAGCTCTGATTTTTCAAGCGGCAGCTACACCTACGTGGACGAGGGGGACAAAGAGCTGAAATCTTTCAGCGTGGCCCATGACCTTAAATACCGCATTCCTTTTATCAAACGGGCCATAGCGGCCGCAGGCGGCGAACTGACTTTGTTCGTCAGCCCCTGGAGTCCGCCGGCCTGGATGAAGGACAATAACGACATCCTGCACGGCGGCAAGCTGAAAAAAGAATTTTCGCAGTCATGGGCGGATTATTACGTGAAATTTATAAAGGCGTACGAGAAAGAAGGCATCCCGGTATGGGGCTTGACGGTGCAGAACGAGCCTATGGCCGTGCAAAAATGGGAGTCCTGCGTTTATACCGCGGAAGAAGAAAGGGATTTTATAAAAAACTATCTTGGCCCGACTTTAGAAAAAGAGGGCCTGGCCGCGAAAAAACTTATAGGCTGGGACCATAACCGGGATCTGCTGTTCCAGCGCGCCGTCGTTCTGCTGGATGATCCGGATACCGCGAAGTATCTTTGGGGTATAGGGTTTCACTGGTATGAAAAATGGCACGGCGATTCCATATTCGAAAATGTGAAACGGACGCGCGAAGCCTATCCGGACACGAATCTGATCCTTACCGAGGCCTGCAATTATCCGTTCAGCTGGAAAACCATAGACGACTGGAATTGGGGAGAGCTGTACGGAAAATCCATGATAAATGATTTCAATAACGGTGCGGCGGCCTGGACGGACTGGAACGTGCTTCTGGATGAAACCGGCGGGCCGAACCATGCGGGGAATTTCTGCTTCGCCCCCCTGCACGGGGACACGCGAAAAGGCTCTCTGCGTTACATGAATTCTTATTATTACATCGGGCACTTTTCAAAGTTTATCCGGCCCGGCGCCAGGCGCGCGGCAAGTTCCTCTTCTCGCGCCCAATTGCTGACCACGGCTTTTTTGAACAAAGACGGAAGCCTGGCGGTCATTGTCATGAACCAGAGCGGGGACAATATCCCTTACCGTCTCTGGATAGCCGGCAAAGCCGCCGCGCTTGCCGCCCCGCCTCATTCTATCGCGACGCTGGTCGTGGAATAAGCGCCTCGGCGGAAGGCCGCGTTACCGGTTCCGTATAACATAGGTTCCCGCCGAGTCTCCCGGCAGGCTTGCAGCCGCGGTTCCGCCCCGATACTGAATATTGAACTCAGCCGCGGCGGGGGCTTCGTTCAACACAATAAGGACTATATCCCCGGACGGCGTTTTGAAGGCCGCGTTGGGCAGCGACGGCAGAAGGTTCGAGGCGATCCTTTTTGAACCGGGTCTTACGAATTTTGAAGCGTGCGCCAGCACATAGTAAGCCACATCGCGCTTGATCTCCCGGCCTATGGTGAGCGCGCCCTGGCAGTTCACGCAACCTCCAGCTGTATGCGGGCCGTAGTCCGGATCCGAGGCTAAATTCCATTCCAGCACGGTTTTGCTCCAGTTCCTTGTCGCTCCGATAATTAAAGTCCCGAGATGCCATTCAAAATTTTCACGGAACTTGCTTGGCCCGCCGACCCATTGCTCGGTAAAGTAAACGTTTTTATCCGGATAGGCCTCATGCACCGCGGACAGGGCCGTGATCTCTCCCCCGTATTTATGGAAGGCGGAACCGTCTATGTAGCGGCCGGCTTCCTCGTCCTCCAGTATGGCTAACGGATATTCCGGCCTGTCGCAATTATGGTCGTACAGCAGTATTTTAGTCTTCAGGCCGTCTTTTTTAAACTCCGGGCCCAGATATCTTTTTATGAAAAGAGCCTGTGTCTCGGCCGGCATGAACATGCTGGGATTATTGTCCGGGTTCAAGGGTTCGTTTTGCACCGTGATCGCGTCAATGTTTATGCCTTCGGCCCGCATGGCTCCGATGTATTTTGCCAGATACCGCGCGTAAACCCCGTAGTATTCCGGTTTTAAGGACCCGCCTTTTGAGTTCCCGTTGGTTTTCATCCATGCCGGCGGGGACCACGGCGAACCAAGCAGTTTGAGTCCGGGATTTACCGCCAGTATCTGTTTAAGCACCGGGATAAGGGCCTCTTTATCCGGCGCGATGCTGAAGCCGGCCAGCTCCGGATCTTTTTGTTCAGAGTCCGAAGGCAGGTCGTTATAAGAAAAAACCCGCCCGTCCAGGTCCGACGCGCCTATGCTGATCCTTAAATAACTGAGTCCGATGGCGCCGCCGTCAACGGCAAAAAGCTCATGCAGTAATTCCGCTCTTTCCGGCTGCGGCAGATCCTGTATCAATCTGGCGCTGCCGCCGGTAAGCGTGCAGCCGAAGCCGTCAATTTCCTGATAGCTTACGCCCGGGTCTATTTTTATGGCCAAGCCGGGTGCGGCCTCCTGTTTGTCAAAATGAAGCGAACCGGGCTGTTGTTGAAATAAGACGGAGCCGTCCGCTTTCGTCAGCCAGAATTCAGCCGCAGCCGCGTGCCGGTCCGGGGCGGATGCCGTGTTTTTCAGGGCGCCGTTCCTTAAAGCGCAGCCTGCAGCCAGGGCCAGAAGCGCGGCCGCGCACATGCGGGCCCCCGCAAATCTAAAGTCCGCCGGTTTCCATGTCTTTATAATACGCCTCCCATAATGCCGTTTAATATTGTTTAATGTTATTTATTGTAAATCTTAATTTCCAAAGTTACAACACAAAAAAGGGCGATATAAGCTAACCTGAATCCTGGAGTTTAATCTGGTTTCCATAAGAGAATCAGGTGAATAAAAAAATGCAGGATTCCCCGCAGCAGCGGGTCGAAAACTAAGCCCCGCTCTTTTGGATTAATGTTCAGCCAAAAGGGCGGGACACCTGAGCTCCGCGAGGGGAAAAATGCAACTGCATTTTTCAGGCTGACGGCGCGGTGCCGCTGATGCGTATTTAAAGCCGGGTGTTTCGGAACATGAAAAAAAGATAAGGAGACCATTAAACAATGAATAACCAGAATTCCGTGGAACAAGCCGCCTCAATAACGCTTCTGGCCCCGCTCTCAGGCATACTTGTTCCCATCGAAACTGTTCCGGATCCGGTTTTCGCCAGAAAAATAGTCGGTGACGGGATCTCTCTTGACCCGACGACACAGGTTCTGCTGGCTCCCTGCGCGGGGTCGGTTCTCAATGTCCATTCAGCCGGCCACGCCCTGACCCTCAAAACGGGCGGCGGGCTGGAAATCCTGCTGCATATCGGTATCGATACGGTGCAGTTGAAGGGAGAAGGGTTTACCCCTCGTGTTAAGGCGGGGGACCAGGTAACGGCGGGGCAGCCTCTGATAGAATTTTCCGCCGACGAAACAGCGAAAAAAGCGCGCAGTCTCCTCACCCAGATCGTCATCACCACACCGGAGCGCGTCAGCGCCATGCGCAAATACGCCGGCAGCGTCAGCGCGGGTAAAGATCCTGTTTTGACTATTGACCTTGCAGCCGGCGGAACCGCCCAGGCGGCGCCTGAAACCGGCGCCCCTATCGTTTCGGAAGCGGTGATAATACCGAACAGCTCCGGCCTGCACGCCCGGCCGGCCGCCACACTGGCCAAGCTCGCGCGCGGGTACCGCTGCGACCTGCGCCTGCGCAAGGGCGACGCCCAGGCCAACATCCGCAGCGTCTCGTCCATCATGAGCCTGGACATAAGGCGGGGGGACAAGGTTTTTCTCGAAGCCCGCGGGGCGGACGCCAAAGAAGCTCTTGACGCCATTGTCCCATCCCTTGAGAAAGGGCTTGGCGAAGAAGCCGGGAGCGCCCCATCCGCCGCGGCGCCTTCAGGGCCGGCGACCTCGCGCCCTGGTCCGTCCGGAGACGCCAACCTGCTTAACGGCATCGGCGCCTCTTCGGGTTTGGCTGTCGGACGGGCTTTTATCCTGTCGGAAACGGAAAGCCGGGTGCCGGAACACGGCGAAACGCCGGAAATGGAAAGACGGCGGCTCGATGAAGCCCTTGCGGCGGCCCGTCTGCAGATCGCCGCTCTTCAGGACCGCCTGAGGATTTCAGGCGATGCTGGCAAATCCGCTATTTTCGACGCCCACATGGAACTTTTGGAAGACCCGGACCTGCTTAACCTTGCTGCGAGCGCCATCGCGAAAGGCAAGAGCGCCGCTTTCTCCTGGAAAGAGGCTTTCACCGCCCATGCCGACCGGCTGGCGGGAATGTCAAATGAACTCCTGGCCGCGCGCGCCGGCGACCTGCGGGATGTGGGCCGCCGCGTGCTTAAGCACATGCTCGGAGGGCCTGATAAAGATATTACCGGTATTCCGGAGGGCAGCATTTTGATAGCGGAAGAGCTTACTCCGTCGGATATCGTTTCACTGGACAGGACAAAGGTGTTCGGCAGCGCCACGGTCGGCGGAGGTGCCACTTCGCATATCGCGATACTCGCCCAGTCGTTCGGTTTTCCGCTCGTGGTCGGCCTGGAACCGCGCGCGCTGGAAATACGCGCCGGCGACCAGGTGATACTGGATGGGGACAATGGCACTGTCCGCCTTAACCCCTCCGCGGGCGATATGGACCGGGTAAAAACCCGTCAGTCCCGCGCGGCTGAATTGCGGCGGGAAGAAGCGAACGCCACCGACCGGCCGGCGGTCACCCTTGACGGTCACAGAGTGGAAGTGTTCGCTAACATCGGTAAGACGGGCGAAGCCGCCAAAGCGGTGAAAATGGGAGCGGAGGGAGTGGGGCTGCTCCGCTCGGAATTCCTGTTCCTCGACAGGGCCGAGGCGCCCGGGGAAGACGAGCAGGCGCTGGCGTACCAGGAGGCCGCTGCGGCTCTCGGCAAAGAACGCCCTTTCATTATACGCACGCTGGACGTGGGGGGCGACAAGCATCTGCCCTATCTCCAGATCCCCAAGGAAGAAAATCCGTTCCTGGGCGAACGCGGCATCAGGGTGGGGCTGGACCGCCCGGATATTCTAAGAACCCAGGTGCGCGCCATCCTGCGCGCGGCCGCCGCCGGAAAAGTCCGGATAATGTTCCCCATGATCTCCGATATCGGTGAGTATCGCGCGGCCCGGGCCATCGTGCTTGAGGAAGCGAAGCGGCTTAGCGTAGCGCCAGTCCCGATAGGAATAATGGTTGAAGTCCCGTCCGCGGCCGTCATGGCGGAGGTGTTCGCCGTAGAGGCGGATTTCTTCTCCATCGGCACGAACGATCTGACGCAATATACGCTGGCCATGGACCGCGGCCATCCAAGGCTTGCGGGAAAAGCGGACGCGCTGCACCCCAGCGTCCTGCGGCTTATCGGCATAGTGGTTGAAGCCGCGCGCGCCCGAGGGAAAACCGTAGCCGTCTGCGGAGGGCTTGCCGGAGACCCAAGGGGGATCCCGCTGCTGATAGGCCTTGGCGTAACCGAGCTTAGCGTAAACGCGCCCGCGGTGCCGTCCGTAAAAGCGGCGGTGCGGCGCCTTAAACTTGAAGACTGCAGGCGGCTGGCAAAGCGCGCGGTCTCTTTCGGAACGGCCGCGGAAGTGCGCGCCCTGATCCCCGTTCACGCTCAGGAATAAACTTCCCCCGTTTCCCGGGGAGACAAAGGAGATTTATGGAAAATCCATTCAAGAAAGCGTTCTCTCTTCTTCAGAAGATCGGCAAATCCCTGATGCTTCCGGTGTCGGTCCTCCCTGTGGCCGGACTGCTGCTGGGACTCGGGAGCGCGAACTTCACCTTCGTTCCCGTACTGATCTCAAAGCTGATGGCGCAGGCGGGAGGAGCCATTTTCGGCAATCTTCCTCTGATATTCGCCATAGGCGTCACCCTGGGCCTTACGAGTAACGACGGAGTGGCGGCGCTGGCCGGCACGGTGGGCTACGCGGTCATGATAGCTACCATGGGAGTGATGGGCGCGATGATGCACACCACGCTCACCCCCGTGATGGGCATGGATTCGCTCGATACCGGCGTGTTCGGCGGACTGCTGATCGGCGCGGTGTCCGGTTTCCTGTTTAACCGCTTCTACCGGGTAAAACTGCCGCCGTATCTGGGCTTCTTCGCCGGCAAGAGGCTGGTGCCTATTCTGAGCGCCTTCGCGGCTATCGCATTAGGCTGCGTTCTCAGCCTTGTGTGGCCGCCTATCGGGGGGGCCATCGCCAAATTTTCGGTATGGGCGTCATCCGGTTCTCCGGCCACGGCGTTCGGCATCTACGGCGTGGTGGAAAGGTCGCTCCTCCCGTTCGGCCTGCATCATATCTGGAACGTGCCCTTTTTCTTCCAGGCGGGGTCGTACTTCGACCCTGTGACCCAGAAGATCATCCATGGGGAGTTGTTCCGGTTCACGGCCGGCGATCCCACGGCCGGCAATATGGCCGGCGGATACCTGTTCAAAATGTGGGGGCTTCCCGCCGCCGCGATGGCGATCTGGTACAACGCCAAGCCGTCGCAGCGGGCAAGGATAGGCGGCATTATGATGTCGGCGGCCCTGACCTCCTTCCTGACCGGGATCACCGAACCCATAGAGTTCGCGTTCATGTTCGTGGCGCCCGTCCTTTACGGCTTGCACGCCGTCCTTGCCGGGGCCGCGTTCTCCCTGTGCATACTGCTGGGCCTGAAACACGGGATGACTTTTTCCCACGGGCTCATCGACTTCATCGTCCTCTTCCCGAAATCTTCCCACGCGCTCTGGTTCCTGGTGATAGGGCCTTTGTGGGCGTTGATGTATTTCGGGATCTTTAATTTCGCCATCCGGCGGTGGAATCTGATCACTCCCGGCAGGGAACCTGACGCCGGCGAGGATGCGGCGCAGTCGCGGCCTGTCCACGAATTCTCGCATCAGCTGGCTTTGGCTTTCGGCGGCAAAAGCAATCTGAAAAGCCTTGACGCCTGCATCACCCGTCTGCGGGTTGAGGTATACCACATCGCGAAAGTGGACCCGGAACGCCTTAAAGGCCTGGGGGCTGCAGGAGTCATGGTGGTGGGAAGCGGGGTACAGGCTATATTCGGCACGCAATCGGAAAACATGAAAACGGACCTGCAGGAATATCTGGCAACGGCTGGCGCTGAAGCCGAAGTAACGGAACGCCAGCCGGCCGCCGCGCCGGCTCCCGCCGCCGCGGGCTTCGCGGAACCTGAGCGCGATCCGGAAGCTGCCGGCAAGGCGCGGGCATGGATCGACGCGCTGGGCGGGGCAGCGGCTATCCGCTCCGTGGAAGCGTGCGCCCAGACCCGTCTGCGCGTGGTTATCGCTCCTGACAGAACGCTGGATATGGACCGGTTGAAAAAGGCGGGTGTTCCGGAAATAATGAAGTTCCCCGACGGGGTCTGCCATTTGATAGTGGGCTTGAACGCCGATCAATACGGCGTGGAGATGAAAGCTCTTCTCTCTGATTAACGCCGCCTGAGCGGTCTCCTTCGGACGGGCTGCGCGGCTTTAAAAATCGCGTTTTTCAGCATCATATAGTTTAAGATGAAATGGGGGGCTGTGGATCTGTGGAGACAAAGGGGCCGGGGCCTTGCAGCTAAACCGGGACCTGACCCCGCTATCCGGCGCCGGGGCCGCAACTCAAAACCAACTTATTTTCCAGGCGCGCAACCGCTGATTATTTTTTGGCCGCTTTCTTAGCCTGAAAAATGCAGTTGCATTTTTCCCTTCGCAGAACTCAGGTGTCCCGCCCTTTTGGCTGAACATTAATCCAAAAGAGCGGGGCTTGGTTTTCGACCCGCTCCTGCGTGGAATCCTGTGTTTTTTTATTTACCTGATTTGCCAATGGAAATCGTCTTGAATGCAGGATTCAGGTTAGCGGTGGTCTTTTGGTACAGCGCCCGCTTAACTTTAAGGGCGGGTATCGCGGCGTCCGTGTACGCCAGCTCGCTTTTTAATTGCTGGCACTTTTCGGTCTTTTTGACCGACTTTTTCACGAGGTTCATTATGGCCGCCATCAAAGCCTGCCCTGTCTTGGCGCCGTTATTTGCGGGCAAATCCACCGGCGCACCCATTTCAGCGCACCCGTTGTCCGCCCATTCTTTCTGAAGGGACGGCTTCAGAAGGGTCAAACCGTCGATAAGCTGTTTGTCCGCGTCGTCTTCCTTCGCTTTATCGCTGCTGCAATAGTCTTTGTCATGCGCAACGCATAGTTTATCCACCTCGTCCTTCGGCGGGAGAAGCTGGATGCCGGTTTTACAAATATCTTTGTCGCCTCCGGAGGGATTCCATTTACCGTTGCTCCACCCCGATCCGCAATAGTTGCCGTGAGTGGGGACGGCCTGGTTTAACTGGTTTTTCGACGGCAGACCGGCAAAAGCATCCACTGAAATTAAACACTGGCTAAAAAAACAGAAACAGACCGATATTTTTTTTAAGTTTATAGTGTTTTTCATAATATACACCCCGATTTTTATGATTTAAACGAGCGCGTGTTAAACGTATGCGATAGCATACCACGAACCCGGCCATTAGTCAATATGGGTATAAGGGACGTTGCTTAAACGCTTAAATGCAGTCGCTAGTCTGTCCGCTTGGCGGCTTTTCCCAGGCAGGCGAGCCAAAGCAGTTCTTTTTCATAGGCGGCGAGCGAGGGCAGAATAAAATCCCTGGCGGGAGTTCTTTTCTTAATGCCTCGGAACGCGCGGTTCATGAAAGGCTTCGAGAACGTGCGGGCTTCAAGCTCGTCAAGGGTCAGGCGGAAGTTCTCAGCGCTTGAATAGGTTTTGGCCGCGCCGAGCCCGGAAAAGTCAAACTCGTCATATTTAAACCGCAGGTGCGGAAAATCGCCCTGCGCGCTGAAAATATCGGAGTATAAAACTATTTCCTTCCGGGGCCGCGGCGCCGGAGCATTTGGCCGGTCATTTCCGGGTTTTATGAGAGCCGGTAAAAATTTGCGCCGCAACTCTTCAAGCAGGTCCGCTTCAAGCTCAGCCGGCATTCTTACGGGCGGCAGAAAAAATTCAACGGCCGCCGCCGCAAGCATTGTCACACTGTCGTAGCGGACAAAGTCTTTTTGCACCTTGTTCTGATAGTAGAAGCCGTCGCTTTTAAATTCTATTTTTCCAGCGGCGACCGGGCGCGGCAGGAGGGGGAGATCCGGGCTTGCAATTACCATGGTTTTAAGCCTGGCGCTGTCGGCCTGGGCGCGCGCCTTCATGACAGGTTCCAAACCGATGCCTTCGATCAGGAAACCGGGAGAGACTTTCAGGCACAGTTCGGCTTCTTTCTGTTCAAGGCCCAAAGCGGAGACCATAAAAGCGGCGGCTTTATCGTTCGCGGTTTCCGGTTCGGAGAGTATAAGTGAATATTTTTCCATGTCGTTACTGTACAGGTAGATAGAATTCAGGAGACAGAATCCGGAATTCTGACTTCTGAATTCCGGATTCCGTCTGCTTGGAAAATTCCCCATCTCACATATTTTTTGCCGACATTATTTCAAGTATTACTCTGTCAACCTGGGCCATTCCGGTTTTCGAAATAAGGGCTATGTTTTTTATTGTTTCTTCGGCTGTTTTGCCTATAAAACCTTCAAGCTCGCTTATGCCTTCGCCGTTGATCGCCATGTATGCGGCCCTTATGGCCGAATCAGCGGAAGAGGCCACTTTAAGAGCGCAGCCGCTTTTAGCCCCGTCGCAAAGAGTTCCGCCTATATCGCTTATTACATTGTTAACCGCAAGCGTGGCGGAGGCCAGGTTCGCGCCCCTGCGCTGCCAGACTATAGCCACGGCCGCGCTCACTCCGGCGGCCACGGCGCAGCCGCATATGGGGGCAAGCTCTCCGGTGTAAACTTTGATATAGGCGTTAACCAGGTGGGAAAGCGCTATGCTCTTCAAAATTCTTTTTTCAGGCACTTTAAAAGCTTTCCCGACCAGGTAAGGCACAAGTATAGCCACCACGCCCTGGTTGCCCGACTGTCCGCTTGACATCACGGGCAGCGGAGCGCCGGCCATCCTCGCGTCGGTGGCTGCCGCGGTGGTAAGCTTGGCCGTTGAAAGTATGTCTTTTTTAATATAGCCTTTGGCGATAAGGTCGGCTATATAATAGCCCACTTTTTTTATTTTAAGGCCTTCTTTTGAAGCGGCAAGATTAAGGGCGACGCCTTCTTTTATATAGGCAAGCTGGGCGGGAGTTACGGTCCCGATCTCTTTGAAAAGTTTTTTAAAACCGGCTTTGCGCAAAACTGATTTGTATGCCGCGTGAGTCCCGCCTGAGGCCCCCGCTTTTTTGCGCAGTATTATTCTGCCGTCTTTTTTTAAAAGAGTGACGGCGCTATGGCTGTTTTCAACCTCACAAAGCGCCCTGTGGTTCAGCGAACGCGCTTCCGCTGAAATATAAATCCCTTTTTTGGCGAAGTCAATGGCTATGGAAACGGCGCCTTTGCGCAGCATGGCCCGTGCCTTTTTTAAATCGGAAGCCGCGAGCTCCTTGAAAATAGCGGAACCGGCTTCAGGGCGGGCTATAACCGCCCCCAGCGCCGCGGCCATCAGGTTGCCCTTCTCCCCGCGCGTGTTCGGCAGCGCCACGGCAAGGCCGTTTTTATATGTGCCGGGGTCCAGCTTTAGCTTTAACGAAATGGTATTCCCGGGTAACAGCAGTTTGGCTGCATTCGCGGCGCAAAAAGCCACGGCCACCGGCTCGGTGCAGCCCATAGCCGGGTAAACTTCATGTTTCAGTACTTCATTCAGCAGTTTTCCCATATTATCTTCTTGGAGGGCTGATGGCTTAAGGCTGAAGGCTTAAGATTTGCAAGGTAATTCCCTCAACTTCAGCTTTAAGTCTGTTTTAATGTTTTATACTTCAGCCTTCAGCCTTTCGGATCAGAATGCCAGTTTTTTCTTTTTAAACCAAATCGTAAGCGTGGCGGCGGACAGCAGGGCGCAGACCGAGCCCATTAAAAAAGGCGCGGCGGGCGAAATTTTGTCCCAGAGAAAGCCGGCAGTAACGCTTGCGAAGAAGGTCAGAAAACCGAGCGCCCCCTGGAAATAGCCCATGGCCGTGGCCCTGTTGCCTGACGAGCTCAGGTGCGAGACTACGGCTTTGGCCACGCCTTCGGTGAAAGCCCCGTAAAAGCCATAAAGAAGGAACAGCAGCCAGATGACGGTTTTGGAATGGGTCAGGGCGAAGCCCGCGTATACCGCGGTAAAAATAAAAAAGCCGAAAGCCATGGTCTTTATTTTGCCCAGGTGGTCCGAGATCCAGCCGGCGGGCATGGCGAAAATAGCATAGAGTATGTTATAGCCGGTATAAGCGAGTATCACATGCGTAGTGGTGAACCCCGTGTTTTTCGCTTTCATTATCAGAAAGACGTCGCTGGAATTCCCCGCGGCGAAAATGGCGTAAAGAAGGACGAATATCTTAAAATCCGCCGTCATAGGAAGGGCGGGGGTTAGGGGAGAGGGGCTGGGGTTTTGGGGATTGACATTCTCAGTTCTAATCCCTACCCTCTCGCCGCCAGCCTCTGCCGTGCTGGTATATTCTTTGACAAAAAGCGCCAGGGTCAATACGCCCAAAGCGGCCGGAACGAAAGCTATAAAAAAAATAGTCCTGTAATCAAGGCCGAGCCTGTTCAGCAGGAACAGGGTTACAAGCGGGCCCAGCGCCGCGCCTGCGGTGTCCATGGCGCGATGAAAGCCGAACGCCTTGCCCCAGTACTGCTTGTCCACCGAAGCGGCCACCAGCGCGTCGCGCGGGGAGGTTCTCAGGCCCTTTCCCAGGCGGTCAATAAAGCGCGCGAAAAGGACGAAATGCCAGGTGAAAGCCAGCGCTATCAGCGGTTTTGATATGGAGGAAAGCGAATAGCCCAATACCACGAAAGGTTTTCGCTTTTTTACCCTGTCCGACCATATGCCGCCGAATATTTTAACGAAACTGGCGGTGGCTTCGGCCACGCCTTCTATCAGGCCCACAACGCGCATGGGGGCCATGAGTACGGAGGTGAGGAATATAGGCATGACCGGATAAAGCATTTCGCTTGAAATATCGGTAAGCCCGCTTACCACGCCGAGCATCGTGATATTGCGGTTGAGGCCTGTTTTTATGCTTTTAACTAAATCCATGTCGTGTCCTCCGGGGTGAATAGCGGGAAATCGGATGCCGGTTCATTGTTTTTTTTAATAATCGAAGTTCTTACGCCGCATTATTTTATCACGAGCCCTTTAGAGAGAATTTTAAAAATAACGCTCAGATCGCTGTCTCCGTAACCGTTATTATAGGATTTAGCCATCAGTTTTTCCACCGCTTCCGTAACCGGAATATCCAACCCCGCTTTACGGGCTTCCGCCAGCATGAAGCGCGTGTCTTTGAACATGTGCTTAAGGGCGAAAGCGGGGGAATATTCCTGTTTAAGTATATTTTCTTTTTTGGCCTTGAAGTAGCCGCAGTTAAGCGCGGGGCTTTCGTCCAGCGCTTCAAAAATAAGCTCCGGCGAAATTTGCATGGCTTTTGCCAGCGCGGCCGCTTCGGCGAGCCCGGTGGTCAATTGCGCCACTATAAGGTTCATGCAGAGCTTAAGCGCGGTGCCGCACGGCGCGGGACCCGCATAAACCACGGCGCGTCCCATGGTAAGCAGGATCGATTTTAATTTTTCAATGGTTTGAGGCTCTCCGCCCGCAAGTATTATAAGCTGGCCGCTCTCCGCCAGGGGTTTTGACCCGGCAACGGGGCAATCCGCGAATTTTACCCCGGCGGTGAAACATTTTTTAGCCAGCGCAGCGGTATATTCAACTGAAACCGTGCTCATGTTTATAAAGGTGTTGCCGCCCAGAAAAGCCGAAAAAACGCCTTCAGGCCCTTCAAGCACGGAATCAAGCGCCGCGGGGTCTGAAACCATGGTAATTACCATGTCGCACGCCTTGGCAAGCGCCCGCGGGGTGACGGCCACCTCGCATCCCAGGTCCGCGAATTCGGAAACGCGCTCCCGTGTGCGGTTGTAAACCGAAACGGAAAACCTTGCCTTCACCAGATTATGCGCCATTGCGCGGCCCATTGTGCCGAGGCCGATAAAACCGATTCTTGGGGGGATGGACATGTTATAAGCTCCTTCGTTAGTCTAAGGGTCTAAGAGTCTTAGAGTCACAGATTTCCTCTTTCGATTCTCGACGCTCAGACGCTCAGACTCCCAGACTCTTGATTTCCGCTTTTGTTAATTCCCGCCATTGTCCGGGCGCTAAGCCCTCTATAGTGAACGGCCCTATCGCGTAGCGCAGCAGCCGCAGCACCGGAAATCCCACATTGGCAAGCATCCGCCTTACCTGACGGTTGCGTCCTTCGCGCAGTTTTATCTCCACCCATGAAGTCGGAACCGTTTTTCTGAAACGGATAGGTGGGTCCCGCGGCAGCAGGGCGGGTTCCTCCATGCTGCGCGCTTCGCAGGGCAGGGTAGGTCCGTCCTTTAAAACCAGGCCTTTTTGCAGGTTCTTTATGGCCTCAGCCGTTATTTTCCGCTCAACCTGCGCCCAGTAGGTTTTAACGGTTTTATGTTTCGGGTCTGAAATGAAACTTTGAAGACGGCCGTCGGAAGTGAGGATCAGCAGGCCCTCGCTGTCGTGGTCAAGCCGGCCTGAGACATAAACCTCTCCGGGCAGGCCAAAATCAGCCAGTGAAGCGTGCCCGTCCCGGGGGGTAAATTGCGACAGTATGCCGTAGGGTTTGTTGATAATTACGGTTGTCATGACCAGATGCCGCGGAATGCCGTCGAATCCAATATGAAATTTTCCTGACTTTCCCTTGTTTTGTTGACATTACGGGGGGATTACAGTCTTTATAATATACTATAATAAGTTCAAACGCGAAAGGCAGCGTCGTCAGCCCTACCGGAGGTGTTATGGCGAAATACAGGGTTTCCATAGATAAAGATCTGCAGGATATTGTGCCCGGCTATCTTGAGACAAGGCTCAAGGATATTCCGGGTCTTTTCGCTTTAAACTCAGCCGGGGACATGGCGGCTTTAAAGAGAGCCGGGCATAAGCTTTCCGGCTCCGGCGGCGGCTATGGCCTGGACCGGCTTTCTGAACTGGGAAAACAGATCGAAACTCTGGCCCTGGCCAACGACGCAGCGGGGATTGCCGCGCGGCTGGCTGAACTCCAGGAATATCTTGAAAACCTAGAAGTAGTATATGAGTAAGATCCTTTGCGTGGATGACGACGAAGATATACAGAAACTCCTGAATACCGTTCTTTCAAGAGCAGGGTTTCAGGTAACTTCGCTTACCAATCCGAAAGAGGCCGTTTCTTCCGCCGACAATTTAAAACCCGACCTGATACTGCTGGACGTTATGATGCCGGAACTGAGCGGCTACGACGTCTGCGCGCTGCTGCGCAAGAATCCCGGGACCGTGGATGTGCCGGTAATCTTCCTTACCGCTTTAAACCAGCCCTCCGACAAGATGAAAGCGCTTTCGCTCGGCGCCGTGGATTTCATTTCAAAACCTTTTGATAAAAGTAAGCTTATTTCCTCTATCAACCAACACCTTGCTAAAGAAGTCAAATGGGCGGCGCCCCAGGAGGAAAAACCGCATTTTGAAAATAAGGCGTCCATAGCGGCGTTCAAGAAGGAGCTTCTTTCCCCGGGGGGCTCCGGATCGCTTAATCCGGACGCGGTCAACAAAATGACCTCTACCGATGTTTACAAGGTACTCGGGCAGCTTGACTTATCCCGGTCCGTGGCGGCTAAAACCATTGCCGCGTTCCTGAAACTGCCGTTTATTGCGATAATAAATCCTGACAACATAAAACTGGACGTGTTCCCGGCCAGGTTCGCGCGGGCCAACAGTCTTGTCGCCATACTTGACGAAGATAAAGGCCTGGTTGTGGTAATGCCCAACCCTTTTGACTTTGAGCTTCTGGAATCTATCAGGCAGTTGATACAGGAGCCCTATTCACTCGCCGTTTCAGACCCGGATTCCATAGCGAACCTCTACAGTTTCGGGCAGGATTCCGGCATGGAGCCCGACGCGAAGGCGGAAGCTCTCTCCATGAAAGCCGAGGAGGTCGGCGATACGCCCGCAAAAAGGGTCGCGCTCACGCAGGCTGAAGAAAGCTCCGTCAAGTATATCACCGCCAAACTGATAGAATCGGCCATACACGGGCGGGCCAGCGACGTGCATATAGAGCCCAAGGAACTTTTTACCGCCATACGTTTCAGAGTGGACGGCGACCTCAGGGAATTCACAAAACTAAAAAAAGACTCCGCGATCAAGGTGTTGACGCGCCTTAAAGTTCTCGGCGGCCTGGACATAGCGGAAAGGCGCCGCCCGCAGGACGGGGCTTTCGTCGCCGGACTGGGCGAAAGGAAATTCACGCTGCGCCTGGCCACGACAGCCACGAACTACGGTGAGAGCATGGTTATCAGGTTCATTGAACCTTATGCCAAGCCAAAAACCCTGACTGAACTCGGTATGGACAAAGTCCAGGTCGCGACGATGGCGATGCTTGCGGGGAAAAACCAGAGTATGATAATCCTGGCCGGCCCCACCGGTTCCGGCAAAACCACGACCGTTTACAGCTTCCTCTCAGGTATGGATACCCAGCGGCGCAGCCTTATATCCGTAGAGGACCCGATAGAGTTCCGTATCCCCAACGCAAACCAGCAGCAGGTAAATGAAAAAGCCGGAGCGACATTTGAGGCGCTGCTCAAGTCATCCGTGCGCCAGGACCCGGATATACTCTTTATGGGAGAAATCCGCGACAAAACTTCGGCCCAGACAGCTCTGGATTTTGCAAGCACAGGGCACCTTACCATAAGCACCATACATACTTCCAACGCCACCACGGCGGTTTTCCGCCTGGAGCGTCTGGGCGTGACGCGGGCGCAGATCGCCTACACCATGCTGGCCATAGTTTCCCAGCGCCTCATTAAACGTCTTTGCGTTAAATGCAGGGAGATGCGGCCTTCGAGTGCGGAAATTGTTAATGTTTTTTCCAGGTTGCACTGCCCCGCTCCGCGCCAGACGGCGCATCCCGTCGGCTGCGTCGACTGCAACAATACGGGATATAACGGCCGGGAAGCTGTTTACGAGATACTGATCATGACCCCTGAAGTGTCGGAGATGATACGTTTAGGAGACTCAATTGTAAACATACGCGAAACCCTGCGGCGCGGGAATGTGACCCTTATAACCGATGCCGCGCTCACCAAGATAACTGAGGGGATCACCTCCTTCAACGACGCCTATGAAAAAGTCCTGGCCGAGGACCTTGGAGATGAGATATCGCCTGTGGCTGACGATGCAAACCTGTTTCTCCCGCCTCCTGAGTCCGTTCGTCCCGCCCCTGGCGCCATTGCCCCCTATATCGCCAGTGCCGACCCTGCCGGCCATGTCGCACCTGCCGCCCATACCGCACCTGCCGCCCGTCCCGCCCCTGCCGCCCATCCCGCCCCTGTCACACCTCCCGCCCCTGCCGCTCTTCCCGGCCCTTTCGAAGAACCCAGTGAGGAAGACGAGGACGAATATATCGGGGTAAAGAAGCCGGCGGCCCCTGAGCCCCCTGCGCCCCTTCCGGTGGAAAAGCCTAAAAAAATACTGGTGGTGGACGACGATCCGGATATACTGCTTCTCGCTCAAAAGGTCATCTCGGGGGCGGGCTATGATGTCACGGCGGTGAAAGACGGCATAGAGGCCATCATGTAGCTTAGCATCCAGAAGTTCGATCTTGTACTTTCCGATATAGATATGCCAAACCTGGACGGGTTGCGCCTGCTTGAGATCCTCCGCCAGAAAAATATAAACGTGGATGTGGTGTTTCTGACCGCGCAGGAAGCGAGTGAAGTCGCGGAAGAGAAGGGGCTGAAGCTTGGCGCGCTTGATTATATACGCAAGCCGGTCAAAAAAGGAATATTACTGTTGCGGCTCAAAAACATATTCGCCAAACAGCGCTGAATTCTTCCTGTAAACTTAGACGCCGCAGCCGGCTGGCGAAGCCCGGAGGTCCCGATAAAGGCGGATAGGCGCAACAACGACAAAAATTGAAGTGAAAACCTGAGAATTGCTGCGATGAATCGTTCCGTCCCTATAAACCTTTTCAATTAAACAGGGACAACAAGATCAGGGCGGGCTTACAAAATTGCGGTGTGAGAAAGGGAATATGGACAATTGGTTCAAAAGAATCGGCCGCAAAAGCAAAGTCTGCAGGCCGGACCCGGACAAATCCGAAGATATACTCCTCAAATACGCCGAAAACATCATCAACACCGTGCGTGAACCATTGATCGCTCTGGATCGGGATTTTAGGGTGCTTTCCGCCAGCCGCTCCTTCTATGAAGTCTTTAAGGTAAACCCTGAAGAGACCGTGGGACAGCTTATTTACAGCCTGGGAAATAAACAGTGGAATATACCAAGGCTCCGGGCGCTGCTGGAAACCATACTCCCCAAAAAAACAACATTTGACAACTATGAGGTGAAACATAATTTCCCTTACATCGGCATGCGCATAATGCGGCTTAATGCCCGGCAAATTCAAAGTGTGTCGGGAAAAGAGGGCATCATCCTGCTTGCCATAGAGGACATTACCGCGCGCAAAAAAGACAGTGAGGCCCTCAACCGCGCACAAAGCGACTTTCTGACCGGCATGAGCCACGAAATCCGCACGCCCATAAGTTCCATTATCGGCATGGTGGAAATGCTGCTGGACACCCGCCTGGACGAAAAGCAAAAGCGGCAGCTGCATTCAATAAAGCGTTCGGCCGACGCCCTGCTTTATATTACAGGCGATATACTGGATATCGCAAAGATGGAGGCGGGCGCGCTTAAAATAAGGAAAGAGCCGTACGACCCGCGGGAGGTGGCCGAAAGCGTGGTGGAGATGTTCGCCCATCGGACCTTTAAGGAATTGGAATTGGTCCTGAATGTTTCCGCGGATATACCCGTCTCCGTTCTCGGCGACGGAAACCGCCTTCGCCAGGTATTAATAAACCTGGTGGGGAACGCCTTTAAGTTTACGCTCAAAGGACGGATAAGAATAAACGCCGAGCTCCTAAAGGGCAAAGCCGCCGGCTGGCTGGTATTCTCGGTGGCGGATACCGGCGTAGGCATCTCCGAGGAGAATCAGAAAAAACTTTTCCGCAAGTTCTCACAGGTGGGCGATTCCAGCGCGCAAAGGCACGGCGGCACGGGGCTTGGCTTGAGTATTTCAAAGGCCCTGGTGGAAATGATGGGAGGGGATATTTCCCTTGAGAGCGAGGAGGGGAAGGGGTCCATCTTCAGTTTCCGGCTGCCCTGCGAGGAGGCTTCGGCGGACCAGGTCAGGCGGGAGGAGAATGTTTCTTTTTCCGGTATGCGCGCGCTGCTGGTGGACGACAACACGGTCAGTTTGGAAATACTGGTCCAAAACATGGCGATTTGGGGCTTCAGCACGGTTTCGGCCAGGAATGCCGCCGAAGCCCTTGAACTCCTTAAGAGCGCGGGTAAATTCAACCTGCTGGTTGTGGATCACCAGATGCTCTGCGGTGACGGAGAGCAGTTTATTGCTGAGGCCGTCGGCAGCGCCGCCGCGGAGGGGGCTAAAATAATAATTCTCCACTCCAGGGGGGAGACCATTCCCGCTAGCGTGAAGCCGGCGGTTTCTGTCTCCCTTGCAAAGCCCATAATCCGCTCCAGACTTTTTGACGCCCTCCTTAAAGTTTTCCGGCCGGACGCTCTCCATGCAGCTTCGGCGGGTGCATCGGTGCCTAAACGCGGCTATTCACATCTGCGCATATTACTGGTCGAGGATAATGCGGATACCCGGAACCTGACCCGGATAATGCTGGAAAAGGCCGGCTATAAACTGGATATAGCGGCCGATTGCCGGGAGGCGCTTGAAAAATGCGCCGCCTTGAACTATGACCTGGTTTTAATGGATATACAAATGCCGGAAACGGACGTCCATAAAGCTGTTTTACAGCTGCGTAAAACCGAGGCCTGCAAGACGACTCCTATCATTGCTCTTACGGCGTACAACCGGGAGAGCGATATCACGAAATCGCTTTCCCTCGGCATGAACGCCCATATAACCAGGCCGCTGAAGGAAAAGGCGCTTTATGGGGCGTTGGACAAGTGGCTGGATACCAGATACAAGGTCCTGATCGTTGACGATGACCCTGACAGCCTTAAACTGGTGGAGCTGCACCTCAAGGGGGAAGCCGGGCTGCGTTTTTACTGGGCGCCGAACGGGCAAGAAGCCCTGAAGATGCTGGAGCGGAATGTTTTTTCGCTGGTGATGATGGACATGGAAATGCCCGTGATGGACGGCCTGACCGCGGTAAGGGAACTCCGGAAGACGGCAGCCGGAAAAACGGTGCCGGTGGTGGCCTTTAGCGCGCATGACGACCCCGTGAAAATCAAGGAATGCCTGGAGGCGGGCTATACGGATTACCTGCTTAAGCCGGTTAAAAAAGCCGGACTCCTGGAAAAGATACACAAGTATTTGTAAATCCGCCGCGGCAGCCGCCCGTTGGGGGGTAACTTGACAGGACACACGAAGACCGCGAAGGCAACTCTGCGCAACTGAGGCTAAAATTTTATATGGACTACACCTTTGTCGAAAATCAAAAAGATTTTGACGCCCTGGTTCCTAAACTAGCCAAACAGAAATTCCTGGCCCTGGATACGGAATCCAACAGCCTTTATGTCTACAAGGAGCAGTTTTGTCTGCTTCAGATCGCAAGCGAACATATAAACGCCGTGGTGGACACCCTGCGCGTGGATATAAGGCCTCTCCTGCCGGTTTTTGCCGACCCTAAAGTCGAAAAAATACTCCATTCCGCCGATTCGGATATAAAGGTCATTAAAGCCTCGGTAGGCGGGACTTTTGAAAATATTTTTGACGTTATGGTGGCTTCCAAATATCTGGGCATGAAAAAATGCGGCCTTGAAAGCCTGGTGGGCGAATTTTTCGGCGTGGCGCTCAATAAAAAATTCCAGAAGGCCGATTGGGGGAGGCGTCCGCTTTCAAAAGAGATGCTGGATTACGCCATCACGGATGTGCTTTACCTCTACAAACTGCGTGAACTGCTGGCCGCCCAACTGAGCGAGAAAAACCGCCTGGAAGAGATAAAAGACCAGTTCCGCCAGCTCGCCAGGGTGGAGCCGGTCCCTTTCCATTTTGACGAAAAAGGCTTTTCGCGCCTTCATAACGCCCGCCAGCTTAACGGCAGGGGGCTTGCCGTTTTGCGCGAGCTTTATCTGTCAAGGGAAGTGGCTGCTATAAGGCGCAATGTGCCGTCCTTTAAGATAATAAGCGAGGATTTAATGCTGCGCCTAGCGGTCGCTCCCCGCGAAGGGATCGAAAATCTGGACATTTTCAAGGGAGTCACCAATTATGTGCTTGCCAACCACGGTCCCTGGATACGGGAGGCCCTGCAGAAAGGCCTGAAGGTCCCCGAGGTAACTTTTCCGAGAAGGGAAGTGTCGCACGAAAAACGGGTGTATTTTGATTCCGTTAAAACCAAGTTCAATGTCTTGAAACTTTGGCGCAAGACCACGGCGGCAAAACGCAATATGCTGCCCGAGGCTATTCTGGGCAACGATATACTGGAGCGCATAGCTTTCGCTTCGCCGCGTACCGTTGAGGACTTTCAAACCATCCGGGGCCTTGCCGGGGAAAAACTGCTGATCTACGCCGCGGATATACTGGATTTCCTGAAACATCATAAAGCGTAAGCGGCGCGGAGCGCCGGCTACGGAAGCCGTAAGCTTTAAGCCCTATGCCATATGCTTTTTTAGAAGTTCCCTTATTGCTTATGGCTTATGGCCTCCGGCGTATGGCAGCAGCAGTTTTCGCAGCAGGTCCGGCCTTCTGATTTCGTGGAGGGCTTTGGCTATTAAAATTTTGTTTTCGGGTTTAAAATACTGAAGGAGCGCCCTCTGCATGCGGCGCTCCGCTTCTTTTTTCGGCACATAAACGGGCTCAAGCGTGAACGGGTCCAGGCCCGTGTAATAAATGGAAGTGGCAAGCTCCATGGGTGCGGGCAGGAAATCGTTTATCTGCTGGGGGCGGATGCCGCGCTCTTTAAGAAAAATAGCCAGTTCCGCCATGTCCACAAGCGTGGAGCCGGGGTGCGCCGAAATAAAATAAAGCACCATGTACTGCTCTTTGCCGGCGTGCTTTGACTCCACCGCGAATGTTTCTGCGAACTGGCTGAAAATTTCCACCGAAGGTTTTTTCATTACCGCAAGCACCTTGGGCGAGATATGCTCTGGCGCCACTTTCAACTGGCCGCCGGTGTGATACCGCGCTATTTCCGAAATATATTCTCCACATTGTAGAGCCAGGTCCATTCTTATTCCGCTTGCGATAAACGCTTTCTTCAGGCCTTTAATGGAGCGCATTTTTCGCATCAGGGAGAGCAGGGGCTTGTGGTCGGTGCCAAGGTTAACGCAGATAACGGGGTAAAGGCAGGAAAGTTTTTTACACTTCTTGCATATTTCCATGTCTTTGCCGCCCATCCGGTACATATTGGCCGACGGCCCGCCAAGGTCGGAGATATTGCAGGGGTGATTCGGGGTGTTAAGCAGTTCCCGTGCTTCTTTTTCAACGGAACTCTCGCTGCGCGACTGGATGAAGCGGCCCTGGTGCAGAGTAAGCGAGCAGAAGGCGCAGCCGCCGAAACAGCCGCGGTGTATTACGATGGAGTCTTTTATCATCTCAAGGGCCGGAACGGGCTCTTTATACGAGGGATGGGCCTTTTTTGTATAGGGCAGGCCGTAAATGAAATCCATTTCCTGCGTGGTGGCGGGGAGCGCGGGGGGATTCTGCACCACGGCGCGGCCTTCGCTTTTCTGTATTAATATTTTGGCGTTGTAGGGGTTTGATTCTTCGTAAATTATGCGGGTGGCGTTTGAGAAATCCACCCTGTTGGAGGCGACTTCTCCGGCGGAGGGGAGTGTAATGGAGCCGGGAATGTTCAGAGCGGCTGTTTCTTTGGCGCCGGGGGCGTAGGCGGTGCCGCGTATATTCCTTAATTCTGTTATTTTTTCGCCTTTTGCCAGGCGTCCGGCTATTTCAATTATCTGTTGTTCGCCCATGCCGTAAACCAGCAGGTCGGCTTTGGAGTCAAGCAGTACGCTTTTGCGGATTTTGTCGGACCAGTAGTCGTAGTGGGCGAAGCGGCGCATGGTGGCTTCTATGCCGCCTAGTATCACGGGGGCGTCGGGATAGGCTTCTTTGGCCCTTTGGGAATATATTATGGCGGCGCGGTCGGGGCGGCGGCCGGGCTTGGCTCCGGGGGAAAAATCGTCTTCGGAGCGGATCTTTTTGTTGTGGGTGTACTTGTTTATCATGGAGTCCATGTTGCCGGACGAGACTCCGAAGAAGAGGCGGGGTTTGCCGAATTTTTTGAAGTCGTTGCAGGTTTGCCAGCTGGGCTGGGGGAGGATGGCGACGCGGTAGCCCTGGGCTTCCAATACTCTGCCCAGGAGGGCCATGGCGAAGCTTGGGTGGTCAACATAGGCATCGCCGGTAACCAGGACGATGTCAACGTAGTCCCAGCCTCTGGCTTTGACCTCTTCAGGCGTTATGGGGAGAAATTTATTGATGTTCATAATGTTAAAAACCGCTGGGTTCGGGGGCCTGCCAGCGAATTTATCTGAGGGGGTCGGGTCGGCCAGCGCGGCCGCCCTTATCCTCGGCCTCCTCTGACTGCAAGCCCAAGTCGGCCTCCGGAAAACCCCCTCAGACAAACCCGCCGGCACCCCTCCAGGAAATCTGCCTTTTTAATTTAAGGTGTTTGTCCCCACCCAAATTATAACTTGAATGTCCCGCCCTTTCGCTTTATTGTTGTTTGCAATATGGAAAATGCCTGACCGACGGGGTAAAACTCCGGCTAGATTATAACATTTTGAGGATTTTGAGAGATTGGAATACTATGGCAAGTTTAGTATTATAAATGAAAGCAACTGGTCTGGTTTACAGGGAGAAGGTCAGGATATGCCCCATACCAAAAAATTGGGGACATAACACTAGTTTTGTGGTAGCGAAAATGGAATGGCGGCAGGGGGCGTTGCTTAAATGCTTAAATACTCGGCTTTCGTGTTTTTATTGTTCTCCTTGGGGATATGGGACATAACTTTGTTTCTTGGTTTATAAAAGGGTCGCGTTTGACGGGCTGAAGACGGGGAGGTTCGGGATGAATGGGGGGAAAATAATATTTTTCGGGTTGATATTAACGGTGGGTGTGTTGGCGGCGGCAAAGGGGGGGGCGGTTAATCACCTGGCCGAAGCCGATGCGCGGTGCGCTTCTATTTCATCGGGGAGCGGGGATAACAACCCGGAGTCTTCCAACCAGCGGAAAGACAATTCGCTGGATAGGGGGCAGGGCCTGGGGGATTGCTGTGGAATTTTACGGGAAATAAAGGCTGAATTCTCCGCGTGGCCGGCACAGCGCGATCAGGTGCGGTTGAAGCACTTTCAGGAAGCGATGGCGGACCTTATCGCCAGAAAACAGACTCCGTCACTGGCCGACGCTAAAGGTTTTTGCAATAGCCGGCTTTACGGCAAAAATCCACCGCCCGTAAAAGGGAAAACTGGGACGATAGCAAAAAAAATGCGCACAGGTTGTGACCTTCTTCAACTGGCGCAGAGCGAGGCTGTCAGACGGGGCAAAATATCGCCCAGGCCCCTGAACTATTTCGACGCGGTTGCGGCTGCTAGAGTCACCGCAGCGTCTGTCGTCACACTGGAAGAAACCTGGCGCATATATGATAAGGAAAATAGGTAAGCGGCATAAAATCGTCTTATGAGAGGCGCGAGTATGAAACAGTCAGGTATTATGTTGGCGGTTTTTATGCTGCCATGCGTGGCTTTTGCGGCGGAGGGCAATCCCGCCGCGGCGGCGAAAAAAGAGAGGCAGCCGGCCGATATGGCGCTCATTTCCGCCGGACAATTCATGATGGGTTCCCCCGATGGCGTGGGAAGCGACAGCGAGCATCCGCGCCATAAAGTGAATCTTGATGCCTTCTACATCGACAAACATTTGGTGACTGTGGCGCAATATCGCAAATTCGCCCGGGCGACGCACAGGAAAATGTGCCAACAGCCTCCCTACAGCGCGGGCAATCATCCTGTGGTCTACGTTGTATGGGACGACGCCGACGCCTACTGCCGCTGGGCGCGGAAGCGCTTGCCGACCGAGGCGCAATGGGAGAAAGCCGCGCGCGCCGGCACGGCTACGCGCTGGAGCTTCGGCGATGACGCGCGCCGGCTTGGCGAATACGCATGGTACGACGGCAATTCGGACCAAAAAACTCATCCGGTCGGGCAGAAAAAGCCGAATCAATATGGGTTGTACGACATGCAGGGGAATGTGTGGGTCTGGACAGCCGACTGGTACGATAAGAATTACTATCACAACAGTCCCGAGAAGAATCCGAAGGGACCTTTGACCGGCAAAGAGCGCGCTCTGCGGGGCGGCGCGTGGAATAACCCCCCGGACAATGTCCGGGCCGCCAGCCGCGGCAGGACTACCCCCAACTTGAGGTACGCCGCCTTCGGTTTGCGGTGCGCCCGCTGAACTTATGGACATAATATTGTTTTTATCAGGAACGAAAGAAAAACCGTTTCTATGAGCCAATTTACCGCGATACTGCTGGTTTCCCCGTTGGCTGACGGGAGGACTTGGGTTATTCGCAGCGAGTTCGGGTATGATGTGGGGGCGGAAGGAAGCGGGGACAGGATAGATGTTCCTATAGGGTTTAAGACGGATTTCGCTACGGTGCCGCGGCTGTTTTGGGCGGTTCTGCCGCAATGGGGATGAGGGCTTGCAACGGAATAATATGACCATTTGGCTGAGTCGATTTTGGAGCGAGCCGAAGTGGCGTGAAGCGACGCGTACTACACGTACGTTAGCGGAACACCGCAAAGGCGTAGCCCGAAAGCGGCTCAGCCCCCTGGGGGAGGCCCATCTTTAAACCGGCTGCCGCGTTGCTCCTCAGTTACATAGGCACCGCTATGCTCCCTCGTCGCGCCTTGCATCCGGCTCAAATATGGGCCTCCAGATGATCATATTATTCCGCTGCAAGCCCCTAACGGAAATGCCGCGGTGATACATGACTTTCTTTACTGGACGCAGAAGAGGAGCCGCAGGGAGAGCGACGATATTTTTCTTGAGGCGATGGGTGTGCTGAAGGTGTCGCCCTTTCAGAAGCTGCCGCTTTATTGGGCGGTTAGATCATTTGGCTGGTGGGTCTGGGCGGTGAACGATCGCAAGCGCCACAGAGGGATCAAGCGGGTGGCGGGGACAATGCCTAAAAAATCGGTTGAACTGACGTAGGGAATTTAGTTTACATATAAAAACGGGCGGAGCCTTAAAAGCTCCGCCCGTTTTATTTATAGAAAAGCAGGTGCCTTTCCGATTACAAATAGCTTTTGCTCGTGCAAGCGGCTATCTCCGGTGCGATCTGGGAGTCGAACACCTCAACGTCGATTTTCCGGTTTATGGATTTGAGAATGGTCTTGAATCCTTTGTAATAAGACTTATGCCAGGCATGCACGTTCATCAGGTGCAGAAGATCCATGTCTATTTGCAGCCTAAGATCCATGCGGATAGCGCCCAGGCTGGTCAGATAGATTTCCGGGAACCCAAGACTTTCGTCTATTTGCACATTTAGATCGGCTGCCGGAACGATATTGGAGAAAGGGTCCCTTCTGGCCCATATATTTTTCCAGTAGCGGAGATTGACCGGCTTCGAAACCACTTTCAACAGGTGGAATTTGTTCACCTGATAATTGGTGATCGGGCTTATCATCCAGCGGGACATGAGCGGAGTGCCGATGGTGATGAATTTGTCTATTTGGACATCGGGTCTTATTTTGGCGACCCGGTGCATAACATCGTGCATAATAACGGCGCCCCAGCTGTGAGCCAGAATGTAGATCGGGCGGCCGGTATTTTTATAGGTGTCGTAAACCGCTATGAGCTGCGGCACGAACCTGTCCAGGGCGTTCTGGGTGTCGCTGAATGTCCTGGCCCAGATGAACGGAACAAAATGGTAATAGCGGCGCTTTGGGGCAGTTGCTCCAGCCTATCCTGCAGGTAGGAGTCCGGATCAGGTGTCGGGTTTCCTATCGAGCTGATAAAGCTCCCGGCTAAAATACGGGAAGACAGGCCGGGTATGGTTATTACAACGGGGTCCCCGGCTATGGGTGCGGCCTGGAAGAAACGCGGAGCCGGGACGGGCAGACTGCTGGTCTTCGACATTTGGAGCAGATCGTCGGCGTTTAAAGATGCCAGGGCATCGGTTGTGTACGCTGCGTTGCCCGCCGCCAAATCCGTTGTATCAGAAGCAAAAAGAGCACGGGGGGCGGACAGTGTTGAGACAGATAGGAAAAAAACGGGCAATAGGGCAAGGAGTCTGCTGGCATTTTTTTTCATGTATAAAATCCCTTATGAACCGCTGTGCTGACAATTCAACTAACAAACATAGTATAGTGCGAAAACAGCCCGGACGTAAGAGGCGGAATGCCCCTAAAAAAAGAAAAAAAGGCCTAGTTCCAGTTGGGCCTTTTGGCACAAAGCTGCACTTCCAAGTTGAACCCGCCTTCCAATTAGAATGCGCCCACAAATCGGCTAAGCCAAAGGTTTAACTAAAGGCGTTTTTGATAAACCCCCGCTCCTGGGTCATTTATCCGAAATTTAAGGGACTTTTGAACCTTATGGGATATCAGGCAAAGGCTATATAATTTATCCAGACGGTAAATACACAGCAGTAATTAGGAGACAAACAGCATGAAAAAAAACAGTAAAAGCGCTTTCATCGCAATGATGGCGCTCTTAGGCTACGCGAGCTTCGCCACGGCTCAGGTAGTTTCGTTCGACACTCCCGGTGACAACTCCAAAACGATCGGTTCCATGGTAGAAACCATGCAAGCCGAAAATCGCATCAACATAGGAGGGATCATCGGAGATGTATTACATGGCAACCACGGAGACCACAACGGACCGCAGCCAGGCCCTCAGCCCGGTCCATGGCATCCGCAGCCAGGCCCTCAGCCCGGTCCATGGCATCCGCAGCCCGGACCCCAGCCCGGCCCATGGCATCCGCAGCCCGGACCCCAGCCCGGCCCATGGCATCCGCAGCCCGGACCCGGCCCCGACCCATGGCATCCGCACCCCGGACCTCATCCCGGTCCGTTCCCTCCGCCGCCTCCTCCTCCGCCTCCGCCGCCCCCTCCGCCCCAGCCGTATTGTACTGCCAGTGATACCGGCTTTGAGGAACATTGGGGAGGACATCAAGGCTGGACCAAAGAGGAAGCTTGCGGCAAATGCCTCAGTTTCCATGGTTCCTGTAATATCACCTGCCAGGGATGGCCACAGTCGTATCCGTGCAGATAAGTTGAGTTTAAGTTCAAGTCGTATAAAGGGCGGGAAGAAATTCCCGCCCTTTATTTTACCCGGAAAAGCCGTTCGCCGGTTGGCGGGTGCCGGACGAGGGGGAGCGCTGCAAAATTAAATAAAAACGCCCCGACTTTTTGTATTATAAATAAAATGGTGGATACGGGAGCATTTTTCCGGATTTTTTCAGGCAGCAGTAAGCGTGAGGTGCGGGGACTTTCGATAATCTGCATTATATTGTCTTAAACAGGCAGCGCAGGAGGTAAACATATGGCGGAATTAATAGTGGATAGAAAGTATAAGTCCATGCTGTCGCTGAGGGAGACGGAGAGGGCCATTAAGTTTATCAAGGATGCTTTTCAGACTAATCTTGCCAGGGATTTGCGGCTGCAGAGGGTCTCGGCTCCGCTGTTCGTGCGAAAGGGCACCGGGATCAATGACGACCTGGGCGGAACCGAGAATAAGGTGTCTTTCAGGATAAAGGACGGACGTTCAAGCGCTGAAGTGGTATTCTCACTGGCTAAGTGGAAAAGGATGGTGCTGGCCGATTATCAGTTCGGTCCGGGCGAGGGCTTGTATACCGATATGAACGCCATCCGGCCCGACGAGGATTGCCTGGACAATATCCACTCCGTGTACGTCGACCAGTGGGACTGGGAGAGGATATTGACCGGAACACAGAGGAACCTCGCCTTTTTGAAAACTATCGTCCGGAAGATATATAAGGCTTTGAAGGAAACGGAGGCCGCCGTTCATGGAAAATATCCCGGGATACGGCCCGTGCTTCCCGAAGATATAACTTTCATCCATTCCGAAGACCTGGCAAAAATGTACCCCGGGCTGACGCCCAGGGAGAGAGAGAACCGGGCCGCTAAAACCCACGGCGCCATCTTCATAATAGGCATAGGGGCCGAGCTGCATGACGGGAAAACGCACGACAACAGGGCGCCCGATTATGACGACTGGACAACGTCCACTATCGGCGGCAGAAAGGGGCTTAACGGGGATATTTTTGTATGGTACGAGCCTCTGCAGGTCGCTTTGGAGCTAAGCTCGATGGGCATCAGGGTAAATAAAAAGGCGTTGTTGAAGCAGCTGAAAATCAAGAACGCCCTCGGCAGAAAGGGGCTTTATTGGCACAAACGGTTATTGGCCAACCGCCTGCCGCAGACCATAGGCGGCGGCATCGGCCAGTCCAGGCTCTGCATGTTCCTGCTCAAAAAACTGCATATCGGCGAAGTGCACGCCAGCGTCTGGCCCGCCCCCATGGCCGCCGTCTGCGCGAAAGCCGGTATCAGGCTGCTGTAAAGGACAGCGGGCGAACTGTCCATGGCAAAAAATAATTCTATTAGCGTCGGTTCGTTTCTGCGGTTTTTCGGAAGTGCCGGGGGCTTCAGACGTGCAGGGCACATACGGTAATGGCCCTTATATTTCCTGCCAGATGGTAACTGGTTAATATTTTAATTCTGTTCTCTCAAGATCGCCGGCCGGAATGCCGTCAAACCGTGCGGCGCCGTCTTCCGGTCCGCGCCGGGACAGCATTGAGATTATCTCGTCCGCGCTTAAAAATGTGGTCGGCTTTTCCCCGGGCCCGGGAAAAAATATTACCCTGTGCGCCGGCAACCCCGCTTTTTGCGCAGCCGCTATTTCGGCTGGATTTTCGCCCTGATAGACGGCCCCGTCAGGGCCTGCCGTTTTCAGGGCCTGCAGGAACAGATACGGGTTAGGCTTACGAAGTTCGTTCTTCGGCGGGAACAGCACCGCTTCGAACATGTCCCAATCGAACGGGGCCGGATCGTTCCAGCCGTTGAACAGGAATTGTTTGACCAGTTCCAGTTTCTCCGCGTTGCTGTTCCCTTCTTCTTCCGGCCAGTTTATCAGCATCCCCAGATGAAAACCGCGTGATTTTAAGTCTTTGAGGTATTTCCGGGCCCCCGGAATGTACTTCATGTCAGTGTATTGCGGCGTGTGGTCGATCAGTGTTTTGCCCAGGTCGAAGAAAACCCAGGGGTGCGCATTCTGGGCAGCGGCGGGCGCGGCCATCAGCGGAAGCAGTAATACCAGTTTTTTCAGTATGTATGATACGTTCATTTCGTCCTCCTGATTATCACGAACAATATGCCTATGCAGACGGCCGTCACCAGCGCGGAAATATGAAGGAATAAATTCAACTTCCCTCCGGCCACGAACGGGGCGATCATCGGAACGATGCAGGCGCAGACGCCGCGGTCTATAAGGGATTCCATTGAAAGCAGCGTGGCGCGGTAGCGCGAATCGGTTATGGCGTCGTTCAGTATCTGCTTTTGGATAGGATAGGCAAGGCCCGAGGCGTAAGCGAAGATCATCAGGCCGGCGAAAGTGCCGGCTTTTCCGGATACGGCCATCAGCGACAGGCTGCCCGCGATTATAAGCGTCAGCGCGGAAACCATGTTTATATCGCCCATGACGCGCTTTGTCCATTTATGACGCATGGAGCCGGCCGCCTCAAAGATCGTCATTACGGACATTATCCACCCGTAGGAAACCAGATCGAATTTTCTCGCCTCGAGTATAGGCTGGTAGAGGTTGATCTGGCAGATCCGGCCCAGTATGAATATGCCTATTCCCTGAAGCATTAACAGCGCCAGCAACGGAGAGTTTCTGAGGATCTTGAACACAGGCAGCATGTATTCGCTCATATGCGTCCAGATCCTGGACACCCAGAATACATTTTCCTCCTCACCATTCTCTTCCCATATCCCGGAACCGCGGTCCCAGGCCTTCCGCGGCAGGATGCGGCGCTCAGGCAGCCGCTGCGCGTAGACAAACGAAAGGACGGCGCAGATAAACGTAAGCCAGTACGGCAGGGTTATGTGCCATTTCATGGCGGCGCCTATCCCCGCCCAGCATACGACTTTCCCTACCAGGCCGTATGCCCTGGCGTTGCCTTCCGCCTGTTTATATACGGCCTCCGCGCCGCCGGCTTTCAGGTATTCGTAAAGATAGGCGCTTGAGGCGCCCGAGACGAACGACCGCGACAGGGCTATGAGGATAAAATGCACGAGGAATCCGCTGTAAGACGTCCAGAAGATCGGCAGCAGATTGGAAAGCACAAGTATGGCGGCTCCCACCCGCATACTCTGGCGGTATCCCCATATATCCGCGAAAAAACCGGTAGGTATCTCAAAAAGAAAAAAAGCCAGATAGTAGAAGCTTTGTATTCCGAAGATCTGATGGTCGTTCAGGCCCATCCGCTTCTGATATTCGTAGAAAATAGGGAGCCACAAAAAAAGCGGGAAAAAGAACTGGAAACCGTAATATAAACGTATTATTTTCTTCAGCTCATCGCGCATATGGTCTTGCCTGCAGAATATAAATGTCGTCCCCTTTCGCCGCCCATTCTATGTCCAGCGGGTTGGCGAAGGTGTAGTCCTGCGAGAAATGCGACTGGAGCAGGCGGCCCGCCAGCGCCAATTTCGCCAGGACCGTTTTTTTCTGAGCGTTAAGGTCTTCCTTCGCGCTCCCGAGCGAGAGCGTGCGGCCGCCGCCCTCCACCGTGTTGTAGAGGAATTGGTATGGCATATCGGAGCCCTGGACCACGCTGACCACGGATTTGGAGGAGACGTTTATGTAAATATTCCTGAAGTCGGCGCTGTTGGCGGGATTCTTGGTGATCATCACGCCGCCCATGTCCGCCGATACCTCTTCCTGGATGATAACGCCCATGTACGAATCGTCGAGTGAGATCCCGGCTTCGTCGCGCAGGCGGGTGCTCCTCGGTGAAACCAGCGACGCCCATACGGTGCGGATGCTGTCGAATATTCTGTCGGACGTGGCGACCTGGTTGATGGATTCGTAAATGCCGGCCGCGGAAAAATTTTCCAGGTCCTCTGCGTTGGACGAACTGCGCACCACGAAACTGGAAACGCCGCCCAGATGCCGCACTATCTGCGAATCTATATAGTCGCGGAGCTTGTCCGGGATGCGGGCCGCGGTGATCATCTGATGGAGGGCCAGGCACAGCGGTTCCACCGCTTTTGAGCGCAGCTCCAGCGCCATTTTAAGCTTGCCGATCTGCTGCTGTATCTGCGGCGAGCCCTGCAGGAATTCCTGCTGTATCGAGAACGGGATAGCGATCCCGCGCGGGATGCTTATGTTCGACTTCAGGAAATCCCAGGCCGCTTTCTCGAGGTTGGACCCGGGCCGCGTTTTAAGCTGCTCAGCCAGGTACGGCAGCAGGTTTTCCCGCGGCGGCCGGCTGATCTGATAAAAACCCAGAAGGCGCGAAGAGCCTTTCCTGACGAGCCGGTTGAGTTCGCCCAGGTTGGCCGCCTTTGTGCCGTAGCGGAACCGGTCGGTCAGGCGCAGATCTTTCAGATGCTCGATGGGGGTGCGCACAGTTTCCGGCTGGTCCATTTTCACGCGTTCCGCGTACCAGACGGGGCGGGCGCCCCGGTCCGCCGGGGGCTCGGTCTTTTCAAGAATGATGCCTCCGGCGTTGGAGTCCACTTCGTAGCGCACCCACTGGCTGTCAAGATTTTCCTTTTCTATCTTTTCCTCTATCCCGATCTGTATGGCGTTCGGTATCTGCCAGCCGCTGGCCAGCACGTTGGTATGGGAAAGCGGAGTGGTGTGCGCGGTATTTATAATGCCGGCCACGCGCGGAATGTCGTCGGGTACGCGGGCCATTACCAGGATGTCGTGCCACTCTATGTCAGGGAGCTGGCGGCGGTATTCGTCCTCGCTTTTAAAGAATCTCAGCCTGCCCGCGGTTTTGCCTTTGTTGAGCGCTATGAACTTCGCGGAAGCGAATATCTCGTGGCTGTATATGCGGGGGATGTCCGCCGCGTCTATTTCCGCGATAAATTCCTCCTGGAGATGATTGGCCGGCTTGAAAAGCAGCGGCAGGCCGGGGTCCAGGTTTTTCTTGACGAAATCGTAAAAGAACTTCAGCATGGCGGCGTCCATGGTATCCACTTCCACCGTTTCAAGCGTGAAGAACGGGTTTTCATTTCTCGCGTGGAGGGCCGCTATACCGAGGTAAAAACGCCGCTGCGGATCAAAGTACACGCTGCGGTTGAAATCGTCTATCTTGCTTTCCAGCTCCCGCACATTGGTTTTCAGGATCCGCTCCCCGATATAGTCGAGATGGAACTGATACCTGGCGTTGTTGACAAAATGAATGGTTTTCTCCTGCCGGTCAACGACGATCTTGACGAACGGATATCCGGCCAGAACTCCCGCCAGCTGGTGGAACGCCTGCAGGGTAAGCCTTTCGCCTATAAGAGACGCAACCGTTTCCTCGGCGGAAAGCTGAACTGCCGCTGAATTCGCTTCGGACATAAAATCCCCCCGATATTAGCTTTCATGCTCGCGGCGGGCCGCCAGCTAGTTGTAATATATATTTTAAGATAAGACGGTAACAAAGGCTTTGGGCCTATTTGACGGAAGGAATTGGACCTATCCGCATGCGAGCCTTTTGGACCGCGTGTTCACCCCGCCCGCGCGAATAGTGTATTATATCCGCAGGGTTTCCATTTGGCTCCAGGGGTCTTTATGAAAAAGCATATTTTACTTATTGAGAGTTCCGACATCGGCGCGCATTACAGCGCCCAGGCCGTTATGGAAATGGGATACGTCCCGGTTTTCCTGTGCGACTTGAGCCACTATCACGGTGACACGCTTGACCAGATCCGGCGTTATCGGCACTTTGACGTCCACACCGGAAATGTCGAAAAACTGGAGGGCTTTGTCAGGACGAACGGGCTCGCGGACGCTCTGGCGGCGGTGGCCTCTTTCCAGGACGCGAGGATCGCGGCGGCGGCGGAACTTGCCTTGCGTCTCGGAGTTCCGGGCCTGGACAGGAATGTCTCCAAGCTGAAGGATAAAAACTTTTCCTTCAAGCTCGTTCCGGAGTATATCCCTATAACTATCGGCTTCAGGGCCGGGCAGGTCCCGCAGGACGAGATACTGGACCTCCTGGGAATTTTTAAAATTCTCGTCGCGAAGCCCACTCTCGGCGCAGGCGGTACGGGCGTACTGAGGCTGGAGACCCCGGAAGATGTCGCGCGTCTTCCCGGGCATATCGCCGGCTGCAAGCTGCCGAAAGAACTGGATTCCGGCCGCTGGATCGTGCAAGCCTTCGCCACCGGGCCTTTGTTCAGTCTGGAAGGCTATGTCATAGACGGGCGGATCAATTATCTGGGGTTTACGGGGCGGAGGAAAGTGGGGACGACCGAAACAGGCGCCAGTTTTCCTATAGACCCGGGGATGAACCCGTCCGTCCGGGAAAACGCCAAAAGGGCCGTTGGAATTCTGGTCGAGCGCTCCGGATTCCGGAACGGCTATTTCCATGTGGAGTTTATCGAATGCGAGGAGAGCTGCCATATGATAGATCCCAATGTCGGGCGGCCCGGCGGAGGGCCGATAGCCGAGCTTCTGGCGCTTTCCTATAATGTGCCTCCTTCGGAAATATACAAGCATGCGCTCCAGGTCGGGCTGTTCCACTCTGATACGGGCAATCCGTACGGCGATCTATCGCGCAGGCGGGAGACGGAGGCGATCCTTTACGGTCTGAAAAGCGGAGGGACCATCAGGGATGTGATCTTACCGGGGCCCGTCTCCTGCCTTCACACCCGTATCCTCGGGAACGGGGCCAAGGCAAGCCCTGTCGGACAGGACGACTGGTCATGGGTGGGTATCCTGTCCGGAACATCCGGGCAGGCGAAAAAAACCGCCGGGCGTATCCGGATAGTCACTGACGAGGGGGAATTCGGCGCCTGTTTCTAGCCAATGGCTATGCCTATCAGACGGCCTAGTCTATAGCCGGCGGCCTGTTAATTGGAGAAAGTGTAGGAAATCCTGCCAGTGTAGCGCCCTTCCCAGGGATGCGCGTCAAGTCCTAACTGCATCATGGCGCCCACGGAGATCTCGCCAAACGCCGGTCCGACTTCACGCACTTCGGCGGTTATGCATTTACCGGTTGCCAGCACACAGACCTTGGCGACCTTGTTCAGCAGCTTGCGCTGGCTCCCGGGAACGACCACATAGGCGATCTGGAAGGGATTTACTTTTCCGGTAGCGGTCGTATTCTGGTGGCTGGGGTCCCGCCATTTCGCGCTTTTCCCTATGTTGCGCTGGTATTCGGCCCATTTTTTGAGGTTCTCGTCTATATATTCGCTGCTTTTGAATTCCGTCACGATCTTCATGCCGTCCGAGCACACGTTGGTGGCACTGGTCGTGATGGAGCAGGAATCCCCGTAGCAGAGATACTGGCCGTCAAGCACTTTCTCCGACTCTACAGCGGGGACGGGCGCGGGTACGGATATTTCCAACGCCCTGATTTCTGAAGCATGAATATTGTTAAGATCGGCGGCGTAAACCGAGGGGGCTAAAAGTATTGCGGCGGACAGAAGAATTGAGGGTTTCATAAAAATTCTCCTGGATATATGTTACCAGCTGCCGGGGCGTTTTGTCAGGGTCCATCGTCCCTATGCGTATAGGCCTAAAGGCCTATGCCGGCGGGAAACTCTTATATGAAAAGGAGAGGGGGAATAATCTTTAAGTCTTTGAGGTATAATGTGTATGGCCGGTTGAAAGCGGAAATACAGGTACAGGCAGGGGACAAAGTCGCCTGATATGCCGTGAACTTGCCGAGAGTACTTTGATTTCAATATGAAGAGAATATGTTTTCTTTTGTTAATCGCGGTTCCCATCCTGGTATTTTTGTCCGGGAAATCCCAAGCCTCTGACATAGGCAGCGCTTCCTGCTCCGTAACGGCGGAAATAGTCGCTGTCGGCTCTGAAACCAAGCTTCTTGATTCAGGCCGGGAATATGAAAGTACCTACATTGATTTGAAGATACGCGCCGTTGACATCAAAGCGATGCACGCAGGTCAGGAAGAGAAATGCCCGGTGGAAAAGGGGCGGATCTACAGGGCGATCGACAACGATCCCGGCACTTTCAGCGCGGGGCAGAAAATCAGGGCAGATATAGAAGCAGGTTCCGCGATGGGACCAGGCGGCGCTGTCTCTTTTTTAAACTGGGATCATCCCGCCTACGCGGACGGCGCATCGATAAGGAGCAGCCGCAATGGAGCGAATATCTCCCTCATCCAGAGCGGCGACAAGCCTTTGATCCCGTCCAAGAAGACGCGTCCCAGGAAGCCTGAAAAGCGTATGCGCGGCCTGGCCGGGCGATACCCGGACCCCGACGAGAAATATCCGTCAGCCGCGATCAGCCGGCTCAACAAGAACGGCCAGGCGGGGATCTTCAATACGGAAGGCTATATCGCCTATATCGCGCCTGATTCAAAATGCGGTCAGGATTGCGGCGGCGGTCCGACATCGTATGTCGTCATCTCAGAGAGCCCGCGCACCTTCAGCCGGTCGTCTTTCCAGTGCTCCGCGCGGGAGCTCGTGGTTTCTTTCCCCACGGACGTTCCGGTCTGGGATCTATTCCGGCTCGGCCGGAAATATAGATTCACCCTGAAGATCATCCGGCTGGGCCCGGGGGATGTGATAGTCTATCATTACCCCATGCTTGCAAAGCCGAAGATCGTCGCCGAACCCATCGGTGTTGCTGACGCCGGCGGGAAATGATCCGATAAAAGCGGGCGGGGCCTCAAAAGCTCCGCCTTTTTTATTTGTAACTAATTAGGGCGTGGGCCCTAAAGGCCTACTTTTTGGGCCAGCCGGACCTATATAAATAATAGGTATTAAAACTTCCTTGATCTGGGTACTTGGCCTCTTATGGAACAGCCCCGTTTACGCTAAACTATCAGCAATGACCTACAACAAATCCGTTTCCAAAGCCACCTCCGCAATAGTTTTTTTCGCGTTGGTCTGCGCCCTGTCGGCGCCGGCCCGCGCCGCCGGCGACTTCTCTTCTTTCTTGGACGGCTCCAACAAGGGCTCCATGGCCGAACTGATCGTAGGCCTGCGCGCCAAGAGCGCTAAAGTTCCGGCCCCTAAAGCTCCCGAAAGCAATGTTCAGCCCGATCAGGGTTTTGTCAATCAGGAAGGGACCGCGCATATATGGCCCGACATTCTTTTTCTCCGCGGGGCCGACTACGCCGAGTTCTCGTATACGATGAGCCAGAACAGGGATATGGTGCGGAAGATGCTCCTGCAGGAATTCGGCGAGCTATTCATCCCCATGGCCGCGTCCAACGCGGACCTGAACGAGCTGGCGAAAACCCTTGCCCAGATCGTCCTGACTTTTGACGAGGTGCATAACAAGCATAAGGACGAGGCCGTGCAGGGAATACCGGTATCGTTTGAAAACCAGTTCCGCGCCGAGCTTGACGAGCTTTACCGCGCTTACGGCATCGGAGACGGACTCCGCAGGGTGGATTTCCTGTATTCCGGTTCCCCCGTGGTCGTGGACGTGAAAGCGCGTTCGCAGCGCAAATCTCTGCCGATGGATATCTTTAAATCCATGGATTATGTCCTTTATGGTTCCTATACCATGCTGGGCGGAGCCAATATCTCCGTTACCCTGACCGTGGAAAAGATCAAGACCGGGCAGATACGGGGTTTTGAGGTATCCGCTCCGATCAATATCTCCATGAAACTCCTGGCCAGAAAGGTTTTTGATTTCTTACAGTCCAACGAGTACGCCGACTGGGTAAATCCCCAGCCGAACCTGCAATGGATACCTTCCGCTCCCACGCAGCCCCACACGACCGCGACCTCCGCCAGGCTTTACTGCCACGGGCAGGGAGCCAGGTTCCCTTACGCGAGGGAGCTTATTATGGCAAGCCAGGGCACCGCGTATCGCCCCGGAGGGATTCCTCCTCTTAATGAGAATGATATTTATATAGTCCTGGACAAGCAGCGCTGGGATGAGCAGCACTATTTCTTTACCGGCTCTTCCGGAGAGGCGACCGGCGGGCCGGTCAGGACCGGCGCCGGATACGGGGTGATAAACGGCGCTTACTGGTGTGTGCGCGGGCCGGTGAGCCGGGATGTCAGCTTTTATGAAGACGTCTACGCGCTTATAAGAAAACCCGAAACGCCTCAGCCGGTCCGTGCCGCTTTGGAATGCATACTGGCCAAACTGAATGACTTCGGAGCCAGGCAGGAGAACTCCGGTGCCTTTTCTACCATAGAAAAGGCGGTTGAGTTCCTTGCCAAGGAAGGCTATACCATTCAACTGCCGGACTGATTGTTCTTGCCAGTCATCAAAACTGCGCGGGCATAGCCTGCGCAGTTTTGTTTTATCAGGGGGATATGCACATTATTGAAAGATTGAATACTAAGTTGTAGTTTCATAAGGTATTGTATGCCGCGACAAGCGATCAAACTTTTAACAATATTCCCTATGGCCGGAAGGTAAGGGGGGCTCATTAGAACTCATGGCGTGATACTTGGATTGTGTGCTGGTCTCCTTGGGTGCGCCGGCGCAGCGCGGACAGATATCGCAAGGCCGACGGACTCCGGCATTCGGGCCGGCGTTTCAGCTTTTGATATTCATTTCGTTATTGACAAGGATTTTGACCGTACTCATATCTACGGGATGCTCCATCACGACGACCCCGCCGGACTGGCTTCGCGGGCCGCCTCCATGGGCATAACGCGCGATGTGGCGGAGCGCATACACGCCGCCAAAGATGTCGCGGAGGTGGCGGATGTCATCGCAAAGCTGGTGGACGAGCGGTACGGCCGGTTGGCGGCATCTCTGGGCAGTGCCCGGCAGGAGTACACCGCCCTCTGGCAGCCCATCGTTGAAAAATTCTCGAAAACAGTGACCTCAATGACCGGGCATACGTGGTTTCACCCGGGGTATGTCTGCGTCGTGTCTGTGTTTCATCCCGGTATAAGCGATTGGTACGGCAGCAAGATCGCCGCCCGATACGACCTTTCCCCGAAGCTGAAACTGCGGATAGTGGCGCATGAAATCGTGCTGTCCCATGTTTTTCAGCTGGCGCGCGCCAGCTACGGCCGGCAGCAGCTTGACGATCAGCGCTTATGGGCCTTCTCCGAAATATCGGCGGCCTTCATTCTCGGCGAGCCGTCTTTGGCCTCTCTGTGGCCGGAGCAGGCCAGGCCGGGAGAGTACTTCAGTCATTCCAACTATCCCCAGCTTGCTTCGCTTGAGGCCGAGCTTTTGCCGCTCTTCTCAGGCCGCCGCGATTTTGGGAACTATATCGACCGGTCGGTCCCGGTGCTGCTGCGGTTCCAGCAGACACGCCCTTAATCCGAAAAATTCAGTTTGCTTTTTCGGGAAGGCTGAGGGCTTAAGGCTGAAGGCTGAAGATTCACAAGTGAATTAGGGATATAACATTATTTTTTGTGGGAAGAAATGTATAAAACGGCTAAATTATCGCGTATCTCCGGGTGCGCTCATAAAACCGGGTTCCCGCCCATAGCCGGGGGAAAACCCAGAGTGCTTATATTAGGAAGTATGCCGGGGGAGGAATCGCTGAGAAAAAAGCAGTACTACGCGAATCAAAGAAATTCATTCTGGTTCATATTGAGCCGTCTGCTGAAATTCGACCCTGCCGCCGGCTATAAAGAAAGGAAAGAAATATTAAAAAAGAATAATATCGCCCTTTGGGATGTTTTGAAGGCCTGTGAAAGGGAAGGAAGCCTGGACTCGTCTATAATTGAAGCATCACTGGTCGAAAATAATTTTTTGCCTTTTTACGCGAAACATAAAACCATCAGGCGTGTTTTTTTCAACGGAGGCAGGGCTGAGAGAGATTATAAAAAGCGGGTTCTTCCGGTCGTGCAGAGCAAATACCCGCGGATTAAGTACTTAAGGCTGCCTTCCACAAGCCCTGCGATGGCAAGCCTGACAAAAGGGGGAAAGCTGGCGCGGTGGTCGGTAATTATTAAGTTTTAATCAGGGCTCGGTTTACACAGGTAAGAGAGTGATCACATGGATAAGGTTTCCAGGAAAAATCCGTGCGATCTGTCTTAAATTCGTGTGAGCATGGGGCTGCCTGGCTTTTCCGGCAGCCCCCAAGGATGGGCCTTTTGGGAAGGCTCGCTATAGGCCTAAAGCCTCTTACATAACCCGGTATTTAAAGTTATAATTTAACCAGGAAGTCCGTACCGTTTGTACACGATGGAAACTCGGGGAGGCAAAACTGCATGAACAGTAAATTGATCATAGGTCTTGTTTGCTTAGGCTTCGTAGCTTCAGCCAATGCCGCCGTAAACTTCGACCAGGGAGTAGACGTAAAAAGCGTTATCCAGCAGGCCAAAACGTCGGATACCGTAATTCCGGCCGCCAAATTTGGTATGCCGGTTTATATCAGCCGCGACTGCAAAAACATCACATTCGGTCCGTCCGATCCGCTGACCTCGGCGGTGGTGCCTCTTTCCAGCCGTGAAGAGGACCAGGATTGCCAGAACATGGGTCCCTACGTAGGCCAGATCTGCACCCCTTCGTTCCAGAACTACAGCGCCGACGCGCAGATAGTCGTAACGGAGCCCAGGGTGCTTCAGCCGGGACAGAAAGAAGTTTTTGAAGTCTGTCTCTGGGGCTCGTTCCTCAGCATGAAGCCTGTCACCACGGTTTACAAGTACTCCGTCAACAGGGTGCTGGATGTTTTCCAGATCACGCCCAAGGGTCCGATACAGGCCGCCGCGAAGGCCGCGCCGGCGCAGGATGTCTGCCAGCTGGCCATGGACGACGGCCACTTCTGCACCTATCGCTGTAAGGACGGCAGCTATATCTCCAACCCCAACCCGTTCCCGACGATACCGTCTCCCAGTCCGTGGGTGGGCCCGATATCCACACCCTGCAGGCCTACCGTGCCCAATACTCCGCTGATAACTATCATTAAGTAACTTTCGGCATTTAAAATAAAGACAGCCGGTTTAAAAACCGGCTGTTTTTTTATGCCTTTTTACCGGAACTATTTAGTCGTAACACTGGCCCGGAGCATAGTCCCTTTGACGATATCCCCTGAAGGATTGTATTATAAAGGCATAAGGGGATAAAAAATGAAAACTATTTTTCTATGTATTTGTTTTCTCGGCGCATATGTTTACAGCCCGGATAATCTCTCCGGACAGGAAAGTTTGCTGCTGAAAACCATCAAAGGGCATTCAAAAATAATCTATTCGGTCGCATTTTCACCCGACGGAAAATATATCGCGTCAGGGGGGGTGGATAATACCCTGAAAATTTGGCGTCTGGAAGATGGCTTGTGCGTTAAAACGCTTAAAGGACATAAGAGTTTCGTTAATTCAGTGGCGTTTTCTCCGGATGGGAAAAATCTTGCGTCTGCCAGCGAAGACAATACTGTGAAAATATGGAACATCGAAGACGGTTCCTGTATAAACACATTTAAAGGACACAGGGATTCCGTCTGGTCGGCGGCTTTTTTTCCGGATGGAAAACGAATCGCTTCAGGAAGCACCGATGGCACGATCAAGATCTGGCGGGTTGATTCCAGAACGCCCGACAAAACGCTAAAGGGGCATTCAGGATATGTTTATTCGGTCTCCATCTCGTCCGACGGTAAACACATCGCTTCCGGAAGCGCGGATCACACCATAAAGATCTGGGATGTCGAAAGCGGCGGCTGCGTAAGAACGCTTGAGGGGCACCGCGATGCCGTCAGTTCAGTGGCTTTCTCTAAAACAGGCAATTATCTTGCCTCCGGAAGCGATGACGGCTCTGTTAAGATCTGGCGGATTAAGGACGGTGTGTGCGTAAAAACTTTTACCGGCCAGCAACAGCCGGTTCTTGCCGTCGCGTATTCCCCGGACGGCACTTACGTCTTTTCCGGGGCCGGCGATAACACGGTAAACGCCTGGCATGTTTCCGACGGCGCGCTCACGAGAACGTTTAAAGGGCACAGTGGTTCGGTAAAATCCGTGGCTCTTTCCCCGGATGGGAAATATCTGGCGTCCGGAAGTTTTGATAAAACCATTAAGCTATGGCTGACGCCATGGGAGGCGGACAGCCGCGACAAAGAAATGCAGACACTGGATGGAATAGAAGCCGAGAAAAACAAAAATTACGATATCCACTATGAGGCGGGGCTTCAGCTGTTGTCTTCGCCGACAATGTCGAACCTTAAAAAGTCGATAGCGGAATTTAAACAGGCGCTTTCCTATAAACAAAACATAAGCTGTGAGGAAAAACTTAATGAGGCTGTGAACTCCCTGAACCGAAAGAAACAGGAAATAAAACGACTGGCAGCAACAGGTTTGGAATATTTGCTGTGCGCTTTTGCGCTGCTGGCTGTTGTGTGGGCTGTTTTCAAGTCAAAAAGGAACGCCAGATTAAGGAAGACTTTGCCGGATGCGATAAAAAACGAGACGCTTTCCGGAAGCTATGAAAACGCCTTTAAACTATACACTGAATACAAGGCGATCGGCGGAAAACCGCAGAACCTGCCCCAGCAGGAGCTGCTTGAGCTTTATCGCGGCATGCGGGCTCTTGACGATCTGCCTAAGGAAGATATCCCTTATTATTTTTTATTGTCTTACGCGGTTAAGTTCGTGAAAGAAGGCAATTATAAAATGGCGGTAAACATGTTGCGTTCCGGCCGGCTATCGGACGAGTTTGTAAAACCCGAGGACTATGACGCGTTTGTCGCTATATACGAGGAAATCAACAGGCCGGAAACTCTGCTGATGTTAAAGCTCGATCCTTCCACCTTTTCAGGCCTTGCTGAAGCGTTCTTTAAGATCAAGAACTACGACTGCTGTGAAAAAATGTGCGGTTTAAAAAAACAGTTTTATGCCGCGAAAATTTCACCCAGGGACACGGAACTTCTATCCGCCTGCCAAAAGGCCATAGAAGAAGCCAGGGTGTTGAAGAAAGACTCCTGAATCGGACGGCGCTGCAGTAACTGCCGTTATGTCCGCGAGGGACATGAACCGCCCGCTGCATGCCCGGCCTGCGGACATCTCAAGGCTTATTTTAAGGTGCCGGCGGAGCACTGATAATAACAGGCGATGGGTAAAGGGTTTGATTCTGCCGGAAAATATAAAGGAGATGCATATGCGCTATGTCTGTATGCTGCTGGGACTGTTGACGGGCAAGACTAAAGTCAAGTGCGTGGAGTGCAAAAACCTTGATTCCGAGAACAAATGCTACGGCCATAAGATGCCGGACGATATTATCAATAAACCGATCATGTGCGGGTTTTATAAGTCAAAGTAATTTCCAATTATGGTATCGGATCATCGATGAAACATTTGACCTGGAACGAGCTCGAAGCCGGATTGGACGGGGTCCGGCAGTCGCCCAAAGACGAGGGCTCGCTGGAACTGATAGTCAGACGGCCTGAAGCCGGAGAGCGTGAGGTGTTGGAAGAAGGCGAACTTAATCCGGCGGAAGGGCTTGTGGGGGACAATTGGAGCAAGCGCGGCAGTTCCCGTACACCGGATGGAAAGCCTGATCCCGCGACCCAGCTTACTATCATGAATTCCCGCGCTGCCGCCCTTGTGGCGCGGGAGAAAAACAGATGGCAGCTTGCGGGGGATCAGCTTTTTATAGACCTCGATCTGAGCTCCGGAAATTTACCTCCCGGGACTAAATTAGTTCTCGGCTCGGCAGTGATAGCGGTCAGCGCCGAGCCTCACACAGGCTGTAAACAATTTTCGGAGTGGTTCGGGCCGGATGCGGCGAAGTTCGTTAATTCCCCGGCGGGCAAACAACTCAACCTCCGCGGCATCAATGCCAGGGTCGTTAAATCCGGAACGTTCCGTGTAGGCGATGTGGTTAAAAAAATTTAACGCGCGAAACAGCGCGGATTTGAGCGCAAAAAGATGGATAAAAAAACTGAAATACCCAGCGCCGCCGCCGCTGAGGCCGCGAACGTCTCAGGCGCCCGGACAGCGGTAGAGTTGGCAGGTTTGTGTAAGACGTATTCCCTGCTTTTCGGGTCTAAGGTCGATGCGCTCTCCGATGTCACAGCAACCCTTTACTGGAACGAGGTGGTCGGTATAGCGGGCCCTAACGGCGCCGGCAAATCCACACTGCTTTCTATCCTGCTGGGGTTCCTCGGTCCAACCGGAGGAACGGCGCTTATACGGGGCATGGCGCCGCGCGAATATGTCCAGAGGGAGGGTATCGCTTATCTCCCCGAACTTATCCGCATACCCCCGAAATGGACCGTGGAAACGGCTTTGCGGCGCCTCGGCGCCCTGGGAAGCATGCCCCGCGCCGCTATGGGGCCGCGCGTGGAGACTGTTATCGCGGAGCTGGGGCTTGGCGAGTACAGGGGAGCGCCGGCGGGGCGTTTATCCAAAGGCACCCTGCAAAGGCTTGGCATAGCCCAAACGCTCATGGCCGACAGCGACCTTATGATCTTTGACGAACCGTCAAACGGTCTGGACCCCGTGTGGATACCGCGCTTTCGGGAGCTGGTGCGCAAGCTGCGCCGTCCCGGGCGCCTGATCCTTATCGCCTCGCACAACCTGGACGAGTTGGAACGCCTCACGGACCGGGTCGCTATCCTTGACCGCGGCCGCCTGCAGCGCGTAGTGCGGTCCGGAGCCGTCGTTCCCTCGGCTTCGTTCCGGCTGAAGCTTGGGGCGCCTTGCGCGGCGCTCAAAGAAATATTTCCCGAAGCCGTGTCAGTGGAAGGGCGGGAGAACGAGTACAGGCTTGAAGGGGATGCAGGCGCCCTGAACCTCGGGCTGGCAAAATTACTGGCGGCCGGCGCCGTTGTTTCCGCGTTCCAGCCGGACCAAAGCGGCCTTGAGCGCGCCTTCCGTTCATCTGTAAAAAAACCAGTATGATAAAACTGCCATGGGGTTATGCCGGCTGGATGCTGCGTGATATGTCGGGAGCTTTTCTGACCCCGCTACTTATGCTTGCGGTGGCGTTCTTATTGCCCGCCGTGGTGTCGGCAGGCGGCCCCGGCGGCCCCCTGGGTCTTTTCCCCTATGTCCTCAACTTCTGCGCTTTCGTGGCGATCCTGTCGCTGACAAAGTCCATCGTCAACAGAGACCTGAAACGCGGTTATTACAGGATCTTTTTTTCCCGCCCCCTGGACCCCCGCGGCTATTATATTCTGCGCTGGCTGTTGGGCGGAGTCTCCCTGCATGTTTTCGCTGTGTTATTTGAGGGGATATACTATTGGAAGTACGGGTTTTTTCCGCCGGTTTTGCACTATGCGTGGCAGCTTTCTTTGCAATACCTCGTGGCGGGAGGCCTCGTCTTCTTCCTTTCAAGCATATTCCCCATGGACATATTTGTCGCCCTGCCCCTTTGTCTTCTCTCCCTTTACGCGCACAATACATTATTCTGCCCCGACTGGCTCCGGCATATCTCGGTTCTCCTGCCGCCGCTTTACTTGTGCAGCGCGGTCGGGCCGGTGACCGGCGGGCTTGATCTGATATACGCCGCGGTTTACGGCGGATGTCTGGTCGCGGGGGCTCTTCTGGCTCTTAGGCTCCGCCGTTTCGGAGAAGGCGGACGGGGGGATTAGGGGAAAGCCATTAGCCTGCTGAAATATTTTAGAAGGTGTACACAAACCCGCCTGTGAGGCCTATCCCGTAAAATTTTGGAGAGTTGCTGCCGGCGAAGGATCTGTATCCTTCGGCCAGCAGGTGCGCCCGCCAGTTGGAATTGGCGAACTGCCATTCGTAGCCGACTCCCGCGTTCCATGCGGTGTACCAGCCCAGCAGGGGGGTCTTGAAGTCGGATTTGTCAGCCGGGCCGGATATAGAGTGAGCGGACAGGCCCAGGCGCATGATCACATAGCGCGTTTGCGGCGTGCCCAGCGGGATAAGCGCAAGTTCCATTCCCACGGGAATTTCAAAATGGGTCAGCCGGGCTTCGGTTCCGTCCAGTTTCTGCCGGCTCAGCCGGTTGTATTTTAACCCGCCGTAGTAGCGGACCCATGAGAAAAGATGCCCGCCCAAAAGCACTTGGGGACCTGAATTCTGCGTTATGGTTTCCACTTTCCCGTCGGCTGCCGTCGCAAGCAGTGTGTCGGTGACCATGTTCAGGGTAAAATAGCGGGCTTTCCTGGGCGCGGCGCGTTCGCCCTTCGCGGCGGCTACTTTTTTTACCTGGCCGGTAATAGGGACCTGCTGGTCGGATTTGAGGAATTTCAGGAACTCCTGCTTCTCTTTTTCTCCCCATGCCGCCTGGGCCTTCAAATCAGGCAGCGCCTGCGCGCGGACCGGCGCGAGCTGGCTTACTATTATCAGACAGAAGAGCATGAAAACCGCTATTTTCATGGGAATTAGATTACACGGATTTAAAAAACGATCGCACATATTTTTTAGCAGACCCCATATAATACACTATTGCATTTGCCACCGGCAAATATGCTAAAAATATATCTGAATGATACTGTTCCGCGCCAAAGTTTTTAAGTGTTTCCGGCTGTCTGCCGGCCTGTTATTCTTTGCGGCGGCGGCGCAGGCCAGGTCCATTGCCGACGCCAGAAATGAGGTCGTTCACGAGACGCTGAGATATCTGAACGTGCCCTATTTATGGGGAGGCATGCACCCGAAGACCGGGTTGGACTGCTCGGCATTCGTCCAACTGGTATACCGTACGGCGGACCTGCACGTGCCCCGCGTTGCCCGTGATCAGTTTGACGAGACCCTGTATTTGAAGCCTGCCGGCGTACTGCCGGGCGATCTGCTTTTCTTCTCGATGAAGAATCCCGGAACGGCAAAAGTGGATCACGTGGGCATTTATGTCGGGAAGGGCTTTTTTGTGCATGCCTCCGTTACTAACGGAATTCACATAGACTCTATTACAAACCCGTACTACTTCCAGCGTCTGGTCAGCCTCAGAAAATACCGCGGATTTTAGCGACATTCAGGTTGTCCGGTTCACGGTTCATCGGTTCCCGGTTATTTTTTTTACAATCTTTTTGTGTTCCCTGATTCCCAACCGTTGAACCGCTGAACTGTGAACCTGCATTTCCCCAGCTTTAGCCGGAAATTTCCCTGCCCATTCGGCCTATTTTATAATAGGCCTTAAAACTTAATAACTCTGCCCTAAAGCCTTTGGAACGGCGGTAATTAAGAGGTATAAATATTATACCGGAGAAATTTACCGGCCAGCGACACAGGTATATAGGGAGATGCAACAGATGAAAAAAACTGCAAATATCCTGATAGCGGCGTTTCTCGCCATTTCCGCCTACGGTGTTTTGAAGGCTTCTGATTTTGAAACAGACCTAAATAATATAGAGAACAAATCAGCCGTCGCGGCCGTAAATCCGGTTTCACCTCCGGCGCCGGCGAACTCCGGAACAAGATGGTGGAGCGTAGCTTTCTTCGGTTCCGCTCACAACGCCATTACAAAAGCCGCCCTGAGTTTTACGAATAAAACGGAATTCCCCGATATCGGGCGCGCCAATAGTGTCCTAATGACCGGCGGCAGCGATGAATCGGGGCATCCCAACAGCGCGGCCAACGGCGGCCTGACGAAAGATCTGTGGTATGGGAAAACGCCTGCCAGCAAAGGCGGGGTCCTTTATAATTACGAGCAGTTCGATTCCACTTCGGCGTATGAAAGGCTTGGAATTATCTGCCATCTCACTCAGGACCAGGCCGTTCCCACTCACGCTGCCAACATAAAACACAGCACCGGTGACAGTTTTGAGGGTTGGCCTTCCTGGGACAACAAAGTGAATATTTCCGCCTCCCGTTACAATGCGGATATTGAGCCTTACGCGTATTACCAGCAAGTTCAGGACGAGACAAGAAGTCATCTTTCACAATGGGTGAATCCCGCCACAGGCAAACCTTACTGGGTCCCGGCGGATAACGCTCCTCCGCTCGGTCAGGACATTACTTACGGGCCCTGGGGCCATTACGGCGGCGACCGGAACAGCGACCTTTGGGCCGTTCCGGAGCAATCGAATAATTCGGACGGGGGCAATAATAACAATAAATGGATTACAGCGACCCCGGAAATACGCTTCCGTCAGCTGGCGGAGGCGGGAGCAGCCACTGTGGCGGTGTTGGAATCCGCTTCAAAAAAGCTGCCTCCTTTAGTGGCGAATCTTTCCGTCAGCCCGAAAACTGTCCGCGCCGGTGAAGCGGTCTACATAAAATTCACCGCTCTGGATAACCGCTCGAACGAAGTGACTTACAAGCTGAATGTTTACCGGGACGGGGTTTTACAGGGCGTGGCGCTGCAGGGAATAATGGCGTTAAAAAATCCCGCTTCCGGCGATATCATGCTGAGCGCCGCGACCGCCGCTGTGTGGATGCCCGAGATAAACGGCCGGCCCATGGCGCCGGGGAAGTATGTGCTGGAACTCAGCCTTACCGACGGCGACGGCAATATCACTCCGGATGAAGTGAACTTGGACTCAAATCCCCTGAACGACACAAAGACCGCGCTTACGGTAAATTAAACCGCGTGCCGGATGCGGGAAAATATACAGGAGTTTTTATAATGAAGAAACTGATAGCTGCGATGTTTATAGCCATATCCGCCGGGACGTTTGCCCTGGCGCAGGAGACGGGAAATGGAGCGAAAATAGCGGCGCCGAATCTCCCCGCGTATTTTGACGAGAGCGCGGCCGGCAAAGTGTTTGCGGTGCCGGTTGACGGCACGATAGAAATCCGGCTTGCCGAAAATCCAGCCACGGGATATATGTGGTCTGCGGATAAGCCCGATACACGGATTTTTCAGATCGTTTCAGATGAATTCGTTGCCGCGAAGGGTGTTCGTGTGTTCAAACTAAAATGCCTGCGGATGGGCAGTGCGGTACTAAAATTCGCCTATACGCGGCCCTGGGAGGAAAATGTGAACCCGGCGAAAACATTTCACATGAAGTTCGAGGTCGTGCAATTCTAGTGGTTGTGCAGTATCAAAAAAAAGGCTCCCGGAGAAGGGAGCCTTTTGATTTTCAGCTGCTTGGGCCCTGTAGCTAAAACCTGGTTATTCTTTTTTTGCCAGTGCGGTTTTTACCGCTTCCGTGAAGTCGTCCATGTGGAAGGGTTTGGTAAAGAAAGCGGCCACCTGCGGGAAACGCTCAAACATTACCTTTGAGGAGTCCAGACCGGATATCACTATGATAGGCAGACGGTTGAATCCCACACTGTCGGAAATTGTAATGACCAGCGAATAGCCGTCTATTCCCGGCAGCATTACATCCATTATTACCAGGTCGGGTTTATAGGACTGCAGAGTGTCAAGCGCTTCTTGTCCGTTGGCGCAGATTTCCACCTGATGTCCAAGCGGTTCCAAAACTCCCCGCAGCGCGTTCGGAATATCAGGGTCGTCATCCACAATAAGTATTTTGTTTCCCATACCGTAATTAAACACAAATTAAGAAAAGCGGTCAAGCGAAAATCTTCCCGCAAAACAAATACCGCGGCAGGTTTGCGCGTGCGGGCGGGAGTTTTAAAAGCGCAATTATCCCGCATGCAATGAAAGTCCCGTTTCACTTTTACGTCGCCGCGTTGGTGAATTTGCTATTATTGATTGAGAATTGAAGTTTACTTAAATTAACGCGGGGAGATGGGGTTTCAAAGCTTGCTTTTGAGGGCTGTGCCGCAATCTTCAAATATCGAAGCGAGGATCAAAAGGCGGCTGAACTATGACTAACAACACGCAGTTTGGAGTTGCCGGACGGGTTAGAAGCGTTTTTCATGCCGTTAACGGCTTATCGCTTATGCTGAAATCCCAGCATAACGCCCGGATCCACGCCTTCTTTACGATTGCCGTTATTGTTTCAGGTTTCTGCTTCCATCTCGGCAATTGCGAGTGGTGCGTGATTATTCTGGCCATTGCCGCCGTATGGGCCGCCGAGGCTTTCAATACGGCCATTGAATCACTTGTGAATCTGGCTTCTCCCGAGTTCCATCCGCTGGCAGGCAGAGCTAAAGATATCGCCGCCGGAGCTGTGTTGATTTCCGCCATCGGTTCGGCGGCAGCGGGCCTTGTCATATTCGGCCCTTATTTCCGGGCGTTGTTTATACGGGTTGAATAGAATCCCATACGACATCAGGCAGTTTGAAAAGGCGCGGGTGATTTTCTCCGACAGGGATGAAAATGTTTTCTGCAATATTGTAGAATTTAGCATGGGCGCGGACGGGGTTCGTGCCTGTGCGTTAAAAAAAAGGGGGGGGACATGAATTGTATTGCGATAATACTGTTGCTGGGGGGCATAAACTGTATAGCCGGAGAAATGCCCAAAAACTGGGAGTTCAAGTCCGGCGACGTCCTGTCCATTCAGGCGGAGACGGCCTCGGGGGAAATAAAACTCGTCGTTTCGGAGGCGCCGACCGTAAAAGTGGAGCTTATCGGCGAATATTCCCCGGATAAATGCGAAATAACTTCCGAGCTGAACGGCGGAACGCTTTTCCTGAAAGCCAAAAATAACGAGAAAAAAAAGCATTTCTGGAACAGCGGCTGCAAGGCCGGCTTTTCCGTGACGGCCTCGGCGGAAAAACAGCTTGAAATAAAAACCGGCGCCGGCGCCGTTTATGTCAGCTCTTTTTCGGTGGGCGCCGCGATCACGGCGGGAGCTGGAACCATCAAGCTGGACGGCCTTTCCGGGGCGATCCGCATAACAAGCGGGGCCGGCAGGATTCTCGGCGATATCTATTCCGAAAAATTTGACTGTAAAAGCGGCGCCGGCGATGTAGCCGTCAACTGGCTCAGGCCGCCTAAATACGGTTCCGCCGCGATTACTACGGGCGCGGGCAGAGTGTCCCTTGGATTCCCCAAAGACAGCAGACTGAATATCTCCCATAAAAGCGGGTTCGGTAGCTTTAACAGCGACTTTGCAAGCGACTCTTCCGCGCCGTTCATTTTAAATATAAAAACCGGAGCGGGCAGCGTGAAGGTAAAGCGGAAGTAGCGCTGTTTCCCTCGTAGAATTACGATGAATTCCCCTCATGCATGCACATGCGGAAAAAACAGAGGCGGGAATTAAGGCGCGGGGGGGATTGATTTTTACGGTGGCGTGTGTTAGACTAGAAACAAGGCCATCATGAATATTAAAGGAACCCGGGTTTTATTTTCGGCCGCGCTTCCGCTTGCTTTTGCCGGCCGCTTATTCGCCGCCGGTCAGCCGGTTTCCTCCGACGCCGATTTTGCGGCGCAGCTTTCCGCTGTGCAGCAGGCGTCTTTCAAACAGGTCAAGGCCGTTAACAGGCCGGCAACTGACAGATACCCCGACCTTCCTCCTACCCGCAAGGTCGAGGGGATAGGCATCTCACACTCAGGCACACCTTTTGACATACCGTATTTTTCATTCCCGCAGATAGCCAAACTGATAAAAGAGTCGGGCGGCACGCATTACAGGTCCCATCTTCCCCTGAACGAGCCTATTGCGCTTATTTCCAAAGCGGACATGGCGCGCCTAAGGCAGGCAACGACCGATTTCGCGCTTTTGGACTCCATGATCGGCGAACTTTCCAAAAACGGGCGCTGGAACAGGATGGATATTCTGGTTAACGCATTCACCGTACAGGGTATAAAGGTGTCATTTGTGACCGGCTGCGGCTACCGGAAAGAAGCCCCGTTCGCTGAAATGGAAGACGGGAGCACCGTGCAGGTTTCCCCTGACAGGCTTGGGCGGGATGTTTACGTGACGTTCCTGAAATGGGTGGTAGGCGCCGGAGTGCGCAGGTACGCGGACCGGGTTTTTGTCTGGCAGGTTGAAAATGAGATAAATGTGGCCCAAATCCATGCAATGTCCAACTGGCGGATAAAGGAGCCCTCATGGGGGGATAAGGATTTTCAGCACCGCCTGTTGCGCGAACTTGCCGCCGTGGTTCATAACGAGGGGGCGAAGCGCGGAGTTGTTTTACGGACTACGCAGAATTACGCCACACTGGCCGCGGAATGGGAAAGCTATGTAAAGGCTGCGGGCGACGACGGGATAGACATCGTCGGCGTGGATCTTTACGGCAACTATTTCTTCGGCCTCCCGCTCAGGGACAAGGAAATGGCCGATATCGTAGCCAGAGCCAAGCAGCTCGCAGGCGTCCGGTCCGTATGGGTGCTTGAGGCCGGCTACTCCCGCGAACCGCTCGTGCGCGGCTTTTCGCCGGAGACGCAGGCCGAATATTTCAAAAGGCTGTTTGACCGCTGTTTCAGGTCGGGGGCGGATGTCGTGCTCGCCTTTGGCTGGTTCTGGAATCCCAAAGGCTGGTTTATGGACGGCGACAGCCAGCCTCAATGGTGGTCTCCGATGGCGGCGGAGCCTTATTGGAGCCCCATAGAAATACGCCCCGGCGACAATGGAAAGGAAATTTTTCACCCCGCCTGGACGGAATTCCATAAAGCCGCCTCCAAGTGGCTTCCGCGCTGACAAGTTCCCGCTGTCCCCGATTATTATGTTTTAAGGTTTTATCACCGCGATATGTCGTCGCGGTGGCCTGTTATGCTATCCGGGCTTGTATAAAACATCCGCAGGATTTTTGTGCGCGGGTATGTCGTTTCAAGCGGCAAATTGTTATTATTAAGGATGATGTTTTGTAACTATCCAGGCTGTTCAGGCTGCAGGCTGAGGGCGGAAGAACCCAAGAGAGTTTTCCAAACTTCAGCCTTCAGCCCTCAGCTTTAAGCCTTCCGATGTTTTTAAGGATTACATGGACGGAGAGTTGAAAAAGTCCGGGAAAGGCGGATTCAGCCGGCCAGCCGTAGGTGCGGCGGGCGCTGACTTGCCGTTGCCCGTCTTTTTGAATAGCGACAGGTATTTTTTCTACGCCTTGCTTGCCGCGGCAATTTTCGCCATGCTTTGCGCTTACCTGCAGTTCAATCTAATCCCTTACGGCATAGAGCGGTTTCACTTAAGCCCCGGGCTTGCCGCCTGTCTGGCTTTCCTGTCGGCGCTGGGCATTGGCTGCGGCAAATTCTGCTCTGACCGGCTTTCCGGCCGTGATATAGAGTTCGGCGTTGTACCGGCGGGAGCTTTCTTGCTGGCGTTTTCCATGTCGGCTTTGGATTTCCTGCCGCCGCGTCTTCAACTGGCGGCGCCTGTGATAGCGCTTGCCGGTTTGGGAGCCGGGCTTTTCATGGCGCCCATAGACAGCTATCTACTGCGCCGCGCCGCCGGCGATGCGCCTACCGCGTCCGTCGCCGCGCGCGTGGGGCTGGCCGGCGCGCTTTTAGGCGCGGGTTTTGCCCTTCTTAATTATGCCCTTGGTTTTAGCGCCGGGCGGGGGTTCCTGGTTATGGGCTTTGTTACGCTGGCGCCCGCGGCGGCTTCCCTTAAGCTTATGCCGGATTTCCTGCTCAGGTTTATAGCCCTGGTTTTAACGCGCGGTTTATACAAGATACGGGTAAGCGGCCTTGAGAACATTCCGCTGGAAGGCCCTGCGCTGCTCGTATGCAACCATATCTCTTACATGGATCCGCTGCTTTTAATAGCCACCCAGCGGCGCCGTCTGCGTTTCATCATGACGCGGGAGATCTACCAGGGCTGGTCTTTCATCACGCCCATCTTCCGGATTTTCGGCTGCATACCCATAGAGATGACGGATCCCCCCAAGAAAATAGTGGCGTCTCTTCAGGCGGCGCGTAAGGCCATGGACGACGGTTTCCTGGTGGTCATCTTTGCCGAGGGAGCGGTTACGCGCACCGGGATGCTAAGGGAGTTCCGCCAGGGTTTTACAAAAATAATGAAGAACAGCGCCTATCCCATTATCCCGGTGTATATCGGCGGAGCGTGGGGTACTCTCACCAGCTATTATCACGGGCGGTTCGTAAAACAATGGAAAGGCTGGTTCCGCTGCGAAGTATCGGTCATATTCGGCCGGCCCATGCCCGCCGCTTCAGGCGCTGGTGAAGTGCGCCTGGCGGTCATGGAGCTTTCCTGCGACTATTTCAAAGAAAGGAAATCCGCCCGCGTAAGCCTGGGCCGCGAGTTTATCAGTATCGCGCGCGCGAACTGGGACCGCGTTATATTAAGCGACAGTTCGGGCGTAAAACTGACCTACGGCGCCCTGCTCACAGGCGCCCTTGAACTGACCGCGGCTATAGAGGAAAGGACCAAGGGCTGTGAGAATGTCGGCCTGCTCCTGCCGCCGTCTGTCGCGGCGGCGCTGATGAACCTGGCCGTGACTTTGGCGGGAAAGATCCCCGTCAACCTGAATTACAAGGTTTCAAAAGAAGCTCTTGGCGCGGCTATAGAGGAATGCGGTATACGGTCCGTGATAACTTCCCGGGTTTTCCCGGGGGATACCGGCGTCCCGCTCAGCGAGGACCAGGCCTTATATCTTGAAGACCTTCTTCCGGGCGCCGGTAAAGAGCCGGGAGATTTTTCCGGAATAAAAGCCAGGGTGTCGCCCGCTTCCAGGCTCCTGAAAGAAAAGGCGTTTGACCCGGGCGACACGGCCGCCATACTATTCACTTCCGGTTCCACCGGCGCGCCCAAGGGAGTAATGCTGAGCCATCACAATATACTTTCAAATATAGAATCCCTGCGCATTGTTTTCGCTCTGACGGGAAAAGACCGTATGTGCTCGGCTCTGCCTTTCTTCCACTCGCTCGGTTACACGGCTTCTTTCTGGTATCCCCTGCTAAGCGTTGTGCCTGTTGTTTATCACCATAACCCGCTTGACGCCGGGACTATGGTCCGGCTGGTGCGTGAGCGCGGTGCCACCATGCTTTTTGCCACCCCGGCGCTTCTGCGCCTTTACACCCGCAAAGCGAAAAAAGAGGATTTATCAACGCTGCGGCATGTAATAGTGGGGGCGGAGAAGCTTAAGGCATCGCTTGCCGAAGCGTTCAGGGCAAAATTCGGCCTGCGCCCGCTTGAGGGCTACGGCTCCGCCGAACTGTCGCCCGTAGCGGCTTTGTCGGTGCAGCATGCCGACTTTGACAAGGAGTTTCAGACGGGCTGGAAAGAAGGCAGCGCGGGCCTGCCTTTGCCCGGCGTGGCTATGAAAGTTGTGGATTTTAAGACCGGCGGGCCCGCGGCGCCGGGCAGTGAGGGGCATTTGCTGGTGAAAGGGCCCAATGTTATGAAAGGCTATTTGAACCGTCCTGAACTCAGCGCTGAAGCGCTTAAGGACGGCTGGTACAGGACTGGGGATGTCGCCCGTGTGGACGAGGAAGGCTTTGTAACGATAGAGGACCGCTTATCCCGCTTTACTGAGATCGCGGGTGAAATGGTGCCGCACCTGGCGCTTGAGGAAGCGCTGCAGGACGGGCTTGGCCTGGAGAAGCGGGTGGTGGGGGTCAGTTCGGCTCCGGACGGCCACGGCGGAGAGCGGCTGGCTGTGTTGTATACCTCCAGAGCCGGAGACGCCCAAAAATTGCGTTCTATAATTGCCGCAAGCTCTCTGCCGGATTCCTGGAAGCCGCGGCACGCCAGCTATTACAAAGTTGACACCATACCTCTTACAGGCGGCCGGCTGGATCTGAAAGCCCTTAAACAAAAAGCCCTGGAACTGACAGGCGCAGACAACCTGAAAAAGTAGCTGTTTTTACCACTGATCGCCGCTTAAATTTTAACCGGAAAACTGAACTGTATGGAAGAAACCAAAAGCGGACTTGAAGAAAAAATAAAAGAAATGCCTAAGGCGGAGCTGCACCGGCACCTTGAGGGCTGCGTGCGCGTACCCACTATAATAAAACTGGCACGCCAATATGGCCTTAAACTGCCCACTTTTGATGCAGGGGAACTTGCCAAAACAGCCAAACTCCACGCCCCCATGAATTCTTTGGCCGCCGTGCTAAAGATGTTCGAAATAGTTCAGTCGGTTTTTGTTTCCTATACGGCGCTCGAAGAGATAACTTTCCAGGCGCTTGAAGACGCTTATAAAAATGAGAATATAAAGCTTCTGGAATTGCGCTATAGCCCCGATTTTATGCTTCAAGGAAAGGATCTGGACTGGCAGAAGTCTTTGGAGGTCATGCGCGGGGTAGTGGAAAAATTTGAAAAGGCCAACGCTTTCGTCGGCGGGATAATCGTTATCGCTTCCCGGAGCTATGGCATGAATTCGGTGCTTAAAACAATTGATTTTGCCGTTAAGAACAAAGCCGGCATAATAGGTTTTGACCTGGCGGATAACGAAATAGATTATCCCTCCCGCATATACAGGGAAGCCGTAAAAAAACTCCGACAGGCCGGAATACCGCTTACGGTGCATTCCGGCGAGGAGGGAAAGTACACGCAGGTAATAGAGACTATCGAAGCGCTGTGTCCCCGGCGCATCGGCCACGGAGTTAAAGCGGCCGACGACCCTTCCGGCCGCGCGATGCGGCTTATAAAAGAAAACGCCATAACCATCGAGGCTAACCCGTACAGTAATTATCTTACCCATGCCGTAGATTCACTTGAAGCTCATCCGCTGAAAAAATTTATCGAATCCGGCTTAAGCGTATGTATCGGCGCCGACGACCCTGAAATACTGGATACCAGCCTTAATAAAGAATATCGTTTATGCGTGGAAAAAATGGGCCTTTCATTTAGGGACCTTGATTACACCATAAAATGCGCCCTGAACGGTTCCTTTCTTAACCGGGATAAAAAACAGCAGGCTGCGGATTTTCTCCGCTAACCAGCAGATGGTGCCTCCCGCCTATAATTTGCTAATCGCTATTTGCTATTCGCTGTAACTTCGGTAGACAGGCGGCCTTTTATTTTGGGATAATATCCCTGTAGCGGGCAACTTGCTGTATTAAGGAGAGGTAACAATGAAAAACATATTAAAAATAGCGCTGTTTTCTGTCTTAACTGTGGGGTTATTTGCAGGTATGGCAAAAGCTGACCCTTTTTCCGACTTCAAGAAGCAGGTGCAGTTGCAGGGTACTGCCCTGCTGAAACCCTTCGCTGAAGACTTCGGCGGGCTGCTGGGCGGGGCTGATTTCACCACCGGCCGCTCTCTCGGTTTCCCCGGTTTTGACGCGGGCGTTGCGGTTACCATGCAGTCAAAGCCTAACTCAAAGGACCTTCTCCTTAAAAACGCCAAGGTTAACGCTTTCGGAGTGCCGCTGGCGCAGATTTCGGCCGGCCTGCCGCTGATCGGCGCGAATATAGCGGTGCGCGGCATCACGGTTTCGGGCTTATCAATAATGGGCGGAGGCCTGCGCTATCCGGTGTTTAAGAGCGGAACACTCACCAAGTTCATACCTGATGTGTCCGTTTCGGCCTTTTACGACACTATTGATTACAAATATTTCAAAGGCAGCCACATGTCTTTTGACGTGTCGGCCTCGCTGAATATCCCTATTATTAAGCCTTTTGTCGGCCTTGGTTTAGACCATACCAGCCTTGAGGTAAAGGGTGTGCCCGGGTTCAATGGCGTGACCGCCAAAACATCGTTCAAACCCCGCTACACGGCGGGCATTAAATTCTCTCCCATGCCGCTGCTTTATGTGTATGGTGCCTACAGTTCACTGCATGGCAATAGCGGTTACCAAGCCGGCCTTGGGGCGAGATTCTAATAAGAGTGTAGAGAATATAGACGAGAGTGTAGAGTAAGAAGCAAACATTCGTAAGGAGACCTCTACACTATCCGCTATTTACTCTCTACTATGCAAAGGAGTTTATCATGGAAACCAATCAAACACTTAGCACGGAGTCCCAGAACTGTCTTGAAATGATCGAAACTTATGGGGCCAACAATTATCACCCTCTGCCGATAATAATCGCGCAGGGAAAAGGCGTGTGGGTTAAAGATCTGGAAGGCCGCAGATATATGGACATGTTAAGCGCCTATTCGGCTCTTAACCACGGCCACAGGCATCCGAAAGTGATCAAGTCGCTCACCACGCAGGCTAAAAAGGTCACGCTCACTTCGCGAGCTTTCAATAACGACCAGATAGGGCCGTTTTTTAAAGAGCTTTGTGAATTTACCGGCTATGAAATGACTCTGCCCATGAACACCGGCGCTGAAGCCGTTGAGACCGCCCTCAAGGCGGCGCGCAAATGGGGTTACAAAGTAAAGGGCGTGCCGGAAGGCCAGGCCGAGATAATAGTCTGCTCCAATAATTTCCATGGCCGCACCGTGACCATAGTGTCTTTTTCCACCGAGCCGCAGTACAAGGATGGTTTTGGGCCGTTCACTCCCGGCTTTAAGGTAGTGCCCTACGGCAACCTTGAAGAGTTAAAAGCCGCCGTAACGCCTAATACCGTGGCTTTCCTGGTGGAACCGATACAGGGCGAGGCGGGCATAATAGTGCCGCCGGCGGGCTACCTGAAAGCCGCCTACGATATCTGCAAAGCCAGCAGGGTCCTTTTCGTGGCCGATGAAATACAGACCGGTTTCGGCCGCACCGGAAAAAAATTCTGCTGCGAGCACGAGGGCGTGAAGCCGGACATGATGATACTCGGCAAGGCGCTCGGCGGGGGGGTAATGCCCATTTCCGCCGTGGTGTCCTCCAAAGAAGTTCTGGGCGTGTTCAACCCGGGGGACCACGGAAGCACTTTCGGAGGCAATCCGCTGGCCTGCGCGGTGGCCCGGGCCGCCTTAAAAGTTCTAACCGAGGAAAACCTGGTTGAAAATTCACGCGAGATCGGCGAATATTTCATGGACAAATTACGCTCCATAAAAGGCCCGAACATAAAAGAAGTACGCGGCAAAGGCCTGCTTATAGGCGTTGAACTTAACGGTCCCGCCAGGCCCTTTTGCGAGCAGCTTATGAACCTTGGCCTGCTTGCCAAAGAAACGCATGACCATGTGATCCGCTTCGCTCCGCCGCTGATCATCACGAAGAAAGAGATCGACTGGGCTTTCAGGCGGATAAAGAAAGTGCTGCGTAAATAATAAATAGCGAATAGCAAATGGCGACTAACGGATAGCGTGCGGGGAACTTATATTCCCCCGGCGCTATCCGTTGGACTTTTAGACCCATACCTTTTTAGGGTTCTCTTCTGCTTGTGACATGTGACTTGAAACCTGTGACCTTTCTTTATGGCTGTTCCGTCAAAAAACCGTAACTGGCTCTATTTCCAGGTAACTTTTGCCGCCGCGGTCTGGGGCGCGTCTTACCCCTTTACAAAGTATCTCGTTACCGAAATCTCGCCGCTTTCAATAGTAACCGCCCGCACGCTTATAGGCGTGCTGCTGCTTCTTTTCCTGAGCGGTGCGCGCCTTAAAGCGGCGGATTGCAAGCCGTCCCTGTTGTGGAAAGTGCTGCTAATGTCCCTGCTGGGCGTTTCAATCCAGCAATATGTGCAGGCCTACGCGCTGAAATACACACAGGCCTCCCACGCGGGGTGGCTTATAGCTACCATACCTATCCTGGTGGCCGGATTAATGGCCGCCTTTGGTGAAAAAATAGGTCCCTTCAAAATAGTTGCCTTCATTTTAGGCTTTGCGGGCGCAGTGCTGGTGGTGTTCTCAAAAACAGGGGCGGCGGCTTTTTCTCTGCCTTCCACGCGCGGCGACCTTATCTTCATGATAAGTTGCTTCGCCTGGGCCTTTTACGTCCTGCTTAACAGGAAATGGCTTACCTTTTGGCCGCAGGCCAAGGTGACCACGGTTACCATGCTGGTGGCGCTTTTAACCCTGCTGCCGGCCTGGCTGGTTTCCGGCGGGCCCGCTGAGTTTGTCCGGGTAACGGCGCGCGGCTGGGTAAGCCTTGCGTATCTTGGCGTGCTTTCTACGGCTTTTGCGTACCTGTTCTGGAATAATTCGGTTGAAGGACTGGGCCCTGTAACATCTTCCTATTTTATATATCTTCAGCCTTTTGCCACTTTGCTTTCCGCTTATTTTTTTCTGGGCGAGGCGGCCGCTCCGTCCGCGATCTTCGGCGGTCTGCTTATACTTGCAGGGGTATATTTTGTTAACATTAACAGAGTCACGGGTTTCAGGTTTCAGGCCGCAGGTCCGAACGGCTTTAAACCGGACTGATAAATAAAAAACGGAAAAAGGAACCACGCGCCATGCCTGATTACGATGCACTTAAAGATAAATTCGGGACCTTCTGTTTTTTTAACGAGCCCGCGGCCAATTTCACCACTTACCGGGCCGGCGGCGCCGCCCATGCGCTGGTCAAGCCCGCTTCCCCCGACGAAATGTGCTGGCTTTGGCGCTGGTGTCTTGAAAAAAACCTGCCTTTTCGCGTACTGGGCAAAGGTTCTAATGTACTGGTCAGCGACAAGGGGCTTGACGGAGTTACGGCGCTTACGGAAAGATTTTCACAGCTTACAATCTCGGGCAACGCCGCAACGGCGGGCTCAGGCGTTTTATGGGACGACCTGGCGCGCGTTTGCGCGGAAAAAGGCCTTGGCGGTCTGGAAAAAACCTCAGGTATCCCCGGTACGGTCGGCGGCGCTGTGCGCATGAACGCGGGGGCTTATGGCCAGGAAACATTCGACCGTCTTGTTTCGGTTGAGACTATGGACGCCGAGGGGCGCGTTTTTACGTTAAAGAAAAATCAAATCGCGCATGGTTACAGGATCGTGCTCGGGCTGGAAAACCTGATCGTTCTTTCGGTCTCTTTCGCGTTTGAGCCTTTGGGGAGCGAGAAACTTCTGGCGGAACGGGCCCGCATACTGGCTAAAAGGGCCGAAAAACATCCGCTTGACTATCCCTCGGCAGGCAGCGTCTTCAAACGTCCTGTCGGCGATTTCGCCTCCCGCCTTATAGACGAATGCGGCCTTAAGGGGCTTAAAATAGGCGGAGCGCAGGTGTCGCAAAAACACGCGGGTTTTATAATGAATTCGGGCGGGGCCACGGCGTCGGATATTTACCGCTTGATACAAAAAGTGCGGGCCGAGGTTAAGGCCAAAACCGGCATTGAACTTGATCTTGAACAGGTACTGCTCGGGGATTTTGAGTAGAAATACCGCGATATTGACATGCTCAGCGGAAGAAACATTTCAGGGAGGCGGATATGAAGAAAATGGCTTTTGTTATGATGGCGGCAATAAGCTGCTATCCGGTTTTGTGTCAGGCTTTTGACGCCGGTAATATTTCGTATGGTTTTGGATACGGTTTTTCCAGGCCTATCAGCGGGGAATGGGGCAAACAGTACAAAGCTTCTTCCGCGCTTGCGGTTTCAGCCGAGTACCAGGTTGACGAGGGACACCGGCTGGGGCTTGAGATCGGGTATGATTCCGGGCACCCGCACTTCGTTGTTACAGAGTGCAAACCCAGGGTGCTTTATTTCGCGCCTTTTTACAAAGAGGTCAAAGAGCTGGGCCCCTTTGATTTTTACGGGAGGATCGGCCTTGGCTTGTATGACAGGTGGACGCCCGCCTATACGGACTCGCGCGACGGTGCGAAATATTCCACCAGCTTCAGCGATAAGCTGGGTTATAACGGCGGTTTCGGCCTGATTTACAAGAAGCAGTCAGGTCTCACGTTCGGGATCGACCTGCGGATGCATAAGATACTGCGTTTTATCGGTATAGGGAACGCTAAAGTATCCGCTACAAATATTGTGACCACCTTCCGGCTGGAAAATATGTTTTAACTCAAAAACGCCGGGAAACAAAAAATTTTTTAGTTTCTCCGAAGGTAAGCGCGTTGAGCAGCAGCCAGATAAGCAAGACTCCGACAAGCATCAGAGGTATCCCCAAAATCGCCCCTATTACGGTGGAAGTAAGCACGGCGCCCGTTATTATAAGCGCCAACGCTACAAGGCCTATCACTCCCGCGAAAAGCAGTTTAAGTTTGAATATAAAGGCGCGAAACCGCGACATTGCGCTTCCGGCTTTCTGTCCGCCATGCGCGCCCCGTGAGGGGCTGCTTACTATCTCCGGTTCTATGGCGTCATCCTCAGCTTCTGTTTTTAAGGCCGGAGTACAATTCCTGTGCATAATAAGAATTATACTCCCTAAAGCGCCGCGCGCGCAACATTTTAAAAAATCACAATGTCTATTATCTGCACAAAAGCGCGGTAAAATCCGTTCGACGCCTCCACAACCATTTTCCTCACACCGCGAACCGCTGCAATATTGCCATAGTAAACTGCGTTATATAAATGGGCTTTACTATGTTGTGGAGCCGCAGTTATCCATTGTGTCCGGCTAAACCAGCCCCCGGCGTATTGGGTAATGCTAATTTTGCTGTGCGACCGGCTTTTAACATTTTTTGTGGGGGGGGCCGGTCCCGGACTAGGACGTTAATATCTTTCGGATGCCCTGTGCAGATTCAAAGTGCCGGGGTCTTTTGGCGCGATGCGGTGTTAGTGGCGCCGCTGCCCGCGACACTTTTGACGTCTTGCGGTGTCTAATAATAAATAACTGCAATTATATTTCAATGAAAGGTGACTGTGCTTATTTCTGAACCAAGCGACACAGAGTTGATTACCGAAGTTCTAAACGGAGATACCGACTCTTTTTCCGTCCTTGTCATCCGCCATCAGCAGAAGGTGCTTGGCTTTTGCCTTTCAATGCTCTCTAACAGGCAGGCGGCGGAAGATGCCGCCCAGGAGATATTCGTAAAAGCCTTCACCGCCATGCCCGGTTTCCGCCGTGGCTCTTCCTTCTCCACCTGGCTGTACCGCATAGCCTTCAACCACTGCTGCAACCTCCGCAGAAAAACCTGTAGAGCCAGACAGGAAAGTTTTGACGCCATGACCGAGGCGGCGCGCGAGAAAGCCATGCGCGCGGCCGCTCCTGAAGCGGCCCCTCATGAGGATCCTGAAATTGCAGCCGGGGCAATGGCGGCGCTGCCCGCCGCATACAGGGCCGTGGTAGCTCTGCGTCTGGAGGGGGAGAATTACGCCGAGATAGCAGTCGCGCTGGGGGTTTCTATGGATTCGGTAAAAGCCAAACTGAGGCGCGCCAGGGTAATACTGCGCGCCCGACTGCGACACGTTTTGCCTGAACAAGTGTCTAAACATACGGAGAGAGAATGAACCCGGATGATTTTTGCGCTAAATTAGAGGCCTTTCACGACGGCGAATTGCCGCCGGCCGAGGCCCGCGCCGTTGCGGCGCACATAAACACCTGCCCCTGCTGCCGCGAGGAACTGTCCCACCTGCGTGCCATGGAAGTAATTCTTAAACCGTGCGTTACAACTTCGAATATTTCAGTGGCCGTTATGGCGCGTATAGCTGTGCTGGACTCGGTCGGCGTGTACCACACCCCCGCATTCGCCGGCTGGTGGAAAGTCCCGGTGCTGGCGCTGGCGTCCTGCGCTGTATACGCGCTATGCGTTGAAACCGGGCTTTTACCCGTCAGCCAGTCGCCGCTGCTGGCCGCTGTGGCGGCGCATAAAGAAGCTGAAAAACTTTCAATTATGATTTTCGGCGGCGGAGAAACCGGCAGCGAACAGCTTCTGGCCATGTTACTTGAAGGAGGGAAAAAATGACCATACGTTGGAACCAGGTGGCGGTAGCCGCCGCGGCAGGTTTTCTGCTGGGAGCCGTCTTCTCCGACTTTTACCGCATGCACCGCATGCCATGGCCTCCGCCGCCGCACCACATGGACGGGCCCATGGAGATGTTCAACCACGAATTGGGACTTACAGAGTCTCAGCGGGAAAAAGTTTCGGCTATTTTTAAAAAGTACCAGCCGGAGATGGAAAAGATAATGGAGGAGAACAGACCCAAAATGGAAGAAGTGCGGCTGCGGATCAAGTCCGAATTGAAGGCGGTGCTTACACCCGAACAGGCTGCCAAGCTTGAGGAACTTGAAAAAGACTTCAGGCCGGAGGGACACCACGGTCCGCCCATGCGGCGCGGCCATGGCGGTTTCTGATACCTGGCCGCATCATAAATTTCAGCAGTAATAGTGACAGTAGCCGCAGCAGCGGAACAGGCAAGAGTTTACCGCAACGCCGATTCCTGCCCCGGCAGCTTGAGAGCTTTTGCGCCGCCATAAAAACTGCCGCTCGCTTTTCCACTGAATTTAAAGGCCCGGCTTCCACTTAGCTGGAATACTCCGGTAATTTCCGAAAACGCCTTTTTTACACATAATTACAGGCGGCTTGGTTATAAAATTTCAGGGACATTCGTTAATGGAGGCTGTTATGAAAAACCGTATAAGTTCATATAGTGGTACGGGCAGGCTGGGTGTAAGACTTTGCGCCGCCACGGGTTTTGCCCTTATTATGGCATCTACCGCCTGTGCGGGCCTTTTCGGTGCCAAAGAAATACCCAGCGCATGGAACGAATCGGCGATAAAAGTGGATGGAGACGGGGCAGAATGGGATGCGGATGGGATGACGGAAAAAGGAGGGTTGGCGGTTTCGGCGGCCAATGACGATAAGAATCTTTATATCTACGCCGCCGCCCTGGATCGCGACTCCGCCGCGCAGCTTTCCGGAATATTCAAGCAGACTTTCACGCTCTGGCTGGACGGCAAAGACGGAAAAAAAAAGGTTTATGGCATAAAGCTTGAGATCAAGGGAGTAAAAGAAAAGGAGGGGGAGGCTAAAACTCAGCCGTCCCAGGAGCAGTCTTGGGAAAGGAAGATGCCGGAGCCGAGAGCGGTTTCATATGAAGCAGGCATTGTGGACAAAGATGGCCCGCTGTTTTCGCTTGATTCCGAGGGCGTGGAATTCAAATCCGGGCTTAACAGAAAAAAAAGGCCGGTTTTCGAGTTTAAGATCCCGCTTGCCAAGTTAATTTCAAAAAACGTCGCTGTTGTGGGAGCGGGCTTTGAAACATCCGAAATAACCGAAAGCTCCATGCCCGGCAAAAGGAATTCAGAATCGGGTTCGGAAGGCGGCAGAAGCGGCGGTTCAGGTATGGGTGGCCCCGGGGGCAGATCGGGCGGCGGCAGACGTGGTCCTCCGCCCGGCGGTGGTTCGGGTATAGGCGGACCGGGCGGCATTTCGGACAATGGCCCTGGTATGGGCGGACCTGGCGGCGCAAACAACTCCGCTCCCACCCTGCCTGACCCTATAAGCTTCTGGCTGAAAATAAAGCTGGCGAGAAAAATCGTAATGATGCGATGAAAAATATCAGCCGTCAATATTTTCCGGCTGCCCTGTATAGGCTTAAAGCGCCGCGGCCTCTACGGAGAAATGCGGCGTTTGCGGCGCTGTTAGCCGCGCCGCTTTTGAGCTCATGTGCCCCGCGCGCACAGCTGGCTAGGCCCGGCTTTGTGTCTCAGAATTCCGTTCCTGCTGCCTTGGCGGAAAAACGCGGACTGTCCCCCGCACCGGGCGCTCAAGCTGTGCCTTCGGGGCGGAAAACGGACATAACCGGAGAAAAAGAGGATTCTTTCGGAGATTTCGGACATGACGACGACGATTTTGGCGGGCTTAAGCGGGATTGGCCGATGGCGCTTTTTATCGCGCTAATTGCTGCGGCCGTAGGTATGCTGTGATACCGCATACGGCCCTGACGGCAGTAAAAGAAGCGCGTTTCCAGACTGCTTCGCTGCGGTGAACACATCTATGACCATATTAAAAACAATACTTACAGCCGTGGTTGCGCTGCTGCCTGCCATTGCGGTCGCGCAGGAAGTAAAAACGCTTACATGGAGGGACTGCCAGGAAACAGCTATGCTGTCAAATCCTGTATTGGCAGGATACCGCCGGTTGTTGGAGTCGGCCCGCTATAGTTATTATGCCGGCCGAAGCCAGAGTCTGCCATTTCCCGGTATATCTGTTTCTAACTCCTATTCCCGCAATGGTTCCGTGAATTCCAGCCCTGGTAATAACTTTTCAGTCAATCTGAACGCGTCGGAAACATTGTTCAGTATGAAGTCATATGCCGATTTGGAAGTGCAATTTAAATCCGTGGAGAAAGCGGATGTGAGTTTGCGCGCGGCTTTGGCGGACACGCGCAAAAACCTGCTTACTTCTTTTGTTTATCTGCTTTACGCACAGGAAAGGATCGGAGTGATGGAAAACATCCTCGCTATCCGTGAGAAAAGCGCGGAGATGATAAATCTAAAGTATGAAAGCGGCCGTGAAAGCGAAGGCAATCGCCTGCGTACCGAAGCCCAGTTGGCGCAGGCCAAAGCGGATCTGGCGCAGGCAAAGCGTGATATGCTCACCGCCCAGCGCGGCCTAACCGCCGACATCGGAGCGGATGACTTTGTTCCGGTTGTCGCGTCCGGCACACTCTCGGTTCCCGCAACGGTTTCTGACATCGATATTGATAAAGCGGCGCTATTAATCCCAAGCGTGCTATCCGCAAAGAAGTCAGTGGAATTATACAGTCTGAAAGTTAAGCAGACGAATGCGGACCTGTTCCCCATTCTGTCAGCCACCCAGGGTCTCGGTTGGAATGGAGTGTCGGAATTGCCCGGGAACCGTGCCTGGTCGCTGGGACTTTCGCTTTCCTGGCCGCTTTTCAGTAATGGGCCGACCTATTTCAAAAACAATCTGGCTAACGCCAAAAGTACCATGCAAAAAGCGGAAGAAGACTACCGCAGCACTCTTTTTAGCGCCAAGACCAATTTACAATCAGCCCTGGCGGCGCTGGAAACGAATATTGAAAATGTGGCCACGGTTGCCATGCTGCTCAACGCCGCTCGGCAGCGCTATTCAGAATCTGAAATACAGTACCTCTCCGGCACAATGTCTTTTCAGACCTGGGAAGATGTGGAAGAGGAGCTTGTTTCTTCGGAACAGACCTATTTAACCTCACTCAGGTCAGTAAACATCGCACGTACGGAAGTTGACAGTTTGCTGGGGATACCGCTTGGAGACTGAAAATTATGAAAAAAATCATCATTGCTTTAATCGTTATTATAGTCGCAGCCGCAGGCTACCGGTTTTATAATCAAAAAAAACAACTAAATACGCCGGTTTACGTTCCGGTGACCGCCGAGCGCGGTGAAATAAGTGATGTTGTTGACACCACGGGTGATATAGCGCCTTTGAACCGTGTGGTTGTGAAACCCGCTGTAGCCGGCCGGGTAGATAAAATAATTGCGGAAGAAGGGGATACTGTTAAAAGCGGTCAGGTACTGGCCTACCTTAGTTCCACCGACCGGGTGGCGATATTGGATGCCGCGCGCGCCAAGGGCGACGAAGTGTTGGCTAAATGGGAAAACACCTATAAACCCACGCCCGTGCTTTCCCCGCTTGACGGCACGGTGATAAAGCGCGGTGTAGTTAAAGGGCAGACGCTGGATACATCAACCGAGATGTTCGCACTTGCAGATGATCTGATTGTAGTCGCGCAGGTGGATGAATCGGACATCGGGCGCATCAGGAAAGGGCAGCGCGCCGTTATCACGCTTGACGCCTATCCGAAAGACGCATTCCAGGGCACGGTATTCCAAATACTGCGGGAAGGAGTGAGCGTCAGCAATGTCATCACCTATTCCGTGAAAATACGCCCGGACCATGTGCCCGCTTCTTTTGCATCGGAGATGTCCGCAAATATCAAGGTTATAGTCACGCGTAAACAGAGGGCGGTGTTGCTGCCTGTTACGGCGCTCACCGACACCGAGGACGGGACGCGTTGCGTATACAAGGGCGACCCGAAACATCCTGTGTTGACCCCGGTAAAAACAGGCCTTGATGACGGAACTAATGTCGAAATACTTTCCGGAGTGGCGGATGGCGAAATCATCTTTTCCCCAGGCGATGGTTCTATGCCGCAACAGGCGGCCTCGGACTCAGCCAGTCCTTTTATGCCGAGCGGTCTCAAGAAAACCAAATCCGAAAAAACTGGCGGAAATTCCGGGCCTCCGCCGATGTGACAATGATTATGACTGAAGAAACTTCTCCATTAATAGAGATAAAAGGCATTAAAAAGGTTTACAACCTGGGTGATAGCGACCTTGAGATACTGTGCGGGATTGACCTGAAGATCCGCGAAGGCGAATTCGTGGCCATTATGGGCCCCTCCGGGTCGGGTAAATCCACACTAATGCACATAATGGGACTGTTGGACCGGCCTACGACGGGGCAGTATTTCATAGGTGGCAGAGAAGTTCTGGGCCTTTCAGACGAGGAAACTGCGTTTTTGCGCTCAAAAACCATCGGCTTTGTTTTTCAACAGTTTAACCTGTTGCCCCGCATGACCTCAACCGATAACGTGGCCTTGCCGCTTGTCTACACGCGTACGTCAAACCGTCAGGCCGTAGCCGAGAAATACCTAAGACAGATGGGACTGCAAGACCGTATGCTTCATCAGCCGAACCAGCTTTCCGGCGGCCAGCAACAGCGCGTGGCTATCGCCCGGGCGCTGGTAAACAGCCCGAAGATCATTTTTGCGGATGAGCCCACCGGTAACCTCGCCTCTTCGCAGACCGGCGAAGTGATGAATATTCTGAAGGGTCTCAATGCGGCGGGTATTACCGTGGTGATGGTTACACACGAGGCTGATGTGGCGGCCTGGGCCAATCGCGTTATTCACATCAGGGACGGACAGATAGTTGAGGATACCTCCAAACCTGGTGTTCCTCCGCCACCCGAAACCAAAAAATCCCGGCATGCGCCGCGCGGCTCGACAGGGCTCACTCCGGCCGAATTCGGAGAGCATTTTATGTCCGCGCTGCGGGCTATGGCGTCCAATAAGATGCGCTCATTCCTTACCATGCTGGGTATTATTATCGGCGTGGGAGCGGTGCTTGCCATGTTGGCGCTGGGCCGTGGCGCGCAGCAGTCAATGGAAGAGAAATTATCCAACCTTGGTTCTAACCTGATTGGTCTTATGCCGGGCTCGTCAGCGCAGCGCGGCGGGGCGTCCGGAGCCAGGACCAGCCGGTTTACGCTTGAAGACGCAAAAGCCCTGGCGGGAAATAAACGGCTTATCGCATATGTGGACCCTAATGTGGGTGGTAATGTGCAGGCTGTTTACGGAGCAAAAAACACGAACACTTCGGTAAAAGGGACAACTATCGCATACCCCGCCATGCATAACGCCAAACCTCGCTATGGGCGTTATTTCGTCCAGCGGGAAAATGACGAGATGGCGGCGGTGGCGGTTATAGGCCAAACCGTGGCCACCAACCTGTTCGGCACCGGGAATCCTATCGGGCGCACAATAAAGATAAACCATAAAAATTTCCGTGTGATAGGATTGTTGCCGGCTAAGGGTTCCGGAGGATTCCAGGACCAGGATGACGTCATAATGATTCCGCTCGATACCGCGATGAAACGCTTATTGGGAAACAAATATGTAAGCGCTATCTGGCTCCAGGCTAAGGATAAGAATAGTGTGGACGCGGCTAAAACCTATGTTACGGCTCTTATGCGCAAGCGTCACAAACTAACTGAGGATAAGGACAACGACTTTCAGTTAATGGATATGTCAGATATCCGCGAGATGGTGGGGTCCATGGTCACAACAATGACAATGCTGCTGGGCGTAATAGCCGGGATATCGCTGTTGGTCGGAGGTATAGGCATTATGAACATAATGCTTGTAAGCGTAAGCGAGCGCACCCGCGAGATAGGGTTGCGCAAAGCTATAGGAGCCACGCGCACAGCTATATTGACGCAATTCCTTATAGAGGCGTCCGCTTTATCTATTGCAGGCGGTGTTATAGGCGTGGCGTTGGGAGCGGGTTCGGCCTTGCTGTTGGCTAAACTGGCAAAGTGGACCCTGATAGTTACGACCGGATCTGTAATAATGTCAGTCGGTTTTTCAGCTTCGGTGGGTATTATTTTCGGGTTCTGGCCAGCCAAAAAGGCTTCGGAACTATCTCCTATAGAAGCGCTCCGTTATGAATAAAGACGCTGAAAATAAAAAAATCAAAAAAACCTAAAAAAATGCCCGGTGTAGAAAAATCCAGCGGCTTTCTTGACAGGGAAACATATTTTCTGGCCAAGGAATGGCTTTTGAAAACGTACCGGAGGCCCGCACACATTTTTAATCGCCGCACTTTCAAAAAATAGTGAATTAAACGGGGAGTAAACATTATGACAAAGGCGACAAAAAAGCAAAAAACAGAAAGATATATCACGATAGATTACCCTAAGACCAATGAAGTCATTCGGGGCGGATACTATGCGGTAAGAATAAGCGCTCCCCGGGGTGAGAAGGTTGAGGTTTTAGTTGACGGGAGTGACTGGACGCTATGCAGGAATGAAGCCGGCCATTGGTGGTTCGACCTTAGTGACCTTGCGGACGGCGAACACAAACTGGCGGCGAGAATACTCAAGGATGGAGAAGCCGTTGTTTCCCTGCGAAAGTTTAAAATATCATGCAGATGGGTTATTTAGTTGCGCTGGTTGACAACATCGCTGAAGCGGAGATTATGAGAAACAAGTGCGATTTATTTATTACCGACTTAATTCTATCTGATGGTAGTAGGGACGGATCTTATAAATTTAATCAGGGCAAAAAAATGGGGGAGCTAAAATTTTGCTTATAACCGGCAGTCTTACGCATGAAGAATGCCTGATCTATGTTAATAAATTTAAGCTCCACGGCTGTTTTGGTAAACCTTTTGGTGTTTATAAGTTTATGGCGGTAGTTGAGAAATCTCTGGGTGCATAGTTTTGCCACCCTGGGCTGTCCCGGAATTATGATTTAAAGTTGACGCCAGTTTCACTGGCGTACCGGTGGGTACCTTACACGAAGGAGTGCATCATATGCCCATGTCATACGTGTTCAAGTATGTCCGAAAACTTGGCAAAGTCTTATCCATAGCCTGCCTCCTGGCACTTATTTCTTCTCTGTGCCGTGCGGCTATTGTTTATGTGGACAGCTCCGATGATTCCGGCACGTACACCCTGCGCAATGCTATAACGACCTCCAACAGCGATAACGCGGACACAACTATCCGCTGGAGATACACCGGCGGCACAATTTCGCTCGGCAGCTCGCTGCCTAATATAAACGGGGTAACCACCCTTGACGTTGACAACGCCTATTCCGCAGTCACGCTTTATTCTTCTGACGACGACTACACGCTCGGCCTGGGCGGAACCGTAACGATAAGAAACGACGCCACGGCGAACCCAATGACCATCTCCGTCATACTAATAAGCACCGGTTCCCTGACGAAAGACGGTGACGGGACACTATACCTCACAAAAGACAACACTTATAGCGGCGGAACGATCTTTAAAAAAGGAATAATCAGCATATCGGAAGATTCAAACCTGGGCGCCGCTTCCGGCGCGCTTACCTTTGACGGCGGAACGCTGCATATCAGGGACGACGTTTCCTCGGCGCGCGGTGTAATACTGAACTCGGGCGGCGGCACTATTGACACCAATCAAAGTTACACCCTGGCTCTTACGGGCGTTATAAGCGGCGCGGGTGGTCTTACAAAAATAAGCGATGGGACTCTTGTCTTAAGCGGCGCCAATACCTACACTGGTGGAACCATGGTGAGTTCCGGCACGCTCCAGCTTGGCGCGGACAACACTCTTCCCATTTTCGGGGCGGTGGCGGTAACTGGCGGTGCTACTCTCGCGCTGGGCGGCTATACGCAGGCCATAGGCGGCTATTCCGGCGGCGGCACGCTTTCGATGTTGCTGCAAACGGGGGTTCCGAACCTCAATGTTACAGGAACCGCGGTTTTAACGGATGGAAAGCTTGTTCTTTCAATCAGTCCTCAAATTATACTCGTGGGCCAGACTTTCACTCCCATAACAGCGGGAACCATCACGGGAACATTCTCAACGATAGTTTCTCCGGCGGCAATAATATTTACACCCTCTTACAGCGGCAACGATGTGGTGCTGACCGCCGGATTGGTTCCCTTCACCGATGTGGCCGCAACCGCCAATCAGCGCGCCGTAGGCGCCAGCCTTGAACCTCTGCGCATATCACCCTCCGGTGATATCACAACAGTGATCGCAAACATGTATACCCTTAATACCGCTCAACTGAGATCGGCCCTGGACCAGATAGGCCCGTTTTCCCTGGCGTCCATGAGGGGGATAGGCATGGCTGGGGCCGGTCTCCAATCCGCCGCCGTGAACCAGCGCATGTCCGCATTGGCCGATGGTTCCGACCGCGGCGGATTCGCCTCTTACAAGTTCAGCGGCCCGTCGTCTTATCCCGGCACGATTCCCGCTGCCGCCGTCCGCGGAGAAAAGGCCGCTGCCCGGCAGAGCGCTGAGAAAGGGCCGGATATGCCGTGGGGTTTCTTTGCCTCCGGAGTGGGAACTGTGGGCAGAGTCAAGGAGGCAACTGATATTCAGCCCGGCTACAAATTTTATAGCGCCGGCCTGATTGTGGGTTCGGACTACCGCATAAATGACCATCTAGCGGCGGGTTTTTTTGGTGGCTATCTGGCAGGTCGCGCCTCCGTTTCTTCGCCCGATATCGCCACGGTGGACAACCGCAGCGCCCGTTACGGAGTCTATGCTTCCGGATACAGCGATACCTTCCATGTAAACCTGTACGCGGGCAGGGCGGTGGATTACTATACTACCGGGCGGGACATTGTTTTCGGCGACATTTCACGGAAAGCGACCGCCAAGCCCGACGGTGACGAGGTAAACCTGTCTGCAAACGCAGGCTACGACATCAAAATGGGTGGGCGTGCGGCTTTTTCACCGTACGCCGGCCTGAACTATGACCGGCTAAAGATTGATGCGTTCAGGGAAAAGGGCGCCGAAAGCCTGAACCTGAATGTGTCCGCCCAAGAGGCGGAGTCGCTTAGATCAAGCCTTGGGGTGAGATACTCGGATGTTTTCATAGTGGACTCATACCTGCTTGCGTCATACGTGCGCGCGGGTTGGCAGCACGAGTTCAAAGACCAGAGCCCGATAGAGTCGCAACTGGCTTCGGGAGCGGGCGGCGTATTTTCCGTGGCGACGGGGAATTTTGCGCGCGATGCCGCGTTGCTTGGAATAGGATTCTCAGTAAACTGGGGCGAGCGGACTACGGCCAGCCTGGACTATTCCTGCGATTTGTATTCCCATTTGACGGAGCAGGTCCTTAGTGCCGGCGTACGCATAAAGTTTTAGAAACAGTGGTAAAGGGGGTATGGCGGTTCTTTAAAACGCGCAACATTTATGTAAAGTACAGTTGATATAATATATATAAGGCAGGGGTTAGGGAACAGGGATTAGGCATGAAGGATATTGTGAATAAAATTGTTTTACTGGCGGCCCTGGGTTTTTTGTATTTGCCCGCGGGTGTTTGCGCGCAGGAGGAAACTCCGGCGAACGCGCTGCTGCTCCTGCCTTCGGACAAAACGGCTTTTGACACTAAATTCCAGTCTTTTCTGGCGTCTAAGGACGCCAAGCTGCTGCAATCATTCCCTCCGGTTGCGTTTATAGGCTATATTCCGCAAACGCTGGACGCGGACCTGGAGAGAAAATACGGGGCGCAGGTTTACAGGGACAAGGTGGAGGATATGTCCGAATTTTTCAAGCGCGGGGAAAACGCGGTTTTTGCCGTCAACGCCTGGAACAAGCGCTTTCTGGAAGATCCCTCGGCGGCCCCGGTTGTGGTTACCTCCAGGGTAAACCAGGCGCAAAACGGAGCAAAGATGATCCTGCGCTGGAACTACGTAATGAAAGCCGACCGTTACAGGCTGCAGATAAGCTCCGACAGCGATTTTTCGGCTAATCTGGTGGAAACTACGGTTGATGACAACTTTTACAATATCTATCCTGCTTTTTTCCACGAAGGCGTTTACTACTGGCGGGTGGAAGGGCTGCTGACTTTAAACAACGGGGAGAAAAAAGAAGGCTCCTGGTCCGAGACCTATTCTTTCGCTGTGCCGGGGCAGCCCGGAGCCCCAAAAAGTTCGGCCCCGCAAAAGGCAAAATTGCCGGCTTACCTGACCGTAAAGGGGGGGAAGGTTTTTACCTGGGAGAAAACGGCCAAATATTACAGGCTGCAGATAGCTGAAACGGCTGATTTTGAAGGTGTTATTGTAGACGAAATGACCGATAAGAACACGCGCAAGCCTTTATGGCCGGTTCTGGAATCCGGCAGAACATATTATCTGCGTCTGACCGCCTCCGACGGCGCGGGCCCCTATCAATGGTCGATTCCGGTGGAACTAAATCTGGACCGGGCAAATCCAGCGTCCCGCAGCGTCATGAAAATAAAACCCGCTAAATAATACCAGAAATTTTAATTTATGAAAAAGCGTTTTAACTCTATGCCGCGGGGTTTCCTGGATCGTTCTATCTTGCTGATTTTAGGTTATCTTTTCCTCCCCGCGGTTTCCATGGGAATGCCGGCCAATCCCAAGCCCGTCGAAGTTATGCAGTCCGACGGCGCCAAAGTAAAACTTATCCTCAGGGGCGATGAATTCCATCATTGGCATGAAGATGAGAGCGGTTATACGGTCTTGAAGGATACCTCCACCAATAACTGGGTTTATGCTGAACGGGATGCGAAGGGTTCGCTAAGGCCCGGGAAGTATAAAGCCGGGGTTAATAACCCGGCTTCCCTGGGTTTTTTGAAACATTATATGGACTCGGATAAGGTCAGGCGCGCGACAGAATTGCGCAATAAGAGGGATTCCTCCTCCGCTTTCCATGTTTTCGGCAGCCGCACCGTTACCGGAGCGCGGGTCTCCGCTGCGCCGGCCAAAACCCCGATACTGACCGGCACAATGAAGAACCTGGTGATATTAGCCGAGTTCCCGGACATTCCACACACCCATACTCAAGCCGAGTTTGACGCCCTGTTTAACCAGGCCGGATATGCCACCGACCATGCTCTGGGGTCGGTAAAGGATTATTATCATGAGGTCTCTTATAACAATCTCACGGTTCAGTCGGTGGTGACCCAGTGGGTAACCCTTCCTCACAACCATGATTATTACGGCGCGAACACTGCCGGCCAGGGAACTGATATCGATCCTCAGCAAATGGTAATAGACGCCATAAACGCGCTGGCTGCCACGGGGTTTAATTTCACCACGGTGGACGGCAACGGAGACGGAATGGTGGATGGTCTGGATATTATACACTCGGGCAGAGGCGAAGAATGGGGGGGCAATGATCCCAATTATATATGGTCCCATGAATGGGAACTGGATACGCCGGTAACGAAACAGGGTAAAACAATGCAGATGTATCATACCGAGCCGGAAGTGCGGGGCTGGGATGACGATAACACTTCCTGGGGCTTAACGCGCATAGGGACCATCTGCCATGAAACAGGCCATTTTCTGGGATTGCCCGATCTTTATGACACGACCGGCGCCAGCGCGGGGATCGGGGCATTCTGCCTGATGTCCGGAGGTTCCTGGAATGGTCCGAGTGATAATGGAGCTTCCCCCGCGCATATGAGCGCGTGGTGCAAAAAAACGCTGGGCTGGGCCACACCCGCCCAATTGACCATGATCGGAACCGATTCCCTGCCCAGAATTGAAGATAATTCCGGCGCTATGTACATGCTGCAGGATGCTTCTTTCCCGTCAACCGAATATTTTCTGGTGGAGAACAGGCAGGGCTACGGTTTTGACGCCTATCTGCCCGGCTCCAGCCGGGGCATACTTGTCTGGCATGTGGACGAAAGTATGCCCGATAACTCCGATAAAACGCATTATCTGGTAGATCTGGAAGAAGCGCATGGGGGGGTGCAGATCCTGCAAACTGATCCCAATGCGACCGGGGAAGACTCAGATTATTTCCGCTACGGCAATAAAACCATTTTCGGCGACAGCACCGACCCCAACAGTAAAAGTTATGGAGGGAAGAATCTGAAACTGCTGCTGAAAAATATTTCGGCTACCGGCAATCCGATGAGTTTTGATCTGGGCAGCACCGACACGACCCCTCCCGCCAATATCGCAGTTGTAAATGACGGGCTTACCGCGGATATCTCCATAACAGGTTCCTTAACGCAATTATCGGCTAACTGGACCGCGTCCAGCGACTCAGAAACCGGCTTGTACGGGTATTGGTATGCCATAGGAACTTCGCAGGGAGCCAATGACGTGGCAGGCTGGACTTTCAACGGGACGGGACTATCGGGACAATTTGTTACTAAAACCGGGCTGAACCTGATCAGCGGCACTACCTATTATTTCGGAGTTAAGGCGGAAAACGGGGTGGGCCTTTACTCCGCTGTTACCTGGTCCAACGGTCAAAGGGTAGATCTGGGTTCCCCTACGGATATCCCTTATGTCAACGACGGCACGGGTGCGGATATCCAATATGTTTCCTCGCTGAATACCCTGTCGGCCAATTGGGGAGCTTCCACCTATACCGGCGGCAGCATCGATCATTATGAATACTGCATAGGAACCACACCGGGCGCCGTTAATGTGGCTGGCTGGACGAGCGTGGGCGGCAATCGCGCCGTTACCAAAACCGGGTTGTCGCTTACGGATGGAAATACCTACTATTTCGGGGTACAGGCTTTTACCGCGGTCGGGCACTCGGGCGTAGCCCTGTCCGACGGCCAGCAGGTGGATGTTACAAGTCCCACGGCTAAAGTTATAATTACTTCCGCTTTGCCCGCCCGCCCCGGCGCGTTCAGCGCGAAGCTGATAGTTAACGAGGCCAACGGCCTGGCCGGCGCGCCCGCGCTTAAAATCGCTCCCGGCTGCGGCGCGGCTTATAATACAGCCCTGTCGTGGGTGACGCTTTCCACCTGGACGGTTTCCTCTTTCATCGAAACTTATTTTTCCACCGGCGCCGCCTGCTTTGTGTTTTCCGCCGCTGATCTGGCCGGCAATACCGGCACGGTTATAACATCAGGCGGAAGTTTCGATATTGACACTTCCATTTCCGGCGCGGCCGGCGGCACGGTGGCGAACAGCGATGGTTTCGGTGTGACCGTGCCGGCCGGGGATGTCAGCGGAAACTTTTTTGTAACTATCTCAACCGTGGCAGCCTCTCTTACCGACTCTGCCGACGCCTTAAGCCCCGGTTCGGTAAGGCTGCGCGTAAACGATCTTGTAAGGGATTTTTCCGCCAAAGACGCGCTTGGCGGGTCAATACATTCTTTTTCCGCGCCCCTTACGATAACTCTGCCTTATTCGGATGCCGACGCGGACGGCAGGATAGACGGCGACAATATCCGCGTGGACCTGGCCTGGATTTATTGGCTGGACGAGGCATCGGGTAGGTGGACTCCGGTAGCGGGAACCGCGCACAACACCGCGGCCAACACGCTGACGGCTGCGGTAAATCATTTCTCGCTCTATTCCATAAGAGCGCAGGCATCTTCGGCCCTCACGCTTGCCAACCTCAAGGCCTACCCGAATCCCTGCGACTTCAATAAAACCCCGTACCACTTGACCATAGTCGGCATTCCGACGGATGAAACAGCCCCCGCAATTTATATCTACAACTCGGCAGGCGAGCTGGTGCGCGTTTTAAAACGCGGCGCCGGCATTGACCCGCTTAACGAAGCCTCGTGGGACGGCAGGGGCAAAGGGGGAGGCAGGGCCGCGAGCGGGCTTTATATTTATATGGTAAGGACGGAAAAATACGGCAATGGAAGCGGAAAGTTTTTTGTGAGCTGGTGAAAAGTAAGTTCCAGTTAATATGGTCAAGATAATCTCAGCGTGTATTATAGCTTTAAGCCCGGTTAGCGCACGGGCCGAGACCGGCACTACCGCTATGCCTTTTTTAAAAATAGACTCGGGCGCCAGGGCCGCGGCTCTTGGCGGGGCTTACTCCGCGGCGGGCGACGACGCCGCCAGCGTTTTTTACAATCCGGCGGGCGCCGCGCTCGCTGACAGGAAAGAACTTGAACTTTCGCATAACGAGTGGCTTCAGGGGCTGCGGAACGAAAACCTGGCCTATGTCCAACCGCTTGGCAAAAACTTTACGGCTTTTGGCGGCGCGAACGTGCTGCTAAGCGGCGCTATGAATAAATACGACGCTTCAGGGGGGAATACCGGCTCTTTCAATTCCCTGGAAGGAGCTTTTAGCCTGGGTCTTGCGGCTGGTCTTGGCGGGAACTGCTACGGAGCCGCCGCCTTGAAGACATTTTACCAGAAAGCTGATAAAAACAGCGCCTTCGCCTTTGGGGGGGATGCGGGACTGCTGAAAATTTATGGAGATTGGAGTTTTGGCGCGTCGGTCTCCAATCTGGGCGCTAAACTGAAGCTTGGTTCCACCGCCTTTAGTCTGCCGCTTATTATACGGGCAGGCGCGGCAAACCGTTTGAACGAACAGTTTTTGCTTTCGGCGGATGCGGTGAAAGCGGGTGAGAGTCAGACCGCGTTCTGCGCGGGTGCCGAGGGCGAGTTTATGATCAGGGAAAACGAGGCTTTTTTTGTCAGGGCGGGGTATAAAAGCGGCAGGAGTCAGTACACCGGCCCCGGTTTTACGGCCGGCATCGGTATCAAAAACAATGATCTGCGCCTGGATTACGCCTTTTCCCCGTACGGCGACTTGGGAGACTCCCACAGGATAACGCTTTCTTTCCGTTTTGGCGTGACGCGGGAGGATATTCAGTCCACAAAAAAGTATCCGCGTCCTTCTCGCAAGCCGGCCGGAAAGCGCAACAAGCCGGCTGAAAAGAAAAAAGACAAAGAAGGCATTCCGCTGATATGGTAGTAAGGGAGTAAAAAAGTCGTGGCGTCTAAGAGTCTTGGAGTCAGGGAGTATCTTTAGAGGAGATTTTTCAACAGACTCTATGACTCCCGACTCTCAGACTCTTGGATTTTCACTGTAATATTTCGCAAATTGACAAATGCTGACACGCCATATATACTATGAACATAGTGACAAGGCTTCTGTGCCCCTTAATATCGCGCCGGCTTGTCTGCCACCGGGGCGGTGTTGAGCGGTAGTGTTATGTCCCTAACCGCGGAGCTATGGTTTTTTAAATGAAGACCTTTTCCAAAACGGTTTTTACAGCGATCACGGCGCGTTCAGCCGCGCGTGGTTTATTCTTTGCCACCGCAGCCGCTTTTTCGATGCTCCTTCCCTCCGCGCTCATCGCCCAGAGTGCAGTTCCTTCCTCCGCGCCGCTTAACCCTAAGTTCGTGGCTTATATGGCCGCCTCGTCCGGCAAGCAGCAGCGGGTGAAAGCAGTTTCAGGTTCCAGTCATACATTGGGTTTACTTCCTGCGCCGTTCGACTTTTCGTACATGAAAGGCCGGCACCCCGCGCTCAAGGGGGGGGCTCATGTGCCCAAGTTGGGATACGATTCCACCTATGACCTAAGGAGTCTCGGTAAAGTCTCCTCTGTTAAGGACCAGGGCGGCTGCGGTTCATGCTGGGCTTTTGCAACCATGGCGTCTCTTGAATCCCGCCTGCTTCCGGGTGAATCGCGGGATTTCTCCGAAAATAACCTTAAAAACACGTCCGGCTTCGATTACGCCCCCTGCGACGGAGGGGAGTATGCAATGGCAACGGCATACCTGGCCAGGTGGAGCGGTCCTTGGAACGAAACGGCCGATCCATACGTTATTACGGAAAATAAACAGGCCCCCATATACCCTTCCCCCAACACCCAGAAGCATCTGCAGGAGGCCCTCTTTCTTCCGGACAGGTCCGGCCCTGCCGATAACGACAATATAAAATACGCATTGACCGCTTACGGAGCGGTGTTTACCTCGATCTATATGAATGAGGATGACCCCAACTACTCCGACTACTATGATCCCGCCAACAAGTCCTATTATTACAACGGCGCCGCCGACACCGACCATTCCGTTACCATAGTCGGCTGGGACGATAATTTTGACAAGAACAAGTTTAAAACTGTGCCGGCCGGCAACGGCGCCTTTATTGTCAAGAACTCCTGGGGCGCCGGCTGGGGCGACAGCGGCTATTTTTATATATCGTATTACGACGCGGGCCTGAAGCAGAATACCGCTTTCTCGGTGGCCGAGTCCACCGGCAACTATAACAGGACTTACCAGTATGACCCGCTGGGCCAGACTTCAGCCACAGGCTACGGCACCAATACGGCCTGGTTTTCAAATGTGTTTACCGCGGCTGAAAATAACACCCAGGTGACCGCCGTAGGTTTTTATACCCTGGCTGTGGATTCAGCCTATGACATATACGTTTACCGCGGCGTCACAGCCGGCAACCCGCGCTCCGGCACTCTGATCTCCAGCCAGCCAGGAGGGTCGCAGCCCTATGCCGGCTATCATACTGTTCCTCTTGCCACCACAGTGGCGCTGACCAGCGGCCAAAAATTTTCAGTAGTAATAAAGATGACCACCCCCGGCTATAATTTCCCTATCCCTATGGAATTACCCATAACCTCCCCCAGCCCGTCCTATTCCAGCGGCGCGACGGCCCATGCGGGAGAAAGTTATATCAGTGAGTTAGGCAGCGTATGGACGGATCTTATTACGCCAAATCCCAACGCCAACGTCAATATAAAGGCTTTCACTTCCGACACCACGCCCCCGTCCAACATAACCACCGTCAACGACGGTTTATCCACCGACATTACTTATGTTAACTCCCTCAGCCAACTGTCGGCCAACTGGACGGCGTCCGTGGACGCCGAAAGCGGGATACGGCGCTACTTGTACGCCATCGGCAACACGCTCGGAGGGAACGACGTTCTAGATTGGACTGACAACGGCAACAATACTTCCGTGACACAAACAGGGCTTATCCTTACCAACGGGCAAATATACTACTTCAAGGTAAAAGCGGAGAACTGGGCAGGGATGTCCTCCGCTGTCACTAATTCCAACGGGCAGACTACAGATAACACCGCTCCTTCAACCCCGGCGTTCATAAACGACGGCACGGGGGCTGACATAGCCTGGACAGGCTTCCCATCGCAGTTGTCCGCGAACTGGGCCGCCAGTTCCGACGCGCAGAGCGGCATAGCTAAATATTGGTACGCAATAGGCCACTCGCCTGGCGCGGCTGACGTATTGGGTTGGACTGACAACGGCAACAAAACTTATGTCACGAAGACGGGTCTGCCCTTGGTGGACGGGTATCCATATTATTTTACGGTAAAAGCGGAGAACGGAGAGGGCCTGCAGTCCGACGCGGTGAATTCCGACGGCCAGACGGTGGATGAGACCGCCCCGTCAAACCCCGGAGCGGTCAATGACGGCATGGGGGCGGATATAACATATGCGAATTCAAACACTCAATTATCGGCCAACTGGATAGCCGCGACAGACGCGCAGAGCGGGATAGGCAGATATTGGTACGCAATAGGCACCACCGCGGGGGGCACGAATGTAGTTAATTGGACCGACAACGGCATTCATACTTCTACTACAGCGGCCGGTCTGACCCTGGCTAACGGGCAGATATACTATTTCACGATCAAGGCGGAAAACGGGGCGGGCCTGCCGTCCGGCGCGGTGAGTTCCAACGGCCAGAAGGTGGACACCACTTTCCCTTCCGCCCCCGGCGCGGTCATTGACGGCACTGGAGTTGGTGATATAACCTATGTGAATTCAAGCACGCAGCTGTCCGCCCACTGGACAGGCGCTGCGGACGCAGAGAGCGGTATAGCCAGATATTGGTACGCGATAGGCACCACCGCGGGGGGCACGGATACCCTGGATTGGACCGACAATGGCTCCAACATTTCTGTTTCAACGGCGGGGTTGAGTCTGACGAACGGGGTGACCTATTACTTTACCGTTAAAGCCGAGAACGGCTCGGGACTGCAATCCACTCCGGTAAACTCCAACGGCCAGACCGTGGATATTACGGCGCCTTCCAGCCCCGCGCCCGTAAACGACGGCACGGGGGACGATATCTCCGAAACCGGCATCCCGAATCAGTTGTCCGCAAATTGGGCCGCCAGTTCCGACGCGGAGAGCGGCATAGTCAGATATTGGTACGCGATAGGCACCACTGCGGGGGTCACGGATACCTTGGATTGGACCGACAATGGAACCAGCACTTCTGTTACTAAGACCGGCCTGAGCGGCCTGGTCAACGGCGTAATATATTACTTCACGGTCAAGGCGGAGAACGGCGCGGGGCTGCAGACTACGCCGGTAAACTCCAACGGCCAGCTAATGAACGTAGATGTCACGCCGCCAACCAATCCGGCCCAGGTCAGGGACGGCGCCGGAGCCGATATTGACTGGTCCGGCTCTCTGACCCGGCTGTCGGCCAACTGGGATCCCAGTTCCGATCCACAGACTGGTATAGCCAAATACTGGTACGCGATAGGCACCACTGCGGGGGGCACGGATGTAGTGGCTTGGACCGACAACGGCACTAATACCTCTACTACAACTACCGGCCTGAGCCTGAGCAACGGGCAGATATATTATTTCACGGTCAAGGCGGTGAACGGCGCGGGGCTGTGGTCCGGCGTGGTGAATTCCAACGGCCAGACGGTAGATATTACCGCCCCGTCGCTTCCCGGCGCGGTCAATGACGGCACGGGGGCGGATATAACCTATGCGAACTCAAACACGCAGCTGTCCGCCAACTGGACAGGCGCGACAGATGATCAGAGCGGAATAGCCAGATATTGGTACGCGATAGGCACCACCGCGGGGGGAACGGAGGTGACAGACTGGATAGATAACGGTCCCAACATTTCTGTTACAAGGTCCGGGCTGAACCTGACCAACGGGCATATATATTACTTCACGGTAAAAGCGGAAAATGGGGCGGGGCTGCCTTCCAGCGCGGTGAATTCCAACGGCCAGAAGGTGGACACGACCGCCCCGTCAAACCCCGGCGCGGTCAATGACGGAGCGGGGGCGGACATAACTTATACGAATTCCATCACGCAGCTGTCCGCCAACTGGACAGCCGCGACAGACGCGGAGAGCGGAATAGCCATGTACTGGTACGCGATAGGCACCGCTCCGGGAGGCGCGGATGTTTTGTGGTGGACGGACAACGGCGCCGGTATGTCCGTCACAGAGAACGGGCTGGACCTGACTACCGGTGTAACCTATTACTTTACTGTTTATGCCGAGAACGGCGCTGGGTTGCCGGGCTTAGCCGCCAATTCCGACGGCGTAACTGTTGACACTACTCCGCCTTCCAATATCTGGGCCGTAAATGACGGCACGGGAACCGATATAGCCGAAACCGGTATCCCGACCCAGTTGTCGGCCAACTGGACCGCCGGTATCGACACGCAGAGCGGGATAGCCATGTACAGGTACGCGATAGGTACCACTACGGGGAGCACCGACGTGACAGGCGGCTGGAGGAATAACGGCACTATTACTTCTACTACAACAACCGGTCTGACCCTGACAGACGGCGTGACCTACTACTTCACGGTCAAGGCGGTGAACGGCGTCGGGCTGGAGTCCTCCTCCACCACCTCCAACGGCCAGTGGCTGAACACGGATGTCACGCCGCCCTCCAATGTGGCCCAGGTAAGGGACGGTACAGGAGCCGACACCGCCTGGTCCGGCTTTTCGGATCAACTGTCGGCCAACTGGGACCCAGGTTTCGACGCGGAGAGCGGCATAGCCGAATACTGGTACGCTATAGGCACCACTGCGGGAGACACGGATACCCTGGTGTGGACCGATAACGGCAACAGCACCTCCGTTACAAGTACATCCTTGATCCTGACTTTCGGGCAGAAATACTACTTCACGGTAAAAGCGAAGAACGGCGCCGGGCTCTGGTCCGGCGTAACGAATTCCGACGGCCAGACGGTGGACACGACCGCCCCGTCAACCCCCGGCGCGGTCAATGACGGCACGGGGGGGGATATAACTTATACGACTTCCACCACGCAATTGTCGGCCAACTGGACCGCCGCGACAGACGCGGAGAGCGATATAGCCAGATATTGGTACGCGATAAGCACCACCGTCGGCGGCACTAATGTGGTGAACTGGACTGACAACGGCACTAACACTTCTACTACAACTACGGGGCTGAGCCTGGCGAACGGCGTGACCTATTACTTTACTATTAAGGCTGAGAACGGCGCCGGGTTGCAGTCCGGCGCGGCAAATTCCAACGGCCAGACGGTGGACACGACCGCCCCGTCAAACCCCGGCGCGGTAAATGACGGTGCGGGAGCGGATATAACTTATGTGAATTCCACCACGCAACTGTCGGCCAACTGGACAGCCGCGGCAGACGTTCAGAGCGGGATAGCCAGATATTGGTACGCGATAGGCACCACCACTGTGGGGAGCACGGATTTTCTGGGGTGGACTGACAACGGCGCCAACACTTCCACTACAACTACGGGGCTGAACCTGGTGAACGGCGCGACCTATTACTTTACCGTTAAAGCCGAGAACGGCGCGGGGCTGCAGTCCGATGTATCCAACTCAAACGGCCAGACGGTGGATACGACCGCCCCGTCAAACCCCGGAGCGGTCAATGACGGTACGGGGCAAGATATAAATTATGTTAACTCCCTCAGCCAGCTGTCCGCCAACTGGATAGCCGCTGCCGACGCTCAGAGCGGGATAGCCAGATATTGGTATGCGATAAGCTCCACCACCGCGGGGGGCACGGATTTTGTGGGGTGGACGGACAACGGCGCCAACATATCTGTTTCAACGGCGGGGCTCAGCCTGACGGACGGAGTGACCTATTACTTTACCGTTAAAGCCGAGAATGGCGTAGGCCTGCAATCCGGTGTTTCCAACTCGAACGGCCAGGTGGTGACTTTGGATTTCACTCCGCCGACAAACGTGGCCCAGGTCAGGGACGGCACCGGAGCCGACGCCGCCTGGTCCAACTCGCTTACCCAGTTGTCGGCCAATTGGGACTCGAGCTCCGCTCCGCAGAGCGGCATAGCCGGCTACTGGTACGCTATCGGCACCACGGTGGGCGGGACTAACGTGGCGGGCTGGACTGATAACGGCAACAACACTTCCGTTACCAGGACCGGGCTGTACCTGACGAACGGCGCTACCTATTATTTCGGGGTTAAGGCGGAAAACCTGGTGGGCGTTTACTCCGATGTTACCTGGTCCAACGGGCAAATATTAGATACAAGTTCCCCCGCGGATATCACTTATGTTTACGACGGCACGGGCTCCGACATAGATTATATTTCTTCTTTGAACACGCTGTCAGCCCATTGGGGGGCTTCCGCCCATCCCAGCGGTATTAACCGTTATGAAGTCGCTATCGGCACATTCACGGGAGGCCTGAACGTGAAGGATTGGACCGCCAACGGGGTGGCGCTCAGCACCACTGTCGCCGGTCTTGCTTTGACCGAGAGCACAACTTATTATTTTTCAGTGAAAGCGTACAGTAACAGCGGCTCTTCTTCCGCCGTGAAAGTATCCGACGGCCAGATGGTGGATATTACAAGCCCCACGGCTACGGTGATAATTACCTCCGTCCAGCCTGCCACACTCGGCGTTTTCAGCGCGAAGCTGATAATTACCGAAGCCAACGGCCTGGCCGGCGCGCCCGCGCTTAAAATCGCTCCCGGCTGCGGCGCGGCTTATAACACGAATGTCTCCTATCTGGCCTATTCCACCTGGACGGTTTCCTCTTTCATAGAAACTTATTTTTCCACCGGCGCCGCCTGCTTTGTGCTTTCCGCCGCCGATCTGGCCGGAAATATCGGCACGGTGATAACATCAGGCGGAAGTTTCAATATTGACACTGCCATTTCCGGCGCGGCCGGCGGCACGGTGGCGAACAGCGATGGCTGCGGCGTGAGCGTACCGGCCGGGGATGTCAGCGGAAACTTTTTTGTAACTATCTCAACCGTGGCATCCTCTCTGACCGACCCGGCTGACGCCTTAAGTCCCGGTTCGGTAAAGCTGCACGTAAATGATCTTGTAAGGGATTTCTCCGCCAAAAGCGAGCTTGACGCGCAAATACATAATTTCCCCGCGCCCCCTACGATAACTATGGCTTATCCGGATGCCGACGCGGACGGCATGGTAGACGGCGACAATGTCCGTGAGGACCTGACCTGGATTTATTGGCTGGACGAAGTATCGGGCAGCTGGGTGCCGCTGCCGGGAGTCAGTCACGATTATAGCGCCAACACCTTATCGGCGGATGTCAACCATTTCTCGGTCTATTCAATAAGGGTAAAGTCAGTTTCCGGGCTTACGTTCTCGAACCTGAGGGTTTATCCGAATCCCTGCGACTTCAATAAAACCCCTTACCGCTTAACCATAGCCGGCATTCCGCAGGATGAAACAGCCCCCGCAGTTTACATCTACAACTCGGCAGGCGAGCTGGTGCGCGTTTTAAAACCCGGCGACGGCATCGATCCGATTAATGAGGCCTTGTGGGACGGAAGGCTTAAAGGGGGGGGGAAGGCCGCGAGCGGGCTTTATATTTACCTGGTAAAGACTAAAAAATACGGTAAGGGAAGCGGAAAATTTTTTGTGCGCTGGTAAGAAGGGAAAGGCTGAAGGCTTAAGACTGAAGGCTGAAGGATTAGGAATGAAACCGGAAAAATAATTTTTGTTTTTGTTTCATCCTTCAGCCTTCAGCCTTGCGGGCTAATATGGTCAAGATAATCTTAGCGTGTATTATAGCTTTAAGTCCGGTTCGCGCTTTTGCCGCCGGCACTACCGCTATGCCTTTTTTGAAAATAGACTCGGGCGCCAGGGCCGCGGCACTTGGCGGGGCTTACTCCGCGGCGGGCGACGACGCCGCCAGCGTTTTTTACAATCCGGCGGGCGCCGCGCTCGCGGACAGGAAAGAACTTGAATTTTCGCATAACGAGTGGCTTCAGGGGCTGCGAAACGAAAACCTGGCTTATGTTCAGCCGTTCGGCAAAAACCATACGGTTTTTGGCGGCGCGAACGTGTTGTTAAGCGGCGTTATGGATAAGTACGACGCTTTAGGGGTTAATACCGGCTCTTTCAACTCCCTGGAAGGAGTTGTTAGCTTCGGGCTTTCGACTGCTCTTGGCGGGAACTGGTACGGCGCTTCCGCCTTGAAAGTGTTTTACCAGAAAGCCGATAAAGACAGCGCCTCCGCCTTTGCGGTGGACTCGGGGCTGCTGAAAATTTCAGGGAATTTGCGCTTTGGCGCGTCGGTCTCCAACCTGGGCACTAAACTGAAGCTCGGTTCCACCGCCTTTGGTCTGCCGCTTATTATACGGGCAGGCGCGGCAAAGCGTCTGAATGAACAGTTCTTGCTTTCGGCGGATATGGTGAAAGCTGGCGAAAGTCAGACCGCGTTCTGCGCGGGCGCTGAGGGCAAGTTTGTGATCAAGGAAAACGAGGCGCTTTTTGCCAGGGCGGGGTATAAGAGCGGCAGGAGTCAGTCCGCCGGCGCCGGTTTTACGGCCGGCATCGGCATAAAAAACAACGATTTGCGGCTGGATTACGCCTTTTCCCCTTACGGCGACCTGGGCGACTCCCACAGGCTAACGCTTTCTTTCCGTTTTGGCGTGGAGCGGAAGGACATTCCGGCTCCAAAAAAGTATCCGCGCGGTTACACACCTCCCTCCCGCAAGCCGTCGGCCGCGCCCGCTAAACAGCCCGCCGCGCCCGCCGCTGATGTAAAGGGCAAAAAGCCGGTTGAAAAGAAAAAAGAAAAAGAGGAAGAGGAAATCCCGCTTATGTGGTAGTAGTCAAAGAGTCGTGGCGTCTAAGAGTCTTGGAGTCAAGGAGTGTTGCGTCCGTATAGCAGGTTTTTCCACAGGCTCTACGACACTCAGCCCTAAGCCTTCAGCCTGAGCGCTGTTTCCCATTCTACAACTTTCACCTTCAGTGAAAATGCTTCAGCCCGCTTTCTGCATGAGGCGCTGTAATTTTCAAGCCGCTGATCGTCGCCAAGCAGGTCCGCCGTGTTTTTTGCCCAGAGCTTTTCCAAGCCGCTTATAACCGGCGTAGAATCCGGCGCGGCAGCCTTAAATGGCGGCATCAAAAATCCGAAAGCGGTTTCTTCCGGCGCCGCGGCCTCCGTTTGAAAATCCGTTTCAGGGGCCAGTATTTCCCTGGGTCCCGAGCGGCAGTCCGAGGAGATCACCGGCAGGCCGCAGGCCAGGGCTTCAAGCACGGCGTTTGGAAGTCCCTCCCAGAGAGAGGGGAAGGCAAATATTTTGGCTTTTGAGAGAAATTTATACGGGTTTCGTTGAAAGCCCAAAAAAAACACATCCCCGGCATCCGGCGACAGCGCGGCGCCGCCCGGAAAATATGCTTTAAGTCCCAGCGCCGCGCATAAGCCGAGCAGTCTTTCTTTAAGTTCTCCCTCTCCCAAAAAAACCAGCGCGGCGCCGGGATTTGTTTTTTTAAGTTCGGCGAATATCCTGAGCAAATGCCAATGGCCCTTGGCGGCGGTCAGGCGGCCGCTGGTAATTATAACCGGTCTTTTAAAAATGGCGGCATGAAGACTTTCAAGCGGTTCGGCGGCTTTCAGCGCTATTGCCTGGGTGTCGCAGGAATTGTATATAACCTTTATTTTTTCGCAGGAAAAATCGAAATTATCGGCCAGGTCCCTCGCATTGCCTTTTGAATTTGAAATTACCAGATCCGCCAGCGGGTAGAGTTTCTTTATAAGCGGCTTCATAAGCGTTCCGCGAAGGCCCGAAAATTCCCTGGAGGGCTGGGTTACTTCGCAGATAACGGCGCGATGCCCGCTTTTCCGCGCGGACAGTATGTTGACGAAATTTGAGCGTTCCATGAACGAGAGCACGGTGTCGCCGGGCGCGGTTATGGCGGCCAGGCGCGAGGCATAGAGCGGGGATAAAATGGTTTTGAGGGCGCCGGGCAACGACGCGCCATGGCGGAAAAGACTTGAAAACGGCGGCGAATCAGGGCGGGGGGAACATTCCCGGTCAAGCAACAGGAAGGCTTCCGGCTTCATGGCTTTAGCAAGAAGCGCCGCCTGAATTTCAGCGCCGCCGCCAAAAAGGGAATTAACCAGGATTTTTAGAGCCATGGGGTCTTAATCAGAATTCAGAAGTCAGAATACAGAATACAGAAGACAGAAGTTGTAGCCCATTCTGGATACTGACTCCTGGCTACCGGAGTAGTTACTTATTCTTTCTCATACGGCACGCCATCGGCCGACGGGGAGGCTGAACTGGTGAAAGTGCCGGCCAGCACTATTATGGTCAGCAGGTAGGGTATCATCTGTATGAACTGCACGGGAATATTCAGGCCCATGGTCTGCAGCTGTATCTGCGACGCTTCCGCAAACCCGAAGAACAGCGCGGCCAGAGTGGCAAGCAGCGGGTTCCATTTGCCGAAGATCATGGCGGTAAGCGCGATATAGCCGCGCCCCCCGCTCATGCCGTCGGTGAACTGGTGCTGGTCGTAGGCCAGCCATACTCCTCCGAGCGCGGCTAAAGCCCCGGATATTAGCACGGCCGCGTAACGGGTCAGAAAAACATTAATTCCCAGAGTGTCGGCGCATTCCGGGTTTTCGCCCACGGCCCGCAGCCTGAGGCCAAAAGTGGTCTTGTAAACAAAAATATAAGCCGCGGCGACAAGAAATATGGAAAGCAGAATAAGCGGATTTGAAAGCAGGTCCCCGAACAGCGGGATATTTGAGATCAGCGGGATATCCCATTTGGAGAAGGCGCTTATCCTGCCGGAGTTCGAGGAGGAGTGAAAAAAGAATTTAAGAAAAAATTTTGTGGCGCCCACCGCGAGTATGTTTATTGCGAGCCCCGATATTATCTGGTTCGCCCGGAATTTTATCGAAACCACGGCGTGTATCCACGCGGCCGCGATACCACCGGCGACTCCCGCGGCGATCCCCACCCAGGGGTTGCCAGAATAATAATTCCCAAGCACCGAACAGAAGGCGCCGGTAAGAATAATGCCCTCCAGCCCGATGTTCACCACTCCGCCCAGTTCCGAGATGGTGGCGCCCAGCGCCGCCAGCACGTAGGGCACGGAAATACGCACCGTCTGGGTCAGAAGCGATAAAGTGAATATCCGGGTCAGGGAGTCCATAGCTATTTTTTGTCCGCGTCCGTAACCGAATAAAATTTCCTTACCGCAAGATTGGACGAGATCACGAATATTATCACCAGCGCCTGCAGTATCTGGATTATGTCTTTCGGCACCAGGGCGTTTATTACAAGCGTGCCGTGCGACAGGGCGCCGAAAAGGAAAGCCGCAAGTATTATTCCGACAGGATGGTTCTGCCCCACCAGCGCCACGGCTATTCCCATGAAGCCCGCCCCCTGGGAAAATCCTTCCTCGAAATAGTGCTTGTAGCCCATTATAAAGTTCATCGAGGCAAGCCCGCTTAAGCCGCCTGATAAAAGGAAAGTGACAAGCAGGTTCTTCTTTACGTTTATGCCGGCGGTCTCGGCCGCGAAGGGGGACAAGCCCACGGCCCTGGTTTCATAACCGTAAGGCGTTTTCCAAAGCGCCCACCATACGCAGGCCGAAAGCGCCAGGGCTATGAAGAATGCCATGTTCGCGGGGGAACCCCTGAAGGCTCCCAGGAAAGAATCCATGCGCGCAAGGCCGGCCGCCGGGGCTATAAGCTGCGTGTGCACGGTTTCCGGCAGGTGGAAGTAATAGGTGATAAAATAATTGGTAAGAGCGAGCGCTATAAAATTCATCATTATAGTGGTTATCACTTCATGCGCGCCGGTTTTAACCCGCAGGATGGCGGGAACGGCCGCCCAGGCGAGCCCGCCCGCAAATGCCGCCGCCGCGCAAATAACTATGTGCAAAACGGGGGGGAGACCGTGAAACGAAAATCCGGCGTAGGCGCAAAGAAAGCCGCCCACTATCATCTGTCCCTCGGCGCCTATGTTGAAAATGCCGGCCTTGAAGCCGAGGGCAATGGCCAGCCCCGTCATAATAAGAGGAGTGGCCTTGAAAATGGTCTGGGCGATGCCGTACGGGGTTAACAGCACACCCTCAAAGAGTTTCCAATAAACTTCTATCGGGTTCACTTTTATAAGCAGCATCAGCACCGCGCCCACGACGAAAGCGGCCAGTATAGAGAGCAATACAGCCCCTATCTGGATGAGAAAGAGCTTTAAATGTTTATTAGCCATAAATAGATGCAAGCGAATAGCGAATAGCAAGACAGCGAATAGTGGTAGCCGGAAAAACTTTACTATTGGTTTCTTCCCTATTTACTATTTGCTGCTTAAGTCTTCAGCCCTGTTTCAGCCCCGCTCATCATAAGCAGGCCCAGCCGCTCTTCAGTGGCCTCTCCGGCATTAAACGTGCCCGCGATACGGCCGCGGTAAATCACGCCGATGCGGTCGGACAAAGACATTATCTCCGAGAGTTCGGCGGAAAGTAAAAGCACTGCGCAGCCGGCGTCCCTGGCCTCGATTATTTTTTTGTGGATAAATTCTATGGCGCCCACATCGACTCCCCGGGTGGGCTGTGAGGCGATAAGGAGTTTCGGCCCCCTCGAAAATTCACGGGCGACCACTATTTTCTGCTGGTTGCCGCCGCTCAGGCTCCGCGCCGGCAGTTCGGAGCGCGGAGGCTGGATGTTGAAGGCTTTTGTCATTTTAAGCGCAAAATCATTTATGGCGGCGAAATTAATAAGCCCCGGACGGGAAAATATTTTTTCTCTGTGACGGCCCAATACCAGGTTGTCGGCCACGCTGTAGTCAAGCACAAGGCCGCGTTTATGGCGGTCCTCCGGAATATGCGCTACGCCCTTGTCAAAGAGCATGCGCGGGTTGGCTTTGGACAGATCTATCAATTCCCCGTTGAGTTCCATTGCTCCGGCCTGGGGTTTTTTCAGGCCGGTTATGATTTCAATAAGTTCGCTTTGGCCGTTGCCTTCCACGCCGGCTATGCCGAAAATCTCGCCTTGTTTTATGGTGAGTTCAAAACCGTCAAGGGCGTAGTGGCCTTTTGGGGATCTGGCTTTCAGGCCTGAAAGCTCCAATACCGCCGCCCTCTTTTCTATTTCTCCGGCGGGAAGCGGCGTCTTTCCCACCTCAAAGACCACGGGCCGCCCCACCATCAGTTGGGCGAGCTGGCTTTCGCCGGTGCCGGCGGTTTTTACCGAACCAACCGTGCGGCCCTGGCGCATTACTGTCACCGAGTCGGAAATTGAGATGACCTCTTTCAGTTTGTGGGTGATAAGGACGATGGTCTTGCCTTCGGCACGCAGACTCTTCAGTATCTCAAAAAGCCCGGCGGTTTCCTGTGGAGTAAGCACGGCTGTGGGTTCGTCCAAAATAAGTATATCGGCTTTCCGGTAAAGGATCTTGAGAATCTCCAGACGCTGCTGCTCCCCCACTGAGAGGTCAGCCACCCTGGCTTTGGGATCCAGCGCCAGATTGAATTTTTTTATGAGCCGCCCGGTTTCCGCTTCGGCGTAACCTGAGTCAAGAAAAATTCCGGCTTTTACGATTTCGTCCCCAAGAACCACATTTTCCGCCACGGTAAGGGTTTTTACCAGCATGAAATGCTGGTGCACCATGCCTATGCGCGCGGCTATGGCGCCCGCCGGGGAGTCAAAGCGGACTTGTTTTGAGCGCAGCAGCATTTCACCGCCGTCAGGGCGGTACATGCCGTAAAGAAGCTTCATCAGGGTGGTTTTGCCGGCGCCGTTCTCGCCCACCAGGGCGTGGATTTCGCCTTTTTTTACGGCGAGCGTCGCGTCCCGGTTGGCGTAAACGCCGCCGAACTTTTTAGCCATCCCGCGGAGTTCTATCTCAAATGTTTCTTCGGTCATTGACTGGGCCTTACTTATTCGGAACTTTGATTTTTCCGGCTATGATGAGCTTTTTGAGTTCTTCGGTTTTTCTGATTATTTCCGGCGTGATAAGATCTTTGTTGTGTTCGTCATAAACATAGCTCACGCCGTCGTCGGCCAGACCGAACTCCCTGAGGCCGCCCTGGAATTTACCCTCCAGAAAATCCTTTATGGTCTTGTAAACGGAAATATCCACTTTTTTGACCATGGAGGTAAGGATGCGGCCGGGAGCTTCAAAATACTGGTCCGAGTCGACGCCTATGGCGTAAATTTTCTTTTCCCGGGCGGCTTCAAAAACGCCCAGGCCGGTTGAGCCTGAAGCATGAAATATCACATCGGCGCCCTGGCCTATCTGCGAGAAAGCGAGCTCCTTGCCTTTGGAGGGGTTCTTGAACGCTTCGCCGGTGACGCCCGCATAGCCTATCAGCACCTTGCATTTCGGATTCACTTGCAGAGCGCCCGCGCGGTAGCCGGCTTCGAATTTGTGGATAAGAGGTATATCCATTCCGCCAACGAAGCCTATCACGTTCGTTTTGGTGGTAAGGGCGGCTATCGCTCCAACTAAAAAACTGCCCTCCTCTTCCCGGAATTTTATGGCCAGAACATTGCCGGGTATCTGTTTTGAAGGGTCAAGCGCGTAGTCTATGCAGGCGAATTTTTTATTCGGGAAATCCGCGGCCACCGTGTTGATATCGTCCGTGAAAAGAAATCCCGTGCCGAAAATAAGGCCGTGCCGGCCGGAGGCCAGCTGCCGGAGGGCCGATTCCTTGTCCGCGCCCTCGCCCGGTTCTATATAATCCACCTGCACCGCCAGATCTTTCTGCGCTCTTTCAATGCCCGCGTAGGCGGAGTCGTTGAAAGATTTATCGCCCCTGCCGCCCACGTCAAAAACCAGCCCCACCGCGGGTTTTGACGTGTCCTCTTTCTTCCCGGGCGAGCAGGCGGCCAAAGAACAAAGCGAAACAATAAGTGCGGCTGATTTAAGGCGGAAACTCATTAAAAGAAAGTTTAGATAATTTGGATTTTAATTACAACCATTAAGGATTGCGGAATCGTCGGCATAAATAAATGTTATATCCCTGCATTAAAGCGGATTATAGGGGCATCATGAGGGTTGCGGAGTTCCTGTTTTTGGTATCAAGCGGCTCAGCCTTGCTATTTCGGCCAGCTTTCCCCTATATACTAAACTAAAAAATCATTTTTTAACGCGACACCGCAGGCGGCGGAAAATCACGTAAAAATTTTAAAAAAACACCTCGCTTTTGGTATTATAGATAAAATGGACGATAGGGGAGCGTTTTTTAAAAATTTTTTAGGAAGTCAGTGTGGCAGAGGTGGGGGGGAAAACCAACTATAACAGGCCTTATGTTTCCTACAAATTAATATGAAAAATAAAAAAGTTACAGTTTACGCTCTCAGCACCTGCGGCTGGTGTCGCAAGACCGTGGGGTGGCTGAAAGAAAACGGCATTAAAGCGGAAATTATATATACCGACACGATAGAGGACGAGGCCGAAAAAGAAAAAGTCGTGGCCCAGGCCAAAAAACACAACCCCAGCCTTTCTTTCCCTACCGTGGTCATCAACGACGGGGAATGCGTGGTAGTCGGCTTTGAGCCTGAGAAAATACAAGAGGCGCTTAATAAATGAACAACGATCTTGATCAGAAGGGTGAAGAACTCCGCCAGCGTCTTGCTCAAGAGGCCAGGGCTACCGGTTATAACCTTAACCCCGATCTTGACATGACTTCCACTATCTGCGCCGGGCTTGCGAAAAATGAGGGCCGCTACGGTTATATGTCCTGCCCCTGCCGTCTGGCTTCGGGTAAAAGGGAGGAAGACAAAGACATTATCTGCCCCTGTGATTACCGCGACTCCGACCTGGCCGAATACGGTTCCTGCTACTGCGCGCTTTATGTAAGCGGCGAGATCGTTTCCGGCAAAAAAAAGGCCGCCCCCGTGCCGGAGCGGCGTCCGCCCGCAGAGCGGAGGCTCAAAGCGGCTCACGATATACAACCTTTGCCAACTGTGAAATCCGGCGCGGGGGGGGCGATAAAAGTCTGGCGCTGCAAAGTGTGCGGTTATCTTTGCGCCAAAGAAACTCCGCCGGCCAAATGCCCCATTTGCAAGGCGGACAAAGACAGATTTGAAGAATTTGCGTTGTGAGTATAAAGGCTAAGGGTTTAAAATAATTTCTGTTTCGGCGTGTTTTTTGACTCATCCTTAGAAAATATTCAAGACAATTTACAGGATAACACAAAGGCGGTACAATAAATCATGCCGCCTGATTGTCTTATTATTGAGGTGTGAATGGAAGCGGGGCGCAATAATGATGTCCTGGGGGATGACTCAAAGCGGCCGGCGGATTTCCTCCTGCGCGCGTATAAAGAACATAAAGAGGGGTTATTCGCTTATATCGTGTCTTTTGTGGGCGACCATGCGGCGGCGGAGGATATTTTACACGAGATCTTTGCAAAATTACTCAAGGAGCCGGAGGCATATTCCGGACGCGGCGGAATTTCCGGCTTTCTGTATGTCTGTGCCCGTAATAATGCCTTTAATTGGCTGAAACGTCAAAATAAACAAGTGCAGTACTCTGAGGAGCTTGACGGTCTGATTGATTTTTCCGGCAAAGAACCCGGCAATAGCACTGAGCTGAAGGAATTAAAAAAACTGGTTAACCGTGCGCTGTTCGACATACCCGTAAAACAACGGGAAATAATAATGTTGAAAATTTACAAAGATATGAAATTCAGGGAGATCGCGGAAATAACCGGAGATCCGATTAATACGGTGATAGCCAGGTATCAGTACGGACTGCGGAAGCTTCAGGAATTATTGCGGGAATATCAAAATGGATCCTGAAAACATTGAAACCTGTTTGCGCTTGTTTACAACAGTAAAACCATCCGCCGCTTTGGATGATAAGATCGCGCGGTTGTACCCCGCTCCGCGCGCCCCTATGCGGGCTTCTTCTTCCGGTGCGGATTTGGTTTTGCAGATATTATGCGTATTATTAATAGCCGCGTGCCCGTTGTTCATCCCGGAAATCAAAGGATCTCCCTATGGATTATCCGGGCCGCTTATTATGGAATTCGCATCAGACCAGGTGAAACATGGAAGTGAAAAGCTGGAAGCTGTGGCAAACTATCTTAATTCACAGGAGAAATAAAATGAAACTCAATATACGTCCGATAGCCGCGTCTTTAGCCTGTATTGTCCTGTTGGCGGCCACCTGCCGGTATTTTGTGGCGCAACTCAGGATATATTTGGATCTATGGTCTTTAACCATGGTAGTCGGCGGTACTTCGCTGTTCCTTGTTATCAATTTTTCCATAAAAGAAATAATACAGGCTTTCAAATTCGTTATCATGCCAGCGTATGAGAGTTCGGAAGAGAAATACTTGCAAGCCGTCCACGTTTTTGATACAGGTTCAAGAGCCGCTTTGGCATTCGGCGCTATAGGGTTTCTGATGGGTATAATGGGGCTGCTAGCCGAGCTCCATAAGCCGGAATTTATAGGTCCGCTTACGGAAATAACATTGCTGAATGTTTTATATGCGTTAATTCTTTCGGAAGTATTCTTCAAAGGCCTGAAAATTCAGTGCGAGCGTGGAAATTTTCTTTAACCGGAAGCCGCATGGATAAGAAGTATTCATGGGATTAATATATCCCTCTTACTTTTCCTTTAACTTTTTCCAACTTTACAAAATACAGCCTTTCGCCCGTGGCGGGGTTTTTCCAACTTGAGGAATCATTTGAATTGTCCCGGTTATCGCCCAAAATAAAAAGAGAATCCGGGGGTACGCGAAGCGGGCCTAGATTATCGCCTTCAAGAGTTTCCCCTGCCCGCGTGTATTGCGTATAAATCTCAAGCTGCGGTTCTCCGTTCAGGTAAACCTTTTTTTCTCTTAATTCGACGGTGTCGCCTTCCACGGCTATAACCCTTTTTACGGAATCGTGGGTCTCGCCCACCGGAGACTCGAAACATATTAATTCCTGTCTGGCCGGTTTTCTGAACCTGTATGTGATCTTGTCGACAAAAAGATGACGCCCGACGTTTAAAGTGGGTTCCATGGAAGCGCTGGCTATGTAAACAGGCTCGGCCGCGTAATGCCGCGCCAATAGACCGCAAGCCAGCGTAATGAATATTATCAGTGAAACGCGCGCCTTGTTCATCCCACCACCCGCTTGCCCCGCTCTTTTGGATATATATATCGGAACCAAAAGGGCGGGGCTTGCCCGACTTTGGCGGGCCCATTCGGTTCCGAAGCAGGTGGCGGGGTCACTTTTTCCCCTTTTTTAAGGCAAATTTTACCGGCAGCGTCCCTTCAGCTTTAATGGTCCCGGTAAGCAGGCCGGCCGCTGCCTGCATGGACGGCTTTGTTATGCCGTAAACCGCTGCGGCACAACCGGCCTCGGGATAATTTTCCAGATCGTAGGGGTTCATCAGACTTAACAGCACGGCAGGTTTTCCCGCGGCAAGCAGTTTGTGTATCAAGGCCTGCTGTTTTTTGTTCTGGGCCTGCGCCCACTGGAAACTGCCTATAACAAGCGCGTCCGCTTCGTTGGCGGCCTCCAGAAGCCTGCCTTTATCTACGAGGCCGGGGCCTATATCAAAAAAATATTGCTTTGCCTGATAACCCTGTTCCAGCAAAGTCTTGTAAAGTTCAATGGAGTTTTCGGCGAAGCGCTGGGGCGCGAATATTATTATGGCGATTTTTTTGATTTTGTTAAGCGGCAGAAAACCGTTTTTGTCTGTTACAAGCGTGAGCGCTTTGCGTGATATCGTCCGTGAAATATCAAGGTAGGCTTTATCGAACGGCGATGACGCTTCGGCGGCGGAAAATAAGCCGGCTTCTTTTTTTACGGCATAAACCCGGTAATAAGCGTCGTTTAAGCGGGTTTCGTTTATCCGCCCCGAACGTACCTGAGCGGCTATTTCACTGACGGCGGAGTTAAAATTCCCTTTGCCTATAAGAAGAAGGTCGGCCCCCGCCCTAAGGGCGTCGGCGGCGGCTTTTGCCGTACTTTCGCGCGAAGTTATAGCCTTCATATCCAGGCTGTCGGTTATCACAAGCCCTTCAAAGCCCAGCTGTTTTTTCAGCAGGTCCATTATGATACGCCTTGAGAGGGTGGCCGGATTTTTTGCGTCAAGGGCGGGGTAAAGCGCGTGAGCCGTCATTATGGCCGGCGTCCTAAGCTCAACGGCTTTTTTAAAAGGCGGCAGGTGCTTCTCGTCAAGCTCCGGCAGCGCGGCTTGAATTACCGGCATGGTCTTGTGTGAATCCTGTTTTGCCGCGCCATGCCCTGGAAAATGTTTGCCCACAGCGATGATGCCGGCTGCTTTAAAACCATTTAACACGGCCCCGCCAATGCGGGAAACAAGCTCCGGATCGGAGCCTATGGAGCGTATCCCTATTATGGGATTCAAGGCTTCCGTATTCACATCCAGCACCGGGCCGAAAGCCATGTTTACGCCCGCGCGCTTCAGTTCCTTGCCTGCCAGGTAGAAAAGCGAGGCGGTATCGCTTTCGTTGGCGGCCGCGCCAAGCATCATGCCCGTGGGCAGTTCAAGCAGCCCGAGCGTGGTGGGGGAATAAACGCTGCCGCCCTCATAGTCAACGGCGATGAAAAGCGGGGTTGTAAGGCGGGCAGCAAGGGCTCTCCGCTGCAGTTCATCCGCGATGCGGCGGGTATCTTCAAGCGAGTAAGAACCCCATTGCAGCTGCACTCCGCCAAGCCCCGCCGCTACGGCGCCGGTGGCCAAGGCTATTTCCGACGCGTCTATGGAAATTATCAGCAACTGGGCCGCTTTCTCTTCAATGGAGGGCTGATCCTGAGCCTGGAGGTTATAGGGCAGAATGACGGCTGGCAGCGAAAACAGAAAAATGCAAAATGCAAAATGTAAAGCGCAAATTGGGGAACGCGGAAAAAAGCGCATGGTTATAGGAGAGCGAATAGCGAACAGTAAACAGCGAATAGTTCGTTTAAAATATAAAGTTTGAAAAATACAACCTGCCTCCCGCTGTCACTATTCGCCATTTACTATTTGCTGGTCAATTTATTTAAATGTGAACCCGCGCTTTGTGGCCTGTTTCCTTATAGAGTCTATAACCGCTTTGTCCAGGGTATTGGGGCCGGAAGCGTGTTTTGCTTCCTCAGCCGCCAGATATTTTTTTCTTTCTTCCTGCAGGCGGGTTATGTCGCTTTTTATTTTTTTCCGCTCCGCCAGTTTTGTGTCAATATATTTCCCCAATTCCTCTTTTTTCATTTTTTGAAGTTCAGGAGGGAGCTGGTCCGCTTTTATTTCGTCCTTGCGAACGGCTCCGCTTTCCACGGCCGAGACCACATCCCACGAGGATTCCTGCCTGGCGGCGCCGGGGGCCGCGGCTTTAAAGGCCGCGCGTTCCGACATCACTGACGCGCCCGCGGCGGCCATATTTGAATCAACTTCTTTTTTGCGCTTCATGGATGCTTCGCCTTCCGCGCCGTAAGTTACATAGGTCTGGTTAAGCAATACGCTGAGTTCATTTATTGTATTGTCCTGGGGGGCGCTTACCGTATAAACCACGGCTGATTGGTCGATATTTGAGTAGTCGCCGTCGGCCGCCTGCGCGCCCGCAAGCCATTGGGTCGCTATGCCTGCCTGCCTTGAACCGCAGAAAATAGTGTTGACAAAAATTCCTTTTGCTTTGGCCTCGGCCGCGGCCGCGGCGAAGTCCACCGGCCCCTGGGTAAACGGCTCGTTGCCGGCGATGAAAATCGTCTTGTAAACATCGTTTTTGGAACTCCAGGAGAGTTTTTCCACCGCGTCTTTCAAAACCCAGCCGCAGTACTCGTCGCCGCCGTTGGTCTTAAGAGCGAACAATTCCTGGGAGACTTGGTCCAGGTCTTTGGTAAAAGGCGATACCTGGCGGATGTAGCCGGACTCGCGCGAAAGGCCCGAATTGCCGTATTCGTAGAGGGCCACTTCAATGGCCGGCCCGGAGCCGTTTTTTTCCGAGGAGATCAGCTCGTTAACTATTTTCCAAAGCTGGGTGCGGGCCTGGTTTATCAGGCCGTCCATGGAATTCGAGGTGTCTAAAAGCACCGCCACCTGCACCAGCGGCTTTTTTGAAAAATCGCCGCCGGTCCCGTGCGCGGTTGTCCCGCCCTGTTCTTTCCAGGTTTTTTTCACCGTCGCGGCGGCGGCGGAAAGTATTTTACCGCTTTCGGTTTCCACTATGCGCGCGTTTATTTCGGTTTCTACTTCGCTCAGATCATTCAAAGTGCCAGTTACCACCGCGTCCGCTCCCAGGATCCGGCCTATTTTTTTTACGCTTTCCTCGCTAATGGCGCCGGAGACCTCTAAACTAAGTTCTCCCATCACCTTTTTAAGCAGATTCCGCTCTATGAGCGTTATTTTTTTGTTTTGGGCCAGCGCCGTGGTCAGCCTTTCCTGGATTATAACCGGTCCTTTGGAAGCCTTGGCGTCGGTATACTGGAATTCCAATACGGCCACCTTTATGCCGGTTTTGTCTTTCAGTCCGTCCTGAAGTTTATCCGAAAGTTTATCAAGCTCCGCCGCCCGAAGGTCTCCCAAGCCGGCAGCAAGCAAAGCTGTTAAAAAAACGCCCGCGAATAATCTGGTCTTGAGCATGGGTTGCCCCTCCGTATCTCCGGTAAAAGACTTATGTCATGTAAGAATACTAAAACCGCCATGGAAAGTCAAAAAAGAGGCGGTTGAATACGGCCGGCAAAATTTGTATCTTAAATGGTAGTCGAACATGAGGAGCGCGACAGCCGCAGATAAAGCCGCGTCCTCGTTGTCGCGTGATTACCGTTTCTGGAGATCCAGCATGAAACTCACAAATAGTCTGATTTTGTTTTGCGGCGTTCTTGCCGGTTGTTTTTTCTGTTCCTGCGGATCCAAAAACGAGCCGGTTGTCTCCCAAAGCATGTTTTTAATGAGCGTGCCCGTCCAGATCAAGGTGTACAGTCCGGACGCGAACTCCGGTCGAGCTCTGGTGAGGGAAATTTTTAAAGAATGGGAAAGGATAGCCGCGGAATACAACTTTAACGAACCGTATAGTTCCACTTCGTTCGTGAATAAGAAGGCTTACGGGGAATGGGTAAAAGTAGACGGGGAGTTTTTGCGCCTGCTTGAGCTTTCGTTTGATTATGCAAAAATGACCGGCGGGGCTTTTGACATAACCTTTGCGCCCTTGTGGCCCATATGGAAAGAGGCCGCTTCTTCCCAAAAAATGCCTTCTAAAACAGATATTTCCGCCGCGCTTGAAAATATCGGTTCGCAATACGTGCAGGTCGATCCGGAACGCAAAATGGTGCGTTTCTCAAAGCCCGTGCAGATCAACATGGGGGGGATCCTCCGGGGCTACTGTCTGGAAAAAGCTTATGAAATAATAAAGAGAAGCGGCGGCGGCGCGCCGGTTGAGGTCAAACTGGGCGGTTATATGCTGACCAGCGGCGCGCGCGCCTGGCAATACCCGGTGCCCGACCCGTTCCATGAAACCAAAACGCTGGGGAAACTGGTTTTTGAGGAAGGCGTGGTGATGTCTTCGTCCGGGCGGGATCATTTTGTGCAAATTGAGGGCAAACTCTACTCCCACATTCTGGACCTGAAAACAGGCTATCCCATAGAGAATTTCTCGAACCTCATCGTTTATTACCCTTCGCTTGAAGGCGGAAATTACATACCTTCCGCGGTGCTGGCGGTAATGGGCAAAGAAAAGGCTTTCGGTCTGCTTTCGAAAATAAAGGGAACGGCCGCCGTCTGGATCGACGGCTCGGGGAAAGTTTCCGTTTTTTCAAATTCCGGGAGCAAGGCGCGGTGGGAAAAAAACAAAGGCTTTTTTAGTCTGGCGTCATGAACGCTAAACGCGCGGCCGCCGGCCTGGCGCTGATCGCGCTGTGCGCGGTTTTCCAGTTCTTCACCATCAGGGACGGCCATCCTTGGATGGACGACGCGTTCATGTACATCATGCACGCCGATAATCTGGTTTCCGGCCGCCCCTACGCGGACACCTGCTACGTCTATAATCCCGAGAATCCCTATGTCGGCCCCCGGGCCTATCCTCCAGGCTATCCCGCCGTCCTGACCGTTCCTTTAAAACTTGGCGGCGGCCTGAAGGCCATGAAGGCAGGGAACGTGTTTTTCCTGTCGGGATTGCTTGCCTGCCTGCTCTTCTTTTTTACTTCCCCGGCGGGGGACTTCAGACTTCTGGGCCTGCTTGCGCTCTTCGGGCTGAATCCGGTCCTGTGGGACTATAAAGACCTTGTATATTCGGACATCCTTTTTTGTTGCCTGCTTTACCTGTCCCTCCTGCTGCACCGTCTCTCCTATTCCAGGCCGGGGCTTGCCATGCATGCCCTGGCCGGCTTTTGCGCCTATCTCGCCTACGCCGTGCGGCCGCTGGGAGCCCTGCTGCCGGCGGCACTGGTCCTTGAGGACCTTCTGGCGGGAAAGGCGGACCGGCGGCGGCAGGCCGTACTCTGTGCCTGTTTTCTTGCGCCGGCGGCGGCGCAGGCCTTTTTCTTCGACCTGTCTTCTTACGCGGATCAGTTAGCCAGTCCAATAAGGTCCGCCCTTCTGCCTTCGGCCGTAAAGGTCCTGAAAGAATTTTTATTTTCTCTAAAGGGTTTCTGGGCTCTGGGTCCGGAAACCAGTCTGCCCGCCGCGCTGGCGGCCCTGGCTTTGGCGTTTTTGACTCTTTTCGGCTTCGCGGCTGGACTTGTGCGGCGGGTCCGTGAAAGTAAACTTGAGGCCATGGATTTTTTTGCCGCGTTCTATCTGCTCACCGTGGCGGGCTTTGGTATGTACGATGGGGTAAGATATATCTTCCCGCTGATGCCTTACCTCGTTTGGAAGGCATTTGAGGGGTTTGAAATATTTGGCGGGGCGGTCATGGGGCGGCGTGCGGCAGCGGCTTTTCTGGCGGCGGCTTTTGCGCTTTACGGATGGAGTTTCGCTATAAAGGCTGAATACGGCCCCATGAACGGCGGACCGTACGGGCGGCCGGCCCAGGAAATGTTCGGTTTTCTCAAGGGCGCTTCTTCCGCCGCCGACACGATCATCTTCGTAAAGCCCCGAAGCATGTGTTTCTTTACCGGCCGAAAAAGCTCAATCTATCCACCTTATGGGAATGACGCGCATTTCACGGCGTATTTCCGGGAGGCGGGAGCCTCCTACCTTGTGGTGAGCCGTGTTTTCGGGCAGGATGCACTTTACCTTTATGGTTTCGCGGAGCGAAACAGGGCTTCGTTGGAAAAAGTCTATGATAACCCTGATTTCAAGGTTTTCCGGCTGAGAAAATAAGGTTAACCCGAATCCTGCAATTGAAGTGGTTTCCGAATAGTGAAATCGGGTGAATAAAAAAATGCGGGATTCCCCGCAGCAGCGGGTCGGGAATTTTCAGCGCTATACGCGAAAATTCCCGAGGGCGTATCCGTCGCGAAGCGACCCCTGAGCACTGCGAAGGGGAATTCTTTAACCGAAGAATTCGGGCTAGGGAATCTCTTCAAACTCGCCCTTATTCTTGTTTTTGCGAACATTGTGCCAGTTGAAATACCTGCCGTTCATGGCGATATAAACGCCCGGGGGGAGCGTTTGCGCGAAAGAGAGCGCTGAGCCTAAATTGAACATTCCGTCGGAAGAACCGAACTTGTAGGGAACCATGGCGCCGGTGAGGACGACGGTCTTGTCCTTGATGCCTGGCCCAAGGACCTTTGCGGTTTGGGGCATAGTATCGGTGCCGTGGGTTATTACTATGCGTTTTTCCCGGGAGGCAAGACACTCTTTCAGTATTCTTTTTCTGTCGGCGGCCGTCATGAAAAGGCTGTCTATCATCATGAGCGTTTTTACTTTCACCGGCACTCGCGCGCGGCCGAGTTTCAGCATTTCGTAAAGATGCGTCCGGCGAAAGAAAAGTTCGCCGTTGAGTTCGTTGTATTCTTTGTCAAAAGTCCCGCCGGTGATAAGTAATTTAATGGTCATAATTGGACGAACAGAGGATAGCGGATAGGGGCGAGAGATTAGTGATAAGGAATTCCTTCCCCAGCCGCTATCCGCTTTACGCTAACCCCTATTTTCTCCCGTCTTTCAGGAACGCCAGATAACCTTTATAGGCCATGTAAATATCCAGCTTTCCCGCAAGCTCCATGGGCGCGTGCATGGACAGTAATCCCACGCCGCAGTCAACCACCTGCATACCGTAGCGGGCCATCAGCCAGGCTATGGTGCCGCCGCCGCCCTGGTCAACCTTTCCCAGTTCGCCGGTCTGCCAGATCACTCTGGCCTTCGCGAAAATACGCCGAATCTCGGCCAAAAACTCGGCGTTGGCGTCGGAAGAGCCGGACTTGCCGCGCGCGCCGGTATATTTTGTCAGGCAAAGCCCGTGATTCATAATTGCCGTGTTTTTCTTTTCCGAAACCGCCGGGAACAGCGGGTCAAAAAGGGAGTTTACATCGGCGGAAAGCATCCACGAACGCTCAAGCGCGCGTTTCAGGGAAAGCTCACTGTAAGTATCGGAGGTAAGATTTAAAAGCTCCGCGGCGGTGTTCTCGAAAAAATTCGAGGCCATGCCGGTTGCGCCCACAGAACCTATTTCCTCCTTGTCGCAAAGCAGCACGCATGAGGTGTATTCCGGCGCGCCTTTAAGGTCAATCAGGGCTTTCAGGCCCGCGTATGCGCAAACGCGGTCGTCCTGGCCGTAGCCGAGGACCATGGAACGGTCAAGGCCCGCCTCGCGGGGTCTGGCCGCCGGCACCAGTTCAAGCTCCGCGGAAAGGAAATCCTCTTCCGTAATGCCGTATTTTTCGTTCAGCAGCCTGAGCGCGTTGCTTTTTATCTTTTCTTTCAGCCCCCTGCCCTCAGCCGGAATTGAGCCGACTATGGCGTCGAGGCACTCGCCATCTATGCCTTCAGCCAGCGTTTTTTTCATCTGGTCCTGCGCCAGATGCGGCAAAAGATCGGTTATGCATAACACGGGCTCGGAGGGGTCCTCTCCCACGCTCACTTTTATTTTTTTGCCGTCCGGCTTTATAAACACGCCGTGAAGCGCCAGCGGTATGGTAACCCACTGGTATTTTTTTATGCCGCCGTAATAGTGGGTGTCTAAAAACGCCATATCGCCGCTTTCGTAGAGCGGGTTCTGCTTTATGTCTATGCGGGGGGAATCGGTATGGGCGCCCACAATGTGCATGCCCGCCTCAAGCGGTTTTTTTCCTATAATAACGGCCATCAGCGTTTTGCCGGAACAGGATTTGTACACCCTGTCGCCCGCCGTAAGCCGTATATTGTCTTTTTCAAATTTGCGCAGGTCCTTGAAACCGGCTGTTTCAAGCAGGGTAACAGCCTCGTCGTGGGCGTCCCTTTCCGTTTTCGCCCTGGCGATAAATTCAAGGTAAAGACGATTGTACTCCTCCAGGGTTTTCAGCTCCGCTTTAGGCAGTTTCTCGTAGCCGTTTTTGTTTGAATAGGCCAGCTCGGATTTTTTGGAATTTTTTTTCATTTTGTTCTCCTTCTTCAACGGGCGGCTAGTAGGCGTGTAGGCTAGTACGCCAGTATGCCAGTATGCTTACAACCCGATATTTCTGAGTGCTTACCCGCCTACAAGCATGCCAGCCTACCAGCAAAATTGAACCAACATAATTTTATGATATTATAGTCCTGATGCAAAACGCTAAATATTCGCGCCGGGTGCTGTTTCTGATATTTTTCATCAGCCTTTTCAATTATATAGACCGCCAGGCCCTTTACGCCGTTTTTCCGCTTATCAAAAAGGACCTGCTTCTCAGCGACGCAAAGCTTGGTTTTCTGGCGTCATCCTTCATGCTGGTTTATATGTGTTTCGCGCCGCTGGTGGGGTATTTCGGCGATAAATACCGCAGGCCCCTCATTATCGGAGTAAGCGCTATTTTCTGGAGCGCGGCCACGGTGTGCACGGGCTTTATAAAAAGCTACGGCCAGCTGATCCTTACCCGCTCCGCCGTGGGCGTAGGCGAGGCGGGCTACGGAACCGTTTCTCCGTCTTATCTGGCTGAGTGGTTCCCGGTTGAGAAGCGCGCCCGTGTTATGTCTCTTTACGCTTTGGCTATTCCGGTGGGCAGCGCCGTAGGCTACCTGCTTGGCGGCTTATTGGGAGAGCGTTTTGGCTGGAGAACCGCTTTTTTTATGGTGGCTGCGCCGGGAATACTGCTTGGCATTATTGCCTTGTTTTTCCGTGAAACGGACGATAAAAAGGCCAGGGTAAGCGAAGTGTCTTTCTCGCACTATACGGAGCTTTTTAAGAACAGGACTTACCTGCTTATAACGCTTTCCCAGTCCATAAGCACTTTCTCGGTGGGCGGCATGGCCGCCTGGATGCCGTCTTTTTTCGTGCGCAGTTACGGGCTTGGCGTTGCCAGGGCCGGTTTTCTTTTCGGAGCTGTTACCGTGGCCGCGGGTATTGCCGGAAATTTCACCGGCGGCTGGGCGGCGGACTGGCTTCGCGCGCGCAATAAGCGGTCTTATTTTATAGTAGGTTACCTGAGTTTTTTCCTCAGTATGCCTTTCGGCGTGGCGGCTGTGCTCACGGACAACCTGCACACTTCGCTCACCATGATTTTTTTCGCCGAGTTCTTTATTTTTATGAATTCAGGGCCTTATCACGCGGCTATTGTGGAAACCATCCCGGTCAGTATGCGTTCCATGGCTTTCGCCCTTAACATATTCATAATTCACGCTATGGGCGACGCTCTCTCCCCGTATTTGCTGGGTATTTTTTCCGATCACTTCGGCCTGGCGCTGGCGATTTTTATGGCCGTGCTTTACCTGGCGATGGGCGGCGTAACTTCAATATTCGCCGGCTACTGTTATAAAAAAGATTTCCACCCGGAGATAGCCTGATGAACCCTTTTGAGATCGTATTTGAGGAAAATGACCTTATAGTGGCCAATAAATCCTCGGGCCTGCTGACAATGCCGGGCCGCGGCCCTGCCGCCAAAGAGCGAAATCTTCTGGCCTTGCTGACCCGGGCGCTTAAATGCCCCGTGTTCGTTGTTCACCGGCTGGATAAAGACGCCAGCGGCCTTATATTGTTCGCCCGCAGCGCCGAGGCACACCGCTACTATTCAGGGCTTTTTGAGACCAGGGACATTACCAAGAAATATCTGGCCGCCGTGAACGGGCTTATAACGGAGAAAAAAGGGGAAATTGACAAGCCGCTCGTTCAGGGAGGATCGGGCCGCGTGTCAGTGGCTTTCGACGGGAAGACCTCCATAACCCGCTACGAGACGCTTGAACACTATAAAAATTCCACGCTGCTTGAAGTTTCCATTTTAACCGGGCGCCGCCATCAGATAAGAGTGCACCTGTATTCCATAGGCCACCCCATTGTCGGAGACAGGGTTTACGGCGATCAGGAGAAACAAAGACAATGGCCGCGCCTGATGCTGCACGCCTATGAATTGAAGTTCAAAGACAGGAACGGCAAGAAACTGTCGTTCCGGGCCGACCCGCCGAAAGATTTTATGAGCGTGCTGCCGTTTTTGTAAAAGGAGCGCCGTCCGCTAACTCTGAAGTGCTGAGACCTTGAATTAACTCAATTTGAAAAGGCAAATGCTTCGTTGCCTGACTTGTGCGCTGGGACACCCTCGTAAGAGGTAACGGCAGGCCTGTGAGTTCGCGGGTCCTGCCGGGGGATGGGTTCCAAAAACCAGGGTCGGGACACACCGTGCCGCCCTTCCCTTCCTCGGCCTCGCCGCTTATGCAAGTCTCGGCCTCCGGAGGATTTTTCCACCCAACCCCCGTCACCCGCTCCATTGAGATACCTGCCGCGGTTAATAAACTGGTGCGGTTTGACGCACTTATCAGGAGTAAAGACTCTCAAGCTGGACAAGCCCTGACCGCTATTTAACGGGTTTACTGTATTTCACCAGTATCGGCTGATAGATGGAAGGATCAATGTAGATGATGCGGACGGTTTCTTTCGAGTGAAATATTTCCTTGGCGGAATAATAGAAAATATCTTTTTTGGGTTCGGGTTTGTAAACGCTTTTTACGGACGGTTTACGCGCGAGCGCATTAAAAGTCCCGAATTCAACCAGTCGTATGTCCTGGGTCCTGCCGCTCATATAGACTATTCTGAAAAGCTCCACCCCTTCATCATATACCAGCGACGCCTCGCCTGAAACATCGTCAAAAAAAGCCCCTTTTTCTTTTTTTTGCCAGCGGCCTTTACGGGACAGGAACTCGTAAGCTGAAAAGTCCTCTATTCGCGCCGGTTCCACTCTGGCGGCGCAGAGCGCGTTCAGGCTGCCATCCGCTTTTTTTGCGATCCTTCCCAGGATGTAAACATAGCCGCCTTTTTTTACCACGCTGTCGCCCAATAAAATATCTTTCGCGTAAAATTTGCCGACCCTTTCAAAATTGAATTCGAGAATGTCGGCTTTTTCAGGGGTTTTTGCTTTTGCCAGCCCCGTGCCTTTAAATTTAAAGCCGGCGGCGTTTTCTTTAGCAATCTCCACATCCATGTAAAACACGTACACCCCGCTGTCCGTCTGTATGCCGCTGTCGGCCCACAGGCGGTTTATGAAAGGGTTTTCGTTTTTATTATATTTGATGAATTCAGAGACGGTTGAGCTTTCAGTGTAAAATTTAAAGCGAAGTTCTTTGTAATTTGTTTCCGCCGGAACAGCTGAAAGCGCCAGGGTATTGCAGGGCATGGCTTCCGTGTCCGCGGCGCCGGCAAAATTCAGGGTGGCGGTGGTAACCACCGGCCCTTTCCAGGCGCCAAGCATGGTGTCGCCGAATGTCCAGAGATATTTTTTCTCTCCGTCCTTGAAAATAACCGGGATGGGGGTAACCCCATCCTGTCCAAGCACGAAATCAAGGCGGCTTGGCGCAAAAATTCCCTCGTTGACAGTTTCGCCGAAAACGGCGCCCGTTGCCATGGAGCAGAACAAGAAAACCGGCAGATATATATTTTGCATTTTAGGTTTTCTTTGTGACTTTATTACCTGCCCGCTATTTCCATCTCAATTGTCTTTTGCTCGTTATCGGACAGATAAGTCATTTGTATCGTGTCGCCGGGAGAGAACTTTTTCAGCGCGTCGGAATATGCCTTAAGTCCGTCCACGGCCAGCCCGTTTATTTTTATTATCACATCCAGGGGCTTTACCGCCGTTTTTGAAAGCGGCGAGCCGGGCGTTATGTCCTGCGCTCTCACGCCGCTTCCCTGGAAGGTGAAGTCCGGCACCAGGCCGGTGTATACTTTGCGGATGCCGGGGGAAGCCGGGCGGCTGGACGGCTGGACGGCCGGGCTGCCGGAAAAAGAGGGACGGGTGATAAAATCACTATCCGAGGCCAGATAATCTATTATTTCTTTAGCGAATTCAGCCTGCTTTACAACGCCGGCCACGTCGATCTTATAGGCGGTGTCCGTGAATTTGTGATAATCCGTCTTGGGCCCGCTGAAAAACTGCACGGCCGGCACGCCGCCTTCAATGAAACTGATCTGGTCGCTGGAATCCAGGTCCTCCTTTACCAGGTCGTAATCGCAGCCTGTGACGAAGCCGGCCCCCCTGAATATATGCACCCACTTATCGGAAGAGCCTGAGCTTAGCAGCAGTACTTTCCCTCCTTCCAGGCGGCCCACGGTGTCAAAATTCAAGTCTGCGTTGATCTTCGCCGCCGTCGCCGGCGACAAGCCGGCCACGAAATTCCTGGAGCCCAGCCGCCCTTCCTCCTCCCCTGAGAAAGCGGCGAAGATTATAGTGCGGCGCGCCGGATGCACGGCATAATAACGGGCCAGTTCAAGGAGCAGCGCCACGCCGGAAGCGTTGTCGTCCGCGCCGGGGAAAACTTCCGCGCCTTTCGCGGCCAGATGGTCGTAATGCGCGGAGAGCACGACGTAATCGTCCTTGGCGGTCGTGCCTTCCACCTTGCCTATTACGTTATTGAGCCGAAGCTCCCGCCCCGCGTTATCAGCCGTAAACGGAACGGAAAAGCCGGGCGGATAGAATGGCGCAAGGCCGGCCTCTTTAAAAGCGGCCTTGACCAAGGTTTCGGCTTTCCCCAGGCCGGGCGAGCCCGGACCTCTGCCGCCGGGCAGGGAGGCAAGCGTTTTGACGTCGGAATATATCCTTTGCCCTGAAAAAACGGAGGGCAGGACCGCCAGCGGGGCGCGCGCCGGGTAGCGCCGCCCGGCCGGGGCCTCCGCTCCGGGCAAGTTTATGCCGAGCGGGGAGGAGAAAGTCTTCCAGATCCCGGTGGCGGCGGAGTTCATGTCCCTGTCAAAGACCAGCCAGGAATATTTGCCGTAATGCGGCAGTTTAGCCGCCAGCGCCGACAGGCTTGCCGTGGAGGCGGAAATTATCAGCCCGCCGGAAAAACCCGCGAACACAAAAGTATTCCCGGCGCGCGGGAATTTTTGGTTCTCCATAATTATGGAAGAAGAACTGAAACGGGCGCCGTATATTTCAAGCCCTCTCTCAAAATCAGGGGTGAACCTGTTTTCAGAGCCCAGCAGCCAGTAAGCTCCGGGAGGGGGGGCCGCGGCAGCTGAATCGCTGCTTATAACGGGGAGGTTTTCCTTGTCTTTTGTCCAGGCGGACGCGAATTCATTCCAAGCCGCGTAGCCGGCGCCCGCAGGCAGTATGAGAGCGGGTTTTTTAGCGCCCAGCATGCGTGAAAGCGCAGGCGGAGTTTCAAGCGGGTCGAGCTTGCGGAAAATATCGAATTCCGGGTCTATTTCAAGTCGCAGTATTTTCAGCGGCGCGGAATACTGGAAGGTTTCTTCTTTGGCGGTCATGGTAAGAAGCTTTGGTCTTGGCTGCGGCATATTTTCAAGATAAATAAACGCGGGCACCTCAAGCGCGTAAGCGGGGCCTTCCTGAACCTGCGCCAAAGTGAATTCGAGGGTATATTCGCCGTCCATTCCCCGGCCCGTTCTTATGTTCTTTAAGGCAAGTTCAGGGGCGCCGGCGCGCTCCGTCCACTGGGTAAAGAAACGGTCCAGCCGGCCGCTTCCGGTTCGCTTTTCAAAAGCTTTTTTAAGGTCGTCAAACCCCGCGAGCCTGAAGCGGTTATCGGCGTAAAAATCCCTGAGTCCTGTTTTGAATCTGGCATCGCCCAGAACGTTCCTGAGCATATGATAAAGCATAAGGGCCTTGCCGTAGCCGACGGCCTCCGAGACCGAGGAATCGCGCGAACGGAATTCCGTAAGCGGGAAATCTTTGCCTTCTAAAACATAGTCCGCGTATTTCTGCAGGGTGGTTTCCCGGTATTCTTTGCCTTTCCCGCGGTTTTCGGCTATCAGGTAGTCGGCCATGTAGGCGGTAAGACCCTCGCACCAATTGCCTTTTTCATAGTCCACAAAAACGCCGTTGCCCCACCAGTTATGCAGTATTTCATGCGGATATGAAGAATTGATTATAAAAGGCAGGCGTATAACTTTGGGCCCCAGCAGGGTGAATGACGGAAGCCCGTAGCCTGTTTCCCAGAAGTTTTCCACCAAAGCGAATTTGGAATAAGGATAGGGGCCGATGAGCCCGGAATAAAAAACCGCGTATTTTTCAGCGGCGTCAAGGTAGTTTTCTGCAAGTTCCCGGTCGGGAGAGCGCAGGAAAGCGTAATATTCAAGCGGTACCCGCCCTGTTGACTCAACGGGCAAGGAGTGTGAAGTATTGGCCGGGTTTGAGGCCTCGTTTTCCGGGACAAAAAAGCGGGACGGGCCGCCTCGGCGCTTATACTCCGAGTATTTGCCGCAGACAAGCGTGATTTCGTCCTGCGGGTTTTTTTCTTCCCAAATCGTTCTAATCGTGGTTTTATCAGCCGAATGTTTAACGCGCGCGCCGCCCGCCACGCAATCAAAGGGCGCCGGCAGCCTGGTTTCAAGCCTGAAAGCGACCAGGGAGCTTTCAAAGTGCGGGTACCAGCCGGAAGAACCGGAAAGATAGCAGCCTTCTCCGGAAATTACTCCGGGGGTTTCGGAAAAACTGCGCGCATATTCTTCCGCCCGCTCACCTAGCGGGTGATCTATAATGCCGCCGTATTCAAGCGTAAAGGTTTTTGACGGCTTTGCCAGCGTTACGCGGTAGGCGTCAAAAAACAGGCTGTTGGAGGAATAATTAATGCCGTATTTTTTTTGAGCGGTTTCCCGGGCTATGAGTTCCAGCGCGGCGTCTTTGGCTTTTACCGACGGATTAAGGCCCTGGTGCAGGGAGAAAATAAATTCCCGGCCGGCATCGGCCAAAGTCAGCGTGTCTTTGACGGAGAAGGAATGGTTTTGCGGATCAATATTTATTTCAAGAGCATGGTTAACTGTCCCGGCGTTCAAACCTGCCGCAAAGGCTAAAATGATTACAAGAGGAAAGAAAATATTTTTCATTTTGCTGTCCGGAATTTTTAATTGATGGCTTTTAACTTATACAATATATTACAACTTTACCAGATGGAGGCCGCATGAAAAAGAAAACCCCGGTAGCGCTTCTGATGGTCATAGACGCGGTTGGACTTTCCACCGTCGAATATCTGCTGTCGCGTTATCCCGGAAAAGTAAAAATGCCCAATCTGTCAAAACTCGGCCTTGGCAATATTGTGCTGCCTCAATATAAAAAAAGATTCACGCCTCCGTTCGCCGCTAAAAGCTACGCCGCGCGCATAACGCAGGTTTCGGCCACGGCGGACAGCCTTGTGGGCCATCGCGAGATGGTGGGCGTGATAGATAACCGCACTTACGACCTGTTCAACGGCGGGTTTTCAAAAAAGTATCTCTCCGAACTTGAAAGGCGCATAGGCAGAAAAACTTTTTACAATAAAATGGCCGGCGGTATGGAGGCCATAGAACTTAACGCGGCGGAGCACGAGCGCACGGGTAAACCTATAGTTTACTCGAGCAAGTGCGATCCCCTGATACAGCTGGCGATGAACGAAGCTGTCATACCGGTCGGAGAACAGCACAAAATAGCCGATATCGCTTTCGCGCTCGCCATGGAGATGAAAATACCCATAACCCGCGCCATAGCCCGTTCCTATATAAAGAACGCGCAGGGCGAGATCATCCGCACCTCCAACCGCCACGATGCCGTTCTGCCCATCGGCCAAAAAACCCTGGTGGACATACTGTACGACAACTCCGTCTGGACGGTGGCGGTGGGCAAGACCAGCGATCTGGTGAATACCGCCTATCACGCAAAGGTGAAGCTTAATAAGGAAATCTTCCTTGACCCAGCGCTTGGCCTGCGCTTCGTTCATCCGAAGAAAAAAGACACAAACCCCTTCACGGTGCAGGGCACCATAAATGCGCTCGAGGGCGCCAGGGCTATTTACCGGCCCAAAGGCACTTTTGTCTTTACCAACCTGGTGGACACCGACAGCGTTTACGGACACACCCGCGATGTGGAGGGGGCGGTAAATTCTATTGAGGAAATAGACCGCCTGCTGCCGCTTATCGAAAGCCGGCTTGATAAGGGCGATTTAATGATAATAACGGCCGACCATGGCATGGAACACCGGGCGGATTACGGCTACCATTCAAACGAGCCTCTGCCCGTGATAGTCAAGCGCATCGACTGCGGCGGGGACTTGGGCGGCATTCAGACCGGCCTGTATCCGGGGCTGACGGATATAGGCTCCATGATAGCCCAGATGTTTGGCGTGGAAAAGCAGTACGCCGCCTGTGTAAAAACTAAGATTCAGACAGCAGCTCCATATACACCTCTTTCTCCCTTTGCCAAAAGGAAGAGCGGGGTGGCGGGCAAATCCCGCACTGTCTGAACATAAATGAAAAAACACTTCCCGTTTATCGCCGCCGCGCTGGCTGTCGCTTTTAATATTTACGGCGCGGTTTCCTTTATCAGGACTTCAAGCCTGACATATGACGAAGGGGCGCATCTAGTGGTGGGTTACAGCTACTTAAAGACGGGGAAATACCATTTACGTATCTTCAACCACCCTCCCTTTTCCGACATGCTTGCCTCGGCGCCGCTTTTGTTCTTTCCCGGCCTTAAAACATTTGAAAACGGCGCTGCCTACCGCGGAAATGATTTTTACAATTACGCCGCCGAATTCCTCTATCATAATACCGCCCCGGCGGAAAAAATATTGAACACCGCGAGATATTTTGCGTATATCGTCTGGACTTCCCTGCTTTTTCTGTTTGTTTTTCTGTTCGCGCGCGAGATGGCGGACCGTGATGCCGCCTGGTGGGCCCTTGCCGCGGCTGCCCTTACGCCCGCTTTTATTTCCAATAACACGCTGGTAACTACCGACGCTCCGTCCAGCGTCCTTTATCTTGGCGCGTTCCTGGGCGCGTATCTGACCGCTAAAAACCTGGACGCCGGCGACTACGGAAGGGCCTTTTGGCGCGCCGCGCTCTCCGGAACCCTGACGGGGCTTGCCATGGTCTCCAAGTTCAATATGGCGCTTCTGCCGTTATTCATCGCCGGAACTTTTGCCTCCGGCATGCTGGTCAGTCCCGGCCGTGGTTTCAGTAAAAAGATCCTTTATCTCCTGCTTGTTTACGGCGCGGCCGCGCTGGCCGTCCTGCTTGCCGTCTACCGGGTTACGGATGTGGGCCTTTATTTCCGGGGAGTGCTGGAAACTTCACAGGGCCTTGCCGCAGGAAGAGTTTCGTTTATGAACGGGTTGTATGAGAAGCAGGGTGTGTGGTGGTACTTTCCTTACGTTTTTCTGGTTAAAACGCCGCTCGGGCATATTGCGCTGCTGGCCGCCGGCGTTTTTTATTCCTTCGTGAAAAGTGAAAAGAAACATTTATGGATCTATATCCCCGCCACGCTTTACCTGGAATTCGCGCTGACTTCAAAGTTCCAGGTCGCTTTCCGGCATCTTCTGCCCGCGCTGCCTTTTGTAGCCGTCATCGAGGGATATGCCATGTCGCGCGCGTTTAAAAGCGGTTTTGGTGCTGTCGCCGGTTCCGCGGCGCTTTTTTGTGTTTTTCTTTCGGTCGCGCCGGTCCATCCGTATTACCTGAGTTATTTTAACGAACTGGCGGGCGGGCCTGCCGGCGGTTATAGGCATCTTGTGGAGGCCAATATAGACTGGGGGCAGGATTTAAAAAATCTTGCCATCGAGCTTCGGAAACGCGGTAATCCGCCGGTCTATCTCTGCTATTTCGGGACCGCGCTTCCGGAATATTACGGCATAAAATATGTGCCGTTCAGTATTTTCTCGGAGTTGCCCTTGAAAGGGACGGGGGAAGCCCCATGCTCGTTCAAGCAACATCTCCTCGCCGTGTCGGTTACCAATTTGCAAAGCGTGTATTACAGGGATAAGCGGCTTTTGGAATGGCTCCGGGAAAAGGCCCCTGTGTTCAAGGCGGGGTATTCCATTTTTGTTTATGACCTGACCGGCGACGAGGAAGGTATGCGGAAAATTGCGGAAATGCTCCATCTCACGGGCCGCGTGGAAGATGCCGCCTGTCTTAAAAATAAAATTGAGGGAGGCGCGGCTAAATGAAAGTCGTGATCTTACTGGGAGCCGCGCTTTGTTTTTGCGGCTGTGACAGCGGACTGCCGCGGGACGCCGGCTCTCTCCGCGGCTGCGAGTCGTTCCGGCTCCCCGCCTGCAGGACCTGGGGCGCTTCCGGTGAAGCGGTTAAAAACATCGCTATTTCTCCGGATGGGAAACTGGTCGCGTCAGCCGGCGCGGCGGGAGGGGTCGTTTTAAGAGAGTTTGGGAGCGGCGCGGTTCTCTCCGATTTCCGGGAAAACTCCATGCCGGTTTATGCGGTTTCTTTTTCAGCGGATTCAAAAATACTGGCTTGGGGCGGGCTGGACGGAAAGCTGCGGGCCCGCTTCCTGTCAGCCGGGCAGTCGGACAGAAAAAAAACCGAAAAGCGGATAGCTAAAGACGCCGAATGGAGCGTGCTCGGAATCAAGTTCTCGCCTGATTTAAAATATCTGGCCGCCACGGGAGCGGATGGGCTTATCAGGCTATGGGAGCCGGCCTTCCCCGCGCCCGCCATGATTTTACACGGCCACCGCGGGGCGGTGAACGCTCTGGATTTTTCGCCGGACGCTAAATTCCTCGTTTCCGCCGGCTGCGACGGCGTGGTAGCCGTCTGGGATATGAAAACCGGCAATCTCGTGAAAATGGTAAGGGATGATCCCGCCGACTGCCTTATGACCGTCGCTTTTTCCCGCGACGGCAGGTATCTGGCTTATGCCGGATATGGAAAAACGATAAGGGTGCGGGATAACTTCTCGGGTGAGCGCAAGTGCGTTTTTACCGGACATGCTTCCGGCGTCACTTCGCTCGATTTCTCAGCCGATTCCTCGCGGCTGGTTTCTTCAGACCTTGACGGAGAGATACGGGTATGGGACGCGGAAAAATGCTCCCGGGAAAGAAAAATAAAGGTGTCCGATTCCGCCGTTTACTCCGTCAAATTCACGCCCGACGGAAAATATCTGGTCTGCGCTTCAGGGAATGCCGGGGTGCGGATATTTCAGCCGCTGAAATAACCCGAATCCTGCAGTTTAGATAGTTTTCATTAAAAAACACAGGGAACAGGAATATTGCCGGATTCCCCGCAGCAGCGGGTTGCGAATTTTCAGCACTATGTGCGAAAATTTTCAAGGGCGTATCCGTCGCGAAGCGACCCCTGAGCACTGCGGAGGGGAATTCTTCAGTCGCGGACAGTCCGCCTAAGGCGGAACAGGCCAGTGCCACAACTGAAGAATTCAGAATAAGGGCTTGTGACTATTTTGCCGTCACGCTCTCGTAATGGGGATCCACGAAAGCGCGGTAATATTGGGGGGTAAGGGCGTTCCAGGTGTATTTATTTCCGGGGTTCCATAAAATCCAGCTTTCAAGCATATTGCGCCGTAAAGCCATCATCTGGGCGCGCACTTCCTCCGGACCGTAATGCGGCTTGCCATGCGAAAAATCCTGCAAATAGGGCCGTATCTTTGAGTAGTTCAGGCCAAGTTTTGAATAGGCGTCTTTTAGTCCGTGGTTGATCACTTTATAGGGCTGGGAATTAGGGTTTTTCAGTCCGTATTCCCCCGGGTAATAATGCGAGGGGTACATCATGGGGTAGATATAGTCCGCGTTTTCAGCCAGCGCCCTGAGGTCCTGGCCTATGCCCATGTCATCCTTGACGGAGGTGGTAAGCCCGAACACGTCGGCCGAAATTTTAACGCTATAAGGCTCAAGTTTTTTCCTCGCGTATTTCAGAAAATCCGCCAGATTAGCCGTGGCGGTTTTTGAACTGTGATGTTTTGAATAGCGGCAGCGGGCGGTATTGCCCTCGGAGGGGTAGCGCACATAGTCAAACTGTATTTCGTTGAAACCGGCTTTAGCCGCTCTGGCTGCCACTTCCAGATTATAGTCCCACACTTCCCTGTTATACGGGTCCATCCAGGTCGCCCCGTTATGGCTGCGCCACAGATCGCCTTCCGGCGTCCGCACGGCCAGGTCTTTGCGCTTTTTCGGGGCGATATTGTCCTTGAACGTCACTATTCTTGCCACGGTATAAAGTTTTGCCGCCTTGAAATCGCCCACCATCTCTTCCGGATCCGGGATCGCGGCCTCGTACGAACCGAACGCCTCGGCTTTTTTAACGCCGGGAATATAAACTTTGCCGTCGGTTTCCTTTACGGCCACCACCACCGTATTGATGACCGACTTTTTAATCCTGCCTATGATTTCCCTGCGGCTTTTGGCTGAGCCGGCGCTCCAGCAGGTGAGGTGTATCCCGCGCACGATTTTTTCAGAAAGCACCTTTTGTCTTATGGTCTCAGTTGAAATAGAAACGGGGTTTGCCGGTTGTTTATCGCCGGTTATCGCGGACGTGGATTGCTGGCTGGCGGGAATTGAGAGCGCTTCCGCACTTCGGGCCGCCTGGGCTGAAACCGGCCCCGGCTGAGCGAGGAGTAAAAAAAATAGTGTGTAAGCCATGCAATATATCTTACAATTTTAACATGCAGCCTTTTAAATTTCTGATTTTATTTGGAGCTATTTTTATGAATGCCGAACTATACGCCGGAAATTTACTTACTGTCCATTACAACCGCCTGAGCGGCGACTACCGGAACTGGAGCTTATGGGTTTGGAACGAAGAAGGGGAAAAAAACGGCTTTGAAGTCGTTCCGGACGGAAAGGACGATCTTGGCGTTTATTTTAAAATAGATATTAAGACCTTCGGCCTTCTGAATAAAAAAACCGGTTTTCTGCCGAAATACGGCAATTGGGAAAAAAAAGACGGCCCTGACCGTATTATGAAAGCGGCCGGAGAGGGGAATATTTATCTGATGGAGGGAGACGCTGGGATTTATTATGCTCCGCCCGACCTTTCCACAAAAATAGTGTCGGCTTCTCTTGAAAGTGAAAACGAGGTGAAGCTGGCGCTCAGCCGCGTTGTTGACCTGGCTTTTCTGGACAAGCGGGATTTTTTCCTTAGCAAGGGCGAAAATATTTTCCCTGCCGTGAAAGCTGAGTTTTATGACGGAGGAGAATACGGCAAAACCGTCGTGCTTGAGTTCAGCGGACTTGGAAAAACGGACCCGCAGGCTTTTAACGCGGGGCTCTGGCAGGCGCATGCGCGCGATCTAAAGCCGGTAACAGTTGAGCTCGGCTCCGTGGTTTACGGTCCGGATTTCACTTCCACTAAAAGAATGGGAGCTTTTACCGCCGACGGCATGACGGTAATACGCGTATTCGCGCCCAGGGCGACAAAAGCCGAGGCTATTATTTACGGCACTCCTGCGGGGGGGGAGGCGAACGACGAGCTTTTAGAATACAAGGGTCATGGCCTGTGGGAAAAAGTTTTTGACAGGGATTTGGCGGGAAAATATTACCGCCTGCGCGTCACAAGTACCGGGGGCGTAAGCGAGGGGCTGGACCCTTACGCGGCCTGCGTGACGGCGGACGACGGCCGCGCCCTGATAGCCTATGACGAAACTCCCGTGGCGGACCCGCCGCAATTTGATCTGTCCGAAACGGTGCTTTACGAAGTGCACATCAGGGATTTTTCGAGCGACACTTTTTCCGGAATAAAAAACAAAGGTAAATATCTGGGTTTTACCGAAGAGGGGACCTTCCAACCGCTGCACCCTGAAATAAAAACGGGGCTGGACCATCTGGTCGAGCTGGGAGTGAACGCGGTGCATATACTGCCTTTTGAGGATTTTGAAAACTCGGACAGCACCTCAGCTTATAACTGGGGTTACATGTCCGTTAATTTCAATTCCCCCGAAGGCGCCTACGCTACAAAAACAGACGATGTCTCAAGAGTGCGTGAGGCAAAATTAATGATCGACGCTCTGCACAAAAAAGGCTTGAAGGTTATAATGGATGTGGTTTACAACCACACTGCCGAAACCGGCGGTAGAATTTACAATTTCAAAGCTCTGTCCGGCGATTATTATTACCGCGTCAAACCCGACGGTTCTTACTGGAACGGCTCCGGCTGCGGCAATGAATTTAAGACCGAAGCTACCATGGCCCGTAAATTTATAATCGACAGCCTGCTGCACTGGGCGCGCGTTTATAAAGTAGATGGCTTCAGATTTGACCTGATGGGGCTTATGGACACGGAAACGGCCTTTGAGGCCGTAAAAAAACTTAAAGAGTTCAAGCCTGATATTATAATTTACGGAGAGCCGTGGGTGTCGGGGCCTACTCCGGTTACGGGGATCAAAAAAGGTTCCCAGAAAGACCGGGGCTTCGCGGTTTTTAACGACGACTTCAGGGACGCTCTCAAGGGCAGCGTATTTAACATCAAAGACCTGGGTTATATTCAAAGCTACGGGCTGAATTACCGGCAGGCGGTGATAAACGGCATAAAAGGTTCGCCTGAAACATTCGCGGAGTCGCCGCTTGAAAGCGTCAACTATGTCAGCTGCCATGACAATCACACTCTTTGGGACCGCATTGACCTGTCGGCAACAGGCGCGCCGGCTGAAACTAAAATTAAAATGGACAAGCTCGCCCAGGCCATAGTGCTTACCTCGCAGGGCATTCCCTTTATCCACGCCGGGGAAGAATTCCTGCGCACAAAAAAAGGGGAGGACAATTCATTCAACCTGCCGGACGAGATTAATAAGCTGGACTGGGCGCGCAAAACAGAATATTTTCATGTGTTTTCCTTTTACCGTGACCTGATAGCCCTCAGAAAAGCCCATCCGGCTTTCAGGATGAAGACGGCCGGGGAGGTGCGTGAAAATCTCAGGTTCTACGAAGAGCTCGGGCTCCCGGTCGCGGCGCCCAGTATCGCCTATATGCTCAAAGCGGCCGGAGCCGGGGATGCCTGGACGCGGATAGTTGTGCTGATAAACCCACAGAAGACGGCGCAGAGGTTCGCGCTGCCCCGCGGAAAATACAAAAAAGCCTTTGACGGGAACAGCCTTAGCGCGGAAGATAAAAAAATTTCCGGCCATGTTTACGTGCCGCCCATTTCACTGACCGTGCTTTATTACTAACCGTAGGGGGAACGGGACAAAGGAGTCTGTTAAAAGAGCGGGGAAAATACTAAAATATACGGGTCGGGCACATTATTATTTTGAGGAGTGATTATCAATGAGAAAAACCGTATGTCTTCTGGCTATGTTCGCTGTTTCGGTCACTGCCGTTCGCGCCGGCGGCTTTTTGGATTTAAACGCTATTCGCGCTTCAGATGTTAAAGCGGCCGCGGATATCGCGGTGCCGGTTCCCTCCGCCCCGGCCAAAGAAGATCCGGCGCCGCCGGACCTGGTGAATAAATTCAATAATGCCGCTAACGAACTCAGAATAATGCGCAACGATCTTACCTGGGTCAAAAACGACCTCGACAATCTTAACAATACCGCCCAGCGCATGATACAGACTAACTCGCAGGACGCTTTTTTCCCGAGCGATCTTCGGAAGATGTCTACGGATATGTCCAGGCGCGTTAATGATATCCGGCGGATAGCTTCCGACGTGAAGGAGTTACTGGGCTTGGCGCAGAAATCAAAACAGCTGAATGATATCGCGCGGAAGATGGACCAGGACGCCAGGATGATCCTTTACGACGCGTGGCCCGGCATGGAAGACGCCTCTCAGAACCTGGAAGGGACGATACGCTCAGGCCGGCCGGAACTGTTCGGATACGACGCGGAGTGGACCGCGTCGGATATATCCCGCAATTGCAGGGATTTCTCGTATCAGGCCAGGCACACCTATTCCGATACGGAAAGCCTTGTCAAGAATACCCAGCCGTAGCCGGGGATAGGGATTTAGCTGTTTAAAAGGGCGTCCGTTTAAAGCGGGCGCCCTTTTTGCGTCAGACCGTGTATTTTAATAACCTAATTCCTCGTTTATGAGGATTACTTTATAGTTCGTCAGGCGCGGCTTTTTCCAGAGCATGGTCACCGCGTTGCAGATGCGCTCGGGCGAAGCACAGTCCTCGCATTTGCCTGTTTTTACGCAGGGATTTTCTCGTTTAAGCCGTATATTGTTGGCTATCGCCGCCACATTGCGCATCCGCCAGAGCCCTTCTTCCATATCCCTGACTATTTTATTCACGCCCGCAAGAAGCACCACTTTCCCGGGGCCGTAGATGACGGAGGCAACCCGGTTCCCGAATCCATCTATGAAAATCATCTCTCCTTTCACCGTTATAGCCTGAGGCGAGGCCAGGTAGAAATCCGCGGCCTGGGCTTTCAGCCAGGTGCGCACCCTTTCCTGAGGGGCCATTGCCGGTGTGTGAGTTATTATTTCGTTCTTGCCTTCTTTTAGGGCTTCCGGCAGGTTGAGCGCGGCCGCGGTCATGCTTCCACCCAGCCCGACCGTTTTCCCTGAGCCGATCATTTTAAGGACATAGTCAGCCGCGGAGGGGGAGTCCTCAAAAACTTCGGTGTCAAAACCGTTTTGTTTCAGCGCTTCAGCTGCGCTTTTCAGCAATTTAAGTTCAAAAGCCCGCTTGTTTTCATCTTTCATCGTTCCTCCCGTTTCCACTATTCTATAAAATCCCCCGCAACTCTTGAAATCCCCCTCCTAATCTGCTATCTTAACTTTACATTTCAGACAATGACAAAAGTGTAAAGTTAATGGGGAAATATGGATATTATGCGGCTTGTTGAAGAGGGGAAAATAAGAAGGGTGTTCAGAGCACGGGAAAAAATTGTTTATCCGGGGGCGTGCTGCCACATCACACAAAGGGCGCCCGGAAAAGAAATGCTTTTTCTTGAAAATTCTGATTATCTTTTCATGCTTAAATTGTTAAAAGAAAAGCATAAAAAGTTTTTGTTCGATGTGTACGGTTTTGTCCTCATGCCGAATCATTTGCATCTGCAAATCAGGTTAAAGGAGTCCAATCTTGCTGAATCCATGCAAAGCCTGTTTCAGGAATATGCGCGGTTTTTCAATAAGAAATATGAACGCAAAGGGCATGTGTTTTGCGGGGCTTACCGCGAGGCGCTTTGCCTGGACGACAGTTACGCGCTGGCGACATCGGTTTACATCCACCTGAATCCTGTCCGGGCCGCGTTGGCCGGTGATCCGTTCGGCTATAGGTGGTCGTCGTGCGGCCTGTATGCCGGAGGTGAAAATAAAATAAGTTTCGTGGATGAAAAATTCATTCTCAGCCTGTTAAGCAGAGATTCGGACACGGCAAAAGAAATTTACCGGCAGCTCTTGGTCCGGGCGGCGTTTATCAGAACCGGCGAGGTATGGGAAAAACCGGGCGCGTTAAATTCATTCAAAGCGGAACTGATCAGCCTGCTGTCCGGGCTGCCGGTTTTAAAAAACGCGTTTCTGAAAAAGGAAAATGATATTCTTGATGAAAACGTGCTTGACAGGAAAATCTCCGAACTGGCGGAAAAAGGCCGCCTGCGATCCCCGCAGGGATTGAAGGCCAGAAAATATCTTATAGAACAATTAAAATCGCGCGGATTTACGCTTAACGAAATCGCAGACAGGTTCGGAACCTCCAGACAAACCATATACAATACCCTATCCTCAGACCCCACCCATCAAAAAACCCATTAACTTTACATTTTTGTCATTGTCTAAAATGTAAAGTTAAGGGAATGGGAATGTAGCTTTGGTTACAGTGACTAAAGGTTTATTGACTGGGGGAAATTATCATGATAAACTTTAGATATCTTGCGTGTTGCGTATATAACGCGCGTTATCATACGGGGGGGATAGAATTTGTCACATCTCATAAAAAGCGAAAAAATATATTTTACGCTTTTTCCATCAAAGCCGTTGCGAAAAGCTTTGCGACGCAGCGATCTAAATCGCATTAAGGCGCGGGTTGGCGGTATTTTGTCTCTAAAAATACCAAACACTAAGACTTTAAACAACATCCCTTATCGCGTACCCGGTTTTGTTCTTATCGGCGCGGTTCTGAGTATTGTGTTTTTTTTGCCGCGCTTTGCGGGAGCTGTGGAGACGCCGACTAATGTTTTTTTTGATGAAGTTACGACCAATTCAATAACCGTTTCCATCTACGCTCCCAATCCCGCCTTCAGCAGTCTGGAGACCGGCTCTTCGGGGGTGAATGTTTCCATAAACGGGACATATACGCTGCCCTGGCGCAACGGAAATAAATGGACGACAAAGGCTGTACTGCCCACGGGGCGCAGCGACCTTGCGGGTGCGGCTATAGGCGGCAAGGTTTACGCTATAGGCGGGGTCAGTGGCTCATTTTTAACCACAAATGAAGCATACGACCCCGTGACGGCTACTTGGGGTACCAAAGCCCCAATGATGATGGTTCGCGGTACCTTTCCCGGAGTAGTCGCCGGCGGCAAGATTTACGCGATAGGCGGATACAACAGTACCGGGCAGCAGAACCAAAATGAAGAATACGACCCTGTGGCAGACACTTGGACGATTAAACCCGTAATGCCGACCGCCCGCGCCGCTCAAGGTATAGCGGCAGTAGGCGGCAAGATATACGTGGTAGGAGGAGACACCGGCACCACGTGGACAAATGCCAACGAGGAATACAACCCGGTAACAAACACTTGGACTACGGGAATAGCCGTGATGCCGACGGCCCGCAAATATCTTGTTGCCGAGTCGTACGGCGGCAAGATTTATGCTATAGGCGGAATGAACGCCGGCAATTTGACAACTAATGAAGCATACGACCCAGTGGCCAATACCTGGACACCGAAAGCGGCAATACCGATGGCTCCCGGCAGACAGCCCGCCGCCGCGGTTATAGGCGGCAAAATTTACGTAACAGGCGGCTCGAATACTTTGACCTACAACCAGGTATATGACCTTTTGGCGGACACCTGGACTATCAAAGCCGCAATCCCGACAGGCCGCTACCAGCATGCCACCCCGGTTGTCAAAGGCAAACTGTATTCCATCGGGGGCATTGGCGGAACGGCTATCAACGAGGAGTACGACCCCGGCGTGGTTTTCACTTTCCCCACGCTGACGCCCAACACGCAGTATAGCTTCAAAGCCAAAGCCCGCCAATCCGACGGGGTTACTTATACAGCTGAAACCGCTGCCGTTTCCACCTATACGCTGGCCGCTCTCCCGGGCGTAGCAACGCCGGCGTTTACGGACGTAAGCTCAAACGCCGTTACGGTCAATTGGACTCAAAACACCAATCCCACGGGCACGACCTTATACCGAACGCAGATGTCTTTTGATCCAGCCTTCGGAGTGGGGTTTGTTACGAATTCTTATAATCTCAGCGCGAGTTTCCGGGGCTTGGTCGTTAATACCACTTATTACTTTCGCGTGGCGGCTGTAAACGGCAACGGGGTAATGACGGCTTATACAACGCTCGGCTCAACCATGACTTTAGTGGAAGCGCCCACATCAATTTATTTTGACGAAGTATCCAGCACTTCAATCACCGCTTCCGGCTACGCGGCCACGCCCGCGTTCACCGGGCTTGAAACCGGCCTATCCGGAGTGGCATTGGCCATTAATAACGCATATAAACCCTGGCGTAACGGCAATAAATGGACGCCAAAGACCGGAATGCCCACTGCACGCTGGTTTTTTGCGGCCGGAGCGATAGGCGGCAAGCTGTATGCCGTGGGCGGGGATAATGGGGGGGGCACTTATTACAATAAAAATGAAGAGTACGACCCTGTGGCAAATACCTGGGCGGCCAAAGCGGTAATGCCTACGGTCCGCAGTTATTTATCGGCCGGAGTGATAGGCGGCAAACTGTATGCCGTGGGGGGGTATTATAATGACGCTCAGGGGGATCATTTCGTAGATAACAACGAGGAGTATGACCCTGCTTCCAATACCTGGATGACAAAAACGCCAATGCCCACCGCCCGGCGTGAATTGTCCGCGGGCGGCGTAATAGGCGGCAAGCTATATGCCTTGGGCGGGTATAACGGGACTAGCCAGGTAAACATCAACGAGGAGTATGACCCCGCGGCAAATACCTGGGCGACAAAAACGGTAATGCCCACGGCCCGCGGTTCTTTATCTGTGGGAGTAATAGGCGGCAAGCTGTATGCGGCGGGGGGAGGGAATGCGGTTGGTGTATTGAATACCAACGAGGAGTATGACCCCATAACCACTACCTGGACGACAAAAGCTGTAATGCCCACGCCCCGTGATAGTTTGTCAGCTGGAGTAATAGGCGGCAAGCTGTATACCGTGGGGGGCTGGGATGGGAGCAGTTACTCCAATGTGCACGAGGAGTATGACCCCGCGTCCAATACCTGGGCGGCAAAACCGGTAATGCCCACGGCCCGTGAAAATCCATCAACCGGAGTAATAGGCGGCAGACTGTATGCCTTGGGGGGAATGGGCGGGACCGGTTTATTGAATACCAACGAAGAATACGATCCCGGAGTGGCGTCGTCGTTTACAGCCCTGACGCCGAACACGCAGTATTTCTTCAAAGCCAAGGCCCGCAACGCCATCGGCGCGGAGACGGGGGAAATTACGGTTTCCACATACACGCTGGCCGCTATACCGGGTACCACAACGCCCGCGTTTACGGGTGTAAGCTCAATCGCCGTTACGGTTAACTGGGCGCAAGGCGCCAATCCCAACGGGACGATGTACTATGCACAGCTCTCCACCGCTTCCGACTTCTCGGCTATTTCCAGCTCTTCTACAACCAGCAACCAGCAACTGATAACCAGCAACCTCTTCCCTAACACCACTTATTACGCACGCGTGGCGGCTATAAACGGAAACGGGATAATAACGGATTACAAAACGCTCGGCTCAACCATGACCTGGGTGGAAACACCGACGAATATTTACTTTGACGAAGTATCCAGCACCGCCATAACGGCCGCGGCCTACGCCGCCAACCCCGCGTTTACCGGGCTTGAGGTTGGCTTATCGGGCGTGGCGGTGGCTATGAACAACGCATATAAGCCGTGGCGCAATGGAAACACATGGGCAGTAAAAACCCCAATGTCCTCGGCCCGTAAACAGCTATCAGGCAGCGTAATAAGCGGTAAGCTGTATGTGGTGGGGGGGCAGAGTAGTGGTGGTCAAGTGAATACCAACGAAGAGTATGACCCCGTTGCCAACACATGGGCTATCAAAGCGGCAATGCCCACGGCCCGTAATTTGCTGGCAGTGGGAGTAATCGGCAGAAAGCTGTATGCCGTGGGAGGGGTCGGCGGCACGAACACCAACGAGGAGTATGACCCGGTGTCTGATAGTTGGGCTACAAAAGCGGTGATGCCCACGGCCCGTAATACTTTGTCAGTGGGTGTAATAAGCGGCAAGCTATATGCAGTGGGTGGGGTCTCTGACGGTAACACAACTCTAAACAGCAATGAGGAATACGACCCCGCGGTTGATATCTGGGCCACTAAAACGCCAATGCCAATAGCCCGAAAAGATGTGGCAGCCGGGGTGGTAGGTGGCAAACTGTACGTAGTAGGTGGTGATGATGGCAGCGGTTCCGTGGCTATCAACGAGGAGTATGACCCTGCGGCTGATAGCTGGGCTGCTAAAGCGCCGATGCCCACGGCCCGTCAGCGATTATCCGCCGGGGTAACGATAGGTGGCAAGCTATACGCTTTAGGAGGTTATAACGGGACTTGGTTGAACACCAACGAACAGTACGATCCCATATCTGATACCTGGACTACTAAGGCGGCAATGCCTACTGCCCGTTATAACTTTTCTGCCGGCGCGATTAACGGCAAACTGTATGCGGTCGGGGGATATGCCGGAAGTCCTTTAGCAGCCAACGAAGAATACGACCCCGGCGTGGCGTCAACTTTCACCGCGCTGACGCCTAACACGCTGTACCAGTTTAAGGCTAAAGCCCGCAATGCCCTGGGCGCGGAGACCACCGAAGTAATCGGATTTTCTACCTACACGCTGGCGGCTGTCCCGGATACCACAACATCGCTGTATACGACCGTAAGCTCAAACGCCGTCACGGTTAATTGGACCCAAAGCGCCAATCCCACAGGCGTCACCTTATACCGGGTGCAGGCGTCCACAGATTCCGCTTTCGGACTGGTGGCGGCGTCGTCCGACACATACAACCTCAACGCGGTATTGCCCGGCCTTTCGCCCAATACCACCTATTACGGCCGCGTGGCGGCCATAAACAAAAACGGGATAATAACGTATTACAAAACGCTCGGCTCAACCATGACCTGGGTGGAAACGCCTGCGAATATTTACTTTGACGAAGTATCCAGTAATTCAATAACGGCTTCCGGCTATGCAGGCACGCCCGCATTTACAGGACTTGAAACAGGTCTGTCCGGAGTGGCAGTGGCTATGAGCGGCGTCTATAAACCCTGGCGGAACGGCAATACATGGGTGACAAAAATGGCAATGCCCGCTGCCCGCAGCGGCCCCGCCGGCGCGGCTGTCGGTGGCAAGATTTACGTCGTTGGCGGGCATGAATACGGCTCAGCCACTAATGATAACCAGGAATATGACCCTGTTGCCAACACGTGGCTTTCAAAAGCTCCCATGCCGGTAAGCAGGAATTATCTGGCAGCCGCGGCTGTGGGCGGCAAGGTTTACGCCATCGGCGGCAGGGCGGGCGACTACGGCGCTGATTATAATCTAAACGAGGAATATGATCCGGTTGCAAACACATGGGCCACAAAAGCGCCGCTGACAACCGCGCGTTCCTGGCTCCCGGCTGCTGTTGCGGGAGGGAAAATATATGTTATCGGCGGAGTGAACGGCTCAACAAATTTAAATACGAACGAAGAATATGATCCCGGCGCCGATACCTGGATAACGCGATCGCCGATGCCCACAAGCCGCGGCGGCGCCCGGGCCGCGGCCGTAAGCGGCAAAGTGTATGTTGTCGGAGGAAACACAAGTTCCCCTGTAAACATCAACGAAGAATATAATCCTGTTACCAATACATGGTCGACAAGAGCGCCGATGTCCGCGAGCCGCTCCAACCTGGCCGTTTGCGCCGTGGGAGAAAAAGTATATGCCATCGGCGGCGTCGGCGGTCTCGGGACCGAGAACGAGGAATACGATCCCGCTGTGAACACTTGGACCAGCAAAGCCGCGATGCCTACAGCCCGCGACAGAGCGGCCGGTACGGTTGTCGGAGGCAAAATTTATGTCAGTGGCGGCGACAATGGCTCAACTTTGGGTATCAACGAAGAATATGACCCCGGAGTGGCTTCTTCGTTTACCGCGCTGTCGCCCAACACGCAGTATTTCTTTAAAGCGAAGGCCCGAAATGCCATCGGCGCGGAGACCACCGAAGTGATCGGATTTTCCACCTATACGCTGGCGGCTGTAGCTCTGCCGCAAAGCGGGCCGTTGTTTATGAATATTTCTTCCGGAAGCATTATTGTAAACTGGTCTTCCGGTACGGAGGCTGGAGGCTTCAACGGACTTGGCGCCAGCTATAAGATTCAGGTTTCATCGGTTTCTGATTTTTCGGTTGTTACATCTTCCAGTCTAGTATCCAGTAGCCAGTATTCAGTATCCAGTCTTTCATCCAACACCACTTATTACTTCCGCGCGCAGGCTTACAACTCGGCCGGGATGACGGATTATTCCTGGCTGACGCTAGGCTCCACCATAACGCAGGCTATTGTGCCCGGCCCCGCCGACCCCGCTTTCACCGATGTTTATACAGACTCCCTTACCGTCCACTGGGATGCCAACGGCAACGCCACAGGTATTCCCTACTTCGTGCAGGTTTCGTCCACAGTGGATTTTTCTGATATCGCTTTTTCCTCTACAACTTACAACTCACAACTCATAACTTATAACTTGTTCCCCAACACCACCTATTACACGCATGTGGCCGCCGTCAACGCCGGCGGCAGACTTACCGACTATTTTGCGGTACCGGGCTCCACGCCGACACTAAGCCAGCAAGTCACAGGAGCACAAGTCACAAGTGTATATTTCACAAGCGCGACGGTAAACTGGACTGCGCTGCCGCTGACTCCGTCAAGCGCAACCTGTGAAGGCTACATTGTGGAGGCCTCCACCGCCTCCAATTTTTCCGGCGTCGTTTATTCTTCCTTCAGCCTTCAGCCTTCAGCCTTCAGCCTATCTGTCCCTGCCCTCTTCCCCGACACCACTTATTTCTTCCGGGCGGGCTCGCTTAACTGGGCGGGCACAGTAAACTTTGCCGCCGCGCTATCCAGCTCCACTTATTCCGTCCAGCCGGGTTCTTCCACGGAGAATTTTGCAAACATTGCCGCGACTTCAATAACGGTTAAATGGCTTTCAAACAGTAATGGCCCCGGGACAAAGTATTTTGTTGAGGGTTCAACCGACGAATTCGCGAGTGTCGCCGTCTCTTCGCTGACCCCCGCCCTTTATCCCGGTCCCTTTGCCCTGCCTTTTAACGGGCTCAGGTCCAATACGGCTTACGCGTTCAGGGTCGGAGCGTTGGGGAATAACATGGACCTTTCAGAACCACTTATTCTCGGTTCAACTGTCACCCCGCCCGTGCCGCCCGCGCTGGCCAATTACACGCTTTGGCTGTCAAGCGCGCAGGTAGGCTGGCAAAATAACGGAAATTCCGACGGCTCAAAATATTTATGCGAGCTTTCAACCAATAATTTCACCACAGTGTCGCTTTCCTCTGAAACGGTGACACTCTCGGCAGTTTTTGAATCGGGGCTGCCGCCTAACACCACTTGTTACATGAGATTGCAAACTCTCGCGAACGGGGAACAGGCGGGCAGCGGGTATGCTTATTCAAGCTCAATAACGCTTGCGGCTGTTCCTCCTCAAGTCGGGGCCAGGAACGCGGGCCCGAACAATGCCGGTATATGGTGGGGTTCGGGGGGGAATCCCCCAGGCTACGCAATATCAGGATGGTTGGCTGCGTCAAATATGCCTGCCGCGCGATATGGCCAGGCGGCCGCCGTTTCGGGCGACAGAATATTTATTTCCGGCGGAACCGACGGAACAAATTACAGAGCGGAAGTGTGGTCCGCGCAAGTCAGCGCGGACGGGGCCGTAAGCCAGTGGACACAGACCACATCTCTGCCGGAGTCCCGCTACGGCCATACGATGTCGGCTTTAAAGGGACGGCTTTATGTGACAGGCGGGCTTCACGGCGGCGTTCCGCAGTCAACGGTGTGGTCCGCCATTGTCAGCTCTTACGGAACTGTAGGACAGTGGGAGCAGGCCCCGCCTCTGCCGCAGGCAAGGTACGGCCACGCCTCCGCCACTGGCGAGAACATAATTTATGTTTCAGGCGGATATAACGGCGGGGCCCGTAAGGAAACGTGGTACGCGAAAGTTTCTGATGACGGCGTTTTGGGCGGCTGGACGGAGGTTGCCCTGCTTCCCGAAGCGAGATATTTCCATTCCATGGCGTTGACCGGGAGCGGCTGGATTTATGTTTCAGGCGGTAATAACGGGACTTCCGCCAAACCTGACGTCTGGAGGGCGCAGTTGAATTCCGACGGCTCGATTGGCGGCTGGACGGGGGACAGCGCGCTTCCCAAAGCGCTTTACGGCCACGCGATGATTGAGGCCGAAGGCGCTATATTCATGTCCGGCGGGACCGACGGTTCCAACGCGCAGGACGGCGTGTGGAGGAGTTTTATAAACGCGGGCGGGTCTTTGGCCGGCTGGGCCGCTCTGACTTCAATGCCTTCGCGCCAATTCCATTCAATGGCCGGGGTTGGAGGGAAACTTCTGATATTAGGCGGCTTTGACGGAACAATAACCAAAAGCGATGTCTGGCGAGCCGCCGTGGCCGGAACCGAATATTTAGCGGAGCGCGCGCAGGATGCGGGCTTTAGCTCAGGTGTGTCCGGCGCCGGCTGGCTCTCCGCCGCGGGATATGATTTCGGAGGGCTTGTGCCCAATACGGCCTATCATTTCAGGGTTAAGGCGCGGAACTTTTATGGTGTTGAAACGGAGTACTCTCCCGTTTTCTCCACGGTCACTTTTGCCGTACAGCCTTCAACCGCGCAATTTACGGGGGTGGGGATGTGGTCGCTGCAGGCCAACTGGGGGACGCGCGACAATCCCGCCGGCACAAGATACGAAGCCAGAATTTCAAGCGATGCGGCCCATACGCAGAACGCGGCGTCTTCCGATACGGCAAATTCTTTCGCGGTTTTTGACAGCCTTAGCGACAAGTTCGTTTACTACGCCTCCGTGCGGGCGTATAACTCCATCGGCGCCTACACGGGCTGGACGGATCTCAGCTCAACCTCCACAAAAGCCAACCCCGCTTTGGATTTCTCAAGCCCGACCATCACGGTCAACCAGACGGGCGACAAGATCTGGCGTAATTCAAACTCCGGCGTCTATAAAGTGGCTTTCGCCGATACAGGCGGGGCGCTGTTAAAGCAGGCGGAGGTAAAAATAACCACGGGTATGGCGCAGACGGGCACATTGATTTCGGATTGGGTTCCCGTGCTGACGGATATAAATTCGTTCGATTATTCGGACCCCTGGCCTATACCCTCCGGCCTCTGGACGCTGCTCCCCGGCGGTACTTCCTATGTCAGCGTGCGCGCTTTTGATAATAATAACAACTCCACCTCAACGGTTGACGCGTTCTATATTTTAAAAGACACCGTCCCGCCTTCTATAATCAACAATGCGTCCGGCGAGACCACCTGGCGGAAAGATGACGGCGGGGCGATTTATGACGTGGATTTTTTTGACTACGGCTCCGGATTGCAAACTATCCAATATAGCGCGAGCACGCATCCGGGGACCGCGGACGCGAATGCTCTTGACTGGACTACAATTGCCCAACTGCCCGCGGGCGCCACGGTTTATGCGGACAATTGGGCCGTAGCTTTCGCGGCGCTTGCCAACGCCGCTACTAACTATATCTCCGTAAGGGCGGCAGACGCGGCGGGCAGTACCGTAACCCTTTCCGGTATTGACGTGTTCAAGATATTAAAGTTCGTCGGCGGCCCCATTGCAGGCATAACCGTTCCCGGCTCGGCTTACTACTCTTCCCTCGCGGTCATTTCCGGCACGGCTGACGACACCCTGTCCCATCCGCTTGCGGGAACCGAGCTGAGCATTAAAGACAGCTCCGCGGGGCTTTACTGGAACGGAACGGCGTTTTTAGCTCCGGGGAGCCAGTGGTTCGCCGCCGCCGGAAATGCAGCCTGGAATTACGCCGAGGCGATCCCATGGACGGAAGGCGTAAGTTATTGGGTAATCGCCCGCTCAAGCGACACGGAGGGAAACTATTCGGCGGATTATTCAACCGCCGTATTCACTTTTGACGGCTATCCGCCGTCGGCGGGCATACTGTCGCCGGCGGACGGCTCAACCATTAATTCGCTCAATGCCGTTTCGGGAACCTCCTCCGACGCGGTTTCCGGCGTTAAATCGGCGGAGATACGGCTTAAGCGTTTGAGCGACGATAAATGGTGGAATTTCAAATCCGGAAACTGGACGGTTTCGCCCTCAAGCACCTCGGTTTCGGGGACAACCTCATGGACTTACGCCGTAAACAAAACGCTCAAGTCAACTCTAGCCGCTAACGTGAGTTACTATGTTACGGTGGATGCGGCGGACAATGCGGTGCCCGCGAACATCCTGTCATTCGGGGCCGCGGGTTCAACCTTCACTTTCATTGACAATACGCCGCCGGCGGCAGTCACGGACCTGACAGCCTCCACAGGCCCATTGCCGGGGACTATAATCGCAAGCTGGTCGTTTACCGGCGACGACGCTTCAAGCGGAACGCTGCTGACCGGCCAATATAAAATCCAATACGCTTTAGACCCGCAGGTAAGTTTCAGTACTTTGGCCGCGCAAATAACCGTTTCAACCGCGAATGTGAGCGCGGGCTCGCGGGGAAGTTCTGAACTGACTGGGCTTACCCCGGCGCTTGTTTATTATCTGCGGCTCTGGACGGCGGATGACGCCGGCAACTGGTCCGAGCTTTCAAACGGAACCAGCGCGCAGGCGCGGCCGTATCCCGAGAGCAGGATAGACGGCCATGTGCTGACGGTATCAAGCGTTGGCATAACAGGGGTTCTGGTGGAGGCCTTTGACACGGCGGAGATTTTGCGCGCGTCCGATTATACCTCGTCGGATGGGCTGGGGAGCTATTCGCTTACGGGAATAGTTGTCGGGAGCTACACTGTTCACGCCACCTGGAGCGCGAACGACATAATAAGCGATATCTCAAAAGACGGGATACCCTCCGCCACAGCGGATGTCGATTTTATGCTATCGGTCACTTTCGAGCTTGCCAGCATTTCGGGCAACATAGAGGGGTACAATAAGGCTGAAGGCTTAAGGCTGAAGGCTAAAGGTGTGAGTAAGACTGAAGGGGCAGGAGTTTATGTGGAGCTTTATCAAGGGGGGAGAAAGATTTCAACCGCAGATGTGGATGCGGCGGGGAAATTTAAAATAAACAACCTGTTGCCCGGCAAATACACGGTAAAGATAATCGGGCTTGCGGAAGGCGCGAAAGAGTTTAATGTTCAGTTGAAAGAGGGGCAGAACCTGGAAATAAGTCCCTTGGGAACGCTGTTGAAGAAGGATAAGGTCTACGCATTCCCGAACCCCGCCTCGAAGAGCGTCATTTTCCACCTGGAATCGGATATCAGCTCGCTGAAAAAACAGATAATGGTTTTTGGAATTGACGGCCGGGTTATTAAGGAATTTTCCGATTCGGACGCGGGCTGGAATTTATTGAGCGGGGGAAAATATGAATTTACCTGGAATATTGACAGCAAAGTAGCCTCCGGCATTTACATTTACGAGGTGAAAGTAAAAAATACCGGCACAGGCGATACCGCCAGTACAATAAAAAAACTGGCGATAATAAAGTAGTTGCTGCACCGACGGTAAAAAAGCTTAACTTTACATTTTTGTCATTGTCTAAAATGTAAAGTTAAGCGGATTAACATGATGCTGTATAAACGGGGAAAATTGAAGGGTACACTGAACCGCGTTAAGGCGCGCGCTGGTGATATTTTGTCCCTTAAATTGAAGACATTTAAGCGTTTTGACAACGTTCCCTGTTGTCATATATTTGTAATTTTCGCTTTTCTTTTTTTTGCCGCCGCAGGATTTGCTGAAGCAGGCGCGTTAGTTAATTGGAATTATCGTAAACCAGTTCTGGTTTCAAATTCAACAACTTCACCTTTGACAGATTATCAGGTATTGGTCACCACCGACACAGCTTCTCTGATATCAGCGGGCAAGATGCGCTCGGATTGCGGGGATATAAGATTTACTGATTCTGATGGGAACACTTTGCTGAACTATTGGATAGAGTCCGGCATAAATACCGCTTCCACTAAAATCTGGGTGAAAGTTCCTTCAATTCCGGCAAGCTCAGCAAAAACAATTTATATGTATTATGGAAATACAGGTGTGACCAGCGTAAGCGATAAGGGCGGCACATTTACCTTTTGGGACGATTTCACCAGAGCGAATACATCTTCCGGCTTAGGCGGCAGCTGGACTCTGACAAGCGGTAATTGGCATATACAAACCAATAAAGGCGTTAGAGTAGGTACAGTGAATACGCCTGATAATTCTCAAGCTACTGTTAACAGTAGCACAGATTTTGAAATTCAATTCCAATATACGTTGGCTTCTGACTGTGAGGGAATGCATGTGGAATTGGGGGATATTAGTGTGTGGTTCGGCAGTTGGGGCTATGATGTAATTCAAATTAATTCCGGGGGAGTTCAAATAGGCAGCGTTTCCAATGTTTTTACTACAGGTACCGTGTACACTCTTAAAATTCAAGCGTGGGGTTCGAATGTGAAGGTGTTTGTTAATGGAACAGAGAAGGTGTCAGCTACTACTCGCACACCTTCTGCCGGTACTCTGCTTAAAATTGGCAGCTGGGGCGGGAGTGCTCCGGGAAGTGAACAGATCGATGATATGCAGGTTAGATCTTTCTCATCTCCAGAACCGACAATAAGCGTAGGAGCAGAGGCAAGCGGGGATTTTAGCGGCACCGGTGTCGTTTCCAGCGCGGTCTCTAAGGATAACATCCCCATGGAGAAGTCTATGGTGCGCGACTCCAAAGGCGACCTATATTTAGTTTACGTTAAGGTTTACAATGGAAAACAACGCATTTTTCTGGCGCGCTCCACCGACGATGGCGCCAGTTGGGCCGACACCACGGCTGCTCCCATTGAGACCGCCGGAGACGTGCCTTCGGCAAATTCCTATGATCAGTCGGATCCCGCCTTGGCTATCGACTCAAATGACGTGTTGCACCTGGTTTGGGGCGGGAAAAATAGTTCGCTTGACACTTCCGGCGGCGTGGAAAGCAAATGCGTCTACTCCTCGGCCGCCGTACCCGGCACAAGCTGGTCCCCGTATGTCAAAATCCCGGCCCACTCTTATCAGGGCGTCGAGGGGGGCTTTAGTATAGGGGTGGATTCTAAAAACGGATTACATATTGTATGGACTGGTCAGGATTGCGGCAATGTTTGCAGCTCAATAAGATATTCTTCGCGTACCGCCACAGGTTCCTGGACCCCATATGTTGAAATCAACAATGATGGCAAGATTTACTCTTCCATGTCGCTAGCCATAGACTCAAAAGACGGGGTGCATATTGCGCTAAGACATGCGGTGGCTTCCCTCGCCTGGGCTACGCCGGTCATTCTTTATTCTTCGCGCTCCGCTGCAGGTTCATGGGGCACCTTGACGAGTATCTTTACCGACGGGAACGGCGCGGATCAAGGGGATCCCTCGCTTACCATAGATTCCGCCGGCAACCTTATGGCGGTTTGGAGTTCCGCGGACACTACTTACTCCAAAAGCCAGATCAAATACACGGTCAGGCCCCCGGGGGGAAGTTGGTCAACCTGGGCTTATGCGCAAATTATACCGGAAGCTCCTCAGAGCAACCCAAAGGTGGCGGCTGACGCGCTGGGTAATGTTTACATGGTGTGGTCCGGCTCCGATACTACGAACTCTGTGATAAATATAAAGCGCAGTATTTACAATAGTTAAACTTGGAGCGCATGGCAAAACATATCGGGCGGGGCGCAAACCCAGAACAACCCGCGCCTGCGGTGGTCTGGTTGGCGCAATAATGCCGGCGGCTTGGACCTGGCCTGGCACGGCTATGACGGGATTTCATCCACCGCCACGATACGCGTTCTTCACGATCCGGCGGTGCTGATGTCCCCAGGCTGGACCGCAGCTTCCTGGCCTAAGCCCGCCGGCTGCGGCTACAGCGTTGATGTAACAAAAGGCGGCACCGGCAGCTACACCTCCATACAGGCGGCCATAAATGCGCTGACAATTACCTTAAATACTCCGACCTGTGTGGTTATACGGGATACGGAAACTTATTCGGAGCAAGTGACGGTGCAGGGGTTTGCTAACAACGGGTATCGGCTGAAGATAATGGCGGACCCGACTTTTGTCAGTTCGGCGCCCGCTGTAAATCCGCCTATGCTTTCCACGGCGGCGTTCCAGATAATGAACGACAGCGTGACCGTGCAGGGGATTAATGTTATTTCCACGAATACTGTGGCTTACGGCATATTGGCCTCGTCGGCTTCGGTAAATATCTCAAGTGTTAATGTGATTTCAGGTGAGAAGATTTTGACTGCGGGTATTGCGGTTTCGAGCTATAGCACGGTGTCATATTCAAGCATTACTGTACAATCTGCCAATGGGCTGAAGATTACCGGCTCAAACAGCGAAGTGTCTTTCAGCACCATTACTAATAACACCGTCGCCTATTCCGCCCTCTTGATATTTAATAATTCCGACTCCAATATTGTGACGCATTCCTATATCTCCAATCCGTCGGGAACCGGCGTGTCCCTGGTCACTGGCGCGGATTACAACACCATCTCTGATTCCACCATGACCAGCAATGGCACTACCGCCGGTAATTATGCGCTTTATATCCTTAATTCCGCCACCAACACCATAGCTGATTCTTATATCCAGGGTTCTACGGCGGCTTACATCAGCGGCTCCACCGGGACCATTCTCAACTCGAGCGTCTTCGTTGCCACTAACACCACTGGCGTAGCCCTCTGGTTTGCCGGGGGCAACGTGAATCTGGCGCTTTCTTCAAGCACGTTCAGCGGCGGCTCGCAGGGCGCGGGCATTTATCTGGACGAGAATAATTCCGGCGTTATTAATCTTTCCTCTAATACCATAAGTGGCGGCAAGTTCGGGGTGAATATAGCCACACAATCGGCGGGAACGACGCTTTCAATTGCCAGCATGACTTTCCAAAGCCTCACCGCAGGCGCAACGG